>JBFMBG010000049.1:0-26839 GCA_040755215.1 Bacillota bacterium | reverse complement strand
GATCACCGATTGGCGGGACAGGGACCGTCCCAAACCCTCAAATGCACGGGGCCTGGGATCGATTGAACCGAACGTAGGGCACACCATCTCCCGGCGCTTTAAACACCAGGGAGCTTCCTGGTCTTTCGCGGGGGCGGATAACCTGGCTCATGTGCGCTGCGCCAAACGGAACGGAACCCTGGTAGAAATGTTACATTTGCCCGGACCCCCGGCAGCGGCCTCGGAAAAACAGGTTCAGAATGGTTACTGGGCAAGAAGAGAAACTGACGGCTTGCGCAAGAAAGATTCTGGCCAATGGTTACAAGCTTCTTTGCCCGCTATTCGCGGTCCGGAGCAAAGATCTCGGGAACTTGCTCTTTTGATCGGTCGGCTCACTTTGGATTGGCTTTTTTAAAACATTTTCTTGGTGGACCCTCGGAGGCTTTTTAGTGCGGCGCCGTCAGGGAAGCCTTGACGGCCGGGGTCCCCCCGCATGGTAAAATGGAAAGGGCGAAGGGGTGCTTTTCTTTTGTTGACATTTTCCCGGAGCCACCCCCGTCGGCACTTTTTATTGACCATGCGGGGGGTGGCAGTCAAGGCCGCTGCCACCGATTTTGGATTTTTTTCGATCCATGTTCTGGTTTAAAAATTAAATCTGGTTGAATTGCGTTGGGAATTAAAGGATACGACCCACTTTTACTTGACAGTATCGATCAGTTAAAAATACTTGCCTCAAAACGGTCAGTATGTTAAATAAGAACTATGGGTGAGAAAACTAAATGAGTATTATCGGCCTCGTTATCGCCATTATTCTTTTTCTGGCCGGCCTGGCCGGCACCGTGTTGCCGGTGCTTCCCGGAGCACCGCTGATCCTGCTGGGGATGGTGGTGTACGGGTTATTCACCGGCTTTACGCAGTTGACCTGGGGTTTTTTCGTCTGGCAGGCCGTCGCGGTGGCCCTGACTTTTTTTATCGATTACCTGGCCGGCGTTTGGGGAGTGCGCCGCTACGGTGGCTCAAAGGCAGCCCTTTGGGGTAGCGTCATCGGGCTGGTTGCCGGCGCGCTGCTGTTGGGGCCGGCCGGAATTATCCTGGGCCCCTTCCTGGGCGCTTTTTTAGGGGAATTCCTGGCGAGAAAAGATTTTACCCAGGCGCTGCGGACGGGAGTGGGTTCGCTGGTCGGCCTGCTGGGCGGAACTGTGTTAAAGCTGGTGATTGAGCTGGTTATGATTGTCTGGTTCTTCCTGGTGATTTTTTAGGCGCCGCTTTTTCGAATTGATAAGCTGGTCGTGGCAGTTTTTTCAAATCTGGACGGCAATGCGGCAGGATTAAGACCAGGGCCCGGCGTACAAAATATGGTAAGAAAGGTGAAAGTGAAAGGGGAAAGGGGAATGCCCGGATGCCGGAAGCAGAGTTAAAAATTACGGTGCTCAGTGAAAACACCGTCGGCGCCCCCGCGGGTCTGACGGGGGAATGGGGCCTGGCCATGCTTGTGGAGTGGGCCGGGAAGAAAATTCTGTTTGATACCGGGGAGCGGGGGGCACTGGTGGAAAACGCCGCCGCCCTGGGGGTGGATCTGCAGTCCGTGGATGCTCTGGTAATCAGCCACGGCCATTTCGACCACACCGGGGGGATGCGCGCTTTTTTGCGCCGGCGGGGGCGATTGCCCGTCTACGCCCACCCTGGTTTCTTTGCTCCGCACTACGGCGCCCTGCCCCGGGAACATTACATCGGCGTGCCTTTTTGCCGGGAGGAGCTGGCCAGCCTGGGGGCGGATTTTGTTCTCGGGGAAGAGCCCCGGGAAATTGCCCCCGGCCTCTTTACCAGCGGCGAAGTGCCCCGGAAAACCGCCTTCGAAGAAGGGGACAGCCGCCTGTTTTGCCTGGCGGACGGGAAAAAAGCGCCCGATCCCCTGGTCGACGACCTGAGCCTGTACTGCGTTACCCCGGAGGGACTGGTGATTATCCTGGGCTGCGCCCACGCCGGCCTGGTCAACATTTGCGAACACGCCCGGGAAGTGACCGGCGAAAACCGCATCTACGGAGTCATCGGCGGCACCCACCTGGGACCGGTGACGGACGCCCAGCGGGACGCCACCGTCGCCTACCTGCAGCAGCTGGACCTGGCGTTCCTGGCTGCTAACCACTGCACCGGGCTGCCGGTGATAGCCCGGCTGGCCGCCCTTTTCGGCCCGCGTTTTCATTTCGCGCCGGCGGGGGCCAGTTTTACGCTGCCCCTGAAGAACGAAACGTGAACATTACTGAAAAAACCGCAGATCAACAAAAGGACCGGCGGTTTTAGGCTGCCGGCCTTTTTGAGTTTTCTAGGCTTCCCACCTGGTTAAATAGATCTTGTCCCGGTCTTTAAAAGCCCGGATGAGCTCGCAATGCCGCAATACGGCAAGCCGGGTTTCCCCTCTGGTCAAAATTACCTGCCAAGGTCTCCCCGGACGCGGATTTTCTCAATTTTTTCTTAAATTGCTTTGTTGCTCTGCGGCGGCTTTCCCATGCCCTGTCGCCAACAAGCCCGCTCCCAAGGTGTAAACCCCGAACAGGTGTTCATTTTCCCCAAATTTTCCCCAAAGTAACCGTAAAAAAGCCAAATGGCAAGAGCTTCCAATCCAGAAACCCTTGCCATTTCTCGTTTTTCTGGTGGACCGTGAGGGAATCGAACCCCCAACCTGACGATTAAGAGTCGCCTGCTCTACCAGTTGAGCTAACGGTCCACATTATCCTTATTCCAACTTCTTACTTCCTGCCTCAAACCTCCAAAATGGTCGGGATGGGGGGATTTGAACCCCCGTCCTCTTGCTCCCAAGGCAAGCGCGCTAGGCCAAGCTGCGCCACATCCCGTGACCCGGGAGTCCTCAGGAAGTTTCCAGGATTTTTAATGTTAAGAACGCAGCTAACACAGCTTTAGTATAGCATAACGGCTCCCTTTTAGCAACCACCCGGAGAGGATTTTTGTGATCGGGCAAGATTTTTCCGGAAAAATATAATAATAAGCGGCTAAATTTATTTTCACTTCACAACGCCGTTTTTGAAAAATAGAGCGCCTACCGGACAAAAACGCACACATTCGGTGCAGCCGGTGCATTTCGATTGGGCCAGCGGTACGTTTTCAAAGGTGGTCACCCGCCGCTCGAACCCCCGGTAGGCAAAGCCCAGCACCCCCACTCCGGCGCGCTCTCGGCAGGCCCAGACGCAGCGCCCGCAGAGCACGCACTTGTTCGGATCGTAGGTAAACAGGGGGTGGCTGTCGTCCACGGGCAGGTTTCTTTCGAAAGGCTCCAGGCACGTGAGTTTAAGCCGCAGTTTCCGCTCCCGGGCGATTTTTTGCAGTTCGCAGGCCCGATTTTTCGGACACCGGGCGCACTCCAGGCGGTGGGCGGAAAGCAGCAACTCGAATCCCGTTTTTACCAGCCTGTCCACCCGCGGGCTCCGGGTGTGCACCACCATTCCTTCCCGGACGGTTTCCGTGCAGGCGGTCACCGGCCGGGGGTATCCTTCGATTTCCACGAAGCAAAGCCGGCAGGAGGCGGCGGACCCGTGAACGTCGCCGCCGGCTTCCCGGATGGCGCAGAGGTGCGGGATGAAGATGCCGTTATCCAGGGCCGCCCAGAGAAGCTTCTCGCCGGCTTCGGCGGAAATTGATTTACCGTCTATGGTGAAGATGACTTTGCTCATTTCCCGTGAGTGTTCTCCTTATTCCCTTCCTTTTGCGTATTCAGCCAGCCGCTCCGGCGGGGACAGCTTGATGACGGCCTTATACTGGGGCGGGCAGGCGTCCAGGCAGTTTTTGCACTTGACGCACTTGGTTTGGTCGATGACCTTGATCCGGTCTTCGTTGGTGTAAATCGCTTCCATCGGGCAGCCGCCCACGCAGGCGTCGCAGGAGCGCTCGCATTTTTCCGGCAGAATGTAGTAGGCGATTAAATCCTGGCACATCAGGGCCGGGCAGCGGCGTTCTTTAATGTGCGCCTCGTATTCGGCGCGGAAGTAACGGATGGTGCTGAGCACCGGGTTGGGAGCGGTTTTACCCAGGCCGCAAAGCGAACCGGCCTTGATGTCTTCCGCCAGCTCCAAAAGCAGGTCGATGTCCTCCGGTTTTCCCTGCCCTTTGGTAATCTTTTCCAAAATATTCAGCATGTGCTTTGTGCCCAGGCGGCAAAAAGTGCACTTTCCGCAGGATTCCTTCTGGGTGAAGTCCAGGAAGAAGCGGGCTATTTCCACCATGCAATCGTCTTCGTCCAGGACGACCATGCCGCCGGAGCCCATCATGGCCCCGGCCTCGCTTAAAGAGTCAAAGTCAATGGGCATGTCCAGGGCGCTTTCCGGCAGGCAGCCGCCGGAGGGCCCCCCGATCTGCACCGCTTTAAAATTCTTGCTGCCGGGGATCCCGCTGCCCACGTCGTAAATCACCTGGCGCAGGGTGGTTCCCATGGGCACCTCGGCCAGGCCGGTATTGATGATTTTGCCGGCCAGGGCGAAAACAGCCGTACCGGGACTGTCCGGCGTGCCGGTTTCTTTGAACCATTCCGCCCCCTTGTTGAGAATCGGCGGGATGTAGGCCAGAGTTTTCACGTTGTCGATGACCGTCGGCCGGCCGTTTAACCCGGAGACGACCGGAAAGGGCGGGCGGTGCCGCGGGATGCCCGGGTTTCCTTCCATGGAGGCGATCAGGGCGGTTTCCTCGCCGCAGACAAATGCCCCGGACCCCTGGAAAATTTCGATCTCCAGGCTGAAGTCGCCGCCCAGGATGTGCTCGCCCAAGAGCCCTTTATTCCTGGCCTGCTGCAGGGCTGTCCGGAGGCGCTCCACCGCCAGGGGGTATTCGGCCCGGACGTAAATGTAAGCTTTGGCCGCGCCCACGGCGTAGGCCGCAATAATCAACCCTTCCAGCACGGAGTGGGGGTTTGATTCCAGGATGGTGCGGTCCATAAAGGCGCCGGGGTCGCCTTCGTCAGCGTTGCAGATGACGTATTTGGGGCTGCCGGGCGCCTCCCGGCACAGCTCCCATTTCCGGCCGGTGGGAAAACCGGCGCCGCCCCGCCCGCGCAAACCGGATTCCTTGATCGCAGCGATGATTTCGGCCGGTTCCGCCTGCAGCGCCGCCGCCAGGGCGCTGTATCCGTCCCGGGCCAGGTAGTGGCTGATTTCTTCGGGGTTGATTAACCCGCAGCGCTCCAGGATAATTTTGTTTTCATACTGACCCCGGGGGAAGTCGGCGAAGGCGGGAATCAGGGGATTAGGCCGCAGGGCGGCCAGGGCGAATTCCAGGCAGGGGTCGTCGTTGACCAGGTAATCTTCCACCAGCCGCGCCGCCATTCCTTCGGTGACGTAACCGTACACGATGGGCGGGAAAGGTTCTTTGTAAATAACGGCCAGCGGTTCGGCGTAGCAATGCCCCAGGCAGCCCACTTCCACGGCCCGGGCGTCCAGGTTCCGGCGGGCGATTTCGTTTTGAAAAGCGCGCAGCGTTTGCAGGGCGCCGGCGGCTCGCCCGCAGGTGGCCGTTCCCACCAGCACGAGGGGTTTTTGCCGGAGGGTCTGCCAGCTGACCCGGGCTTCCTGGTGGAGTTTGCGGTAATTTAAGGCAATCTCCTTTTTGTTATTTCCGTTTCCGGCCGCCTTCACGGGGTTGCTCCCTCTTCTTTTTGTTTTTCCACTTGATGAGCGTGCAGGAGGCCGTCAACCCGGGTGGGGGTCATTTTCGGATGGACCACATCGTTGATCAGGGTTACCGGTGCCATGGTGCAGCAGCCCACACAGGCCACCCGCTCCAGGCTGAATTCCCTGTCGGCGGTGGTTTCGCCCACCCCGATGCCGAGCCGCCTTTCCCAGCAGTCCAGGATGATCTTGCCGCCCTTCATGTGGCAGGCGGTGCCCATGCAGACTTTGACCTGGTGCCTGCCGGGGGGGTGCAGGCGGAACTGGTTGTAAAAGGTGACAATACTGAAAACGTCTACCTCGGGAACATTCAACCGCCTGGCCACTTCCACCATGGCTGTTTCCGGAACGTAGCCCAGGCTTTCCTGGATCTGCTGCAAAACGGGAATCAGGCTGGCGCGGCCGTTATTGCAGTGCCGGAGAATTTCCCGGGTTTTTTCCCTGATCAGCTCCTCCTCTTCTTCTCTGGCCGGTTTTTCTTCTTTCCCTTTCGCCATTAAATGCATGGCAACCTCTCCCCATAAAATCTTTTTTATTTCTTTAACTTTAAAAAATCCGGACCAATGTTTGAAAGTTGAGGGAAATTTATAGGGAAATTGTTATTGCAAATAAACTCAGCGTTAGCAGGCTTTTCTGATCCTTGTTATGAACGTCATGTAAATAATTAGTCGTTTCGTAAGATAGCATAACGCAAATTGAGCCAGCGGTCAAGGTTAAATGCCCCCAAAAAAAGAGTCCAGCTCGTTGCTGGACTGGGGAGAGATAGAACTCACCAAAGCGGAGTATTTATATTATGCCCTCACCCCTGCTGATAATATACGTCGAAAAGGACAAAATTTGGGGGGTGAAAGAAAAAATCCCCCAATTCCCAATCTTTCCGAAGCATGATAAAATATTCTTCGGGATATGCTATACTTGTTTCTTATTTGGCGAGAAAAGGGGGGTTTTCATGAAGGACGTTTTCAGGAAGCTGGCGCTGGCCGGGATCGGCGCATTTTCCCTGACCCGCGAAAAGGCGGAACAGATCGTCAAAGAACTGGTCGAAAGAGGACAGGTCAGCGCCGAGGAAGCGAAAGGCGTGTTTCGCGACCTGATCGAAAAGGGGGAGCAGGAAAGAGCAGCCTTAGTCCAGGCAATCAGAAGTGAAATAAACAGGTTCCGCGAAGAAGTGGGTTTTGTCACTAAACAGGACTTAAAGGCCCTGGAAGAGCGGATTAGCCGTTTAGAGGCCCAAACGGGACAGACCGCCGGTCAGGGCGGGGAACCACCGCCGCAGCAGGGGTAGGGTAAATTAAGCTGATTTACCTGTCAAAAATCGGCAGCGCCGATTTTTTTCTTGTGTTCACAATTTTAATATTTTGAGGGGAGGATTTTTCTCTCTTCCGTCGAAACGGATCATAAAGCTAAAAAATTGTTAGCAGGATTTTTTTATCAGGCGGCGAAAAAATTAAAGAGGTGAACAGATGAAATTAGCCATTTCCGGCAAGGGCGGGGTGGGCAAAACGACCATTGCCGCTGCGCTGACGAAATCTTTTGCCTGCACCCACCGGCTGGTTTACGCCATCGATGGCGACCCGGACGCTTGCCTGGCCGCCGCGCTGGGTATTCCCGAAGAGGCGGCCTTGCAGATCAGGCCGGTTGTGGAAATGAAAGAAGTAATCCGCGCCAAAAGCGGTCAGGGCGCTTTTTACGTCCTTAATCCCAAAGTAACCGATGTTTTGGAGGATTACGCGTACCGTCTCGGGAACATCCGGTTTTTCCGGATGGGAGAAATCAAAAAGGGAGGTTCCGAGTGTTACTGCCGGGAAAATACTTTTCTGCATGCCCTGGTTTCCGCGCTGCTGCTCGATCAGGATGAAGTGGTCGTGATGGACATGGGGGCGGGCATCGAGCATCTTTCCCGCGGCACCGCCAAAGGGGTGGATTTGATGCTGGTGGTGGTGGAGCCCGGCCGGAACAGCGTGAACACAGCCCGCCACGTGAAAAGGATGTCTGCCGACCTGGGAATTCAAAAGGTAAAGATTATCGGCAACAAGGTCCGCTCCGAAAAGGAAAAAGAATTTATCGTCAACAGTTTTCAGCCCGGCGAGGTGCTGGGGCTGGTTAAATTTGACGAAAGCGTTTGGGAGAGTGCCATGGAGCCGACGGCAGCGGGTGTTGGGGGAGGATTGCTGGCTGACGTAGAAAGAATTAAAGAGAAAATTTTAAGTGAGGCAGGTGATGGAGAAAGGGAGAGGGGAGTTGTATAGAGGGGCCAAAACTGCTGCTGGCCAGGCCAAAGAAAGGGTTCATCCTTCGGGGAGAGGGATGCGCCCAGCGTTGTTTTCCCGGTCAGTTAACTGAAGAGTTGGCAGCAGGAA
This sequence comes from Bacillota bacterium, assembly GCA_040755215.1. Taxonomy (GTDB): domain Bacteria; phylum Bacillota; class Desulfotomaculia; order Desulfotomaculales; family Nap2-2B; genus JAIMBK01. The sequence goes on along the minus strand of JBFMBG010000049.1, from coordinate 18,831 downwards.
ATTTTGGCCATTATTTTCTTGCTCTAAATTTTAACCAGGGAGGTTAAATGAATGCCCAGATTCAGGGATCCAGACCATACCAGCCGACCTTCGAACGCGCCCCGGGTAGCTGAACCCAAGGTAGTGAAAAGAAGCGTCGATCCCGGCGCGCTGGAATTAATTGACGTCGCCCAAAAGAGCGGCGTAGTGACCGCTTTTGAGCGGACGGTGGCCCAGCAGCCCCAGTGCCAGTTCGGCTACCGGGGAATTTGCTGCCGTTTCTGCATGGCCGGACCGTGCCGGATTAAAGCCGATGAAGGGCCCGGCAGCAAGGGGATTTGCGGTGCTTCCGCCTGGACCATCGCCGCCCGCAGTACGGGGTTGATGCTGCTCACCGGAGCGGCGGCGCACAACGAGCACGCCCACTTCCTTACCGAAACCATGCACAAAATGACGGAGGGGAAGGCCTCCGACTACCAGGTGAAGGACCCTGCCAAACTCAGGAAAATTGCCGCCCGCATTGGGATTTCCAGCGAAGGGAAAGGCGACCTTCAGCTGGCCAGGGAGGTAGCCGAAGCAGCCCTGGAGGATTTCCGCCGCCTGAACGGCGAAGGCTATTCCACCTGGATCCAGACCACCGTTACCGAAGACCGCAAGGAAAAGTTTTTCTCCCATAACATTATGCCCAGCGGCTCCTACAACTCCATTTCCGAACTGGTCAACCAGGCCCACATGGGCATGGACAACGATCCGGTAAACATCACCTTCAGCGCCCTGCGGGTTTCGCTTTCCGATTACGTGGGAATGCACATCGGCACCGACGTTTCCGACATCCTTTTCGGCACCCCGCGGCCGCTGGTCACCGAAGCCAACTTCGGTGTGCTGGACCCGGAAAAGGTCAACATTGCTCTCTACGGCCACAACCCCGTTTTAAGCGAGATTATTTGCGACGCCGCCCAGCAGCTGGAGGGGGAAGCCAGGGCGGCCGGCGCCAAGGGAATCAACCTGGTCGGCATCTGCTGCACGGGCAACGAAGTGCTCATGCGCCGGGGAGTCCCCTTGTGCACTTCCTACGCCTCCGCCGAACTGGCCATCGTCACCGGGGTGCTGGACGCCTTCGTGGTGGACGTCCAGTGCATCATGCCTTCCATCCGGACGGCGGCCGAGTGCTTCCACACCCAGATCATCACCACCTCGCCGGTGGCGAAGATCCCCGGCTCCCAGCACATCGACTACAATACCGAAAACGCGCTGGAAAACGCCAAAATGGCCCTGCGCATCGCCATCGACGCCTTTAAGCGCAGAGACCCCGGCCGCTACCACATTCCGGCCGTCAAGCATAAAGTCGTGGCCGGGTGGAGCCTGGAAGCCCTTTACGACCTTTTTGCCGCGGTCAACCCGGACAATCCGGTCAGCGTTCTTACCGACGCCATCTTAAGCGGCGAATTAAAAGGCGTTGTGCTGATGGCCGGGTGCAACAACTTAAAACGTTTCCAGGACGACAGCCACCTGACCATCGCCAGAGAAATGATTAAAAACGACGTCTTTACCATCGGCACCGGCTGCGCCATGCAGGGCTGCGCCAAAGCGGGCCTGCTCGCCCCGGAGGCCATGGAATTGGCCGGCCCGGGCTTGAAAAAGTTCCTGGCCCGGCTTGCCGAAAAGGCCAACTTAAGCGTTCCGCTGCCGCCCATTTTCCACATGGGCTCCTGCGTAGACAACACCCGCTGCTCCGACCTGTGGATGGATATGGCCAAACAGCTTGGCGTGGATACACCCAAAGTGCCCTTCGTGGCCACCGCCCCGGAAGCCATGACCGGCAAAGCGGTTTCCATCGGCTGCTGGTTTGTGACCATGGGCGCCCCCGTACACGTCGGCTCCATGCCGCCCGTGGAAGGGAGCGACCTGTTCTACAGCATTGCCACCCAGATCGCTTCCGACGTCTATGGTGGTTACTTCATTTTCGAGATGGATCCCCAGGTCGCCGCCCGGAAAATCCTAAACGCTCTGGAATACCGGGCCTGGAAACTGGGCATCCACCGGAAGACCGCCGAGGACCTGGAAACCGCTTTGTGCCAGAACTATTAAGGGAACGGAAACGAAGGGAGGAAGCAAGATGTCCGAGCAAATGAATTTCGATAAAATCTTTGAGGGCGCGATCACACCGGGCAAGGAGCCCAAAAAACTGTTCAAAGAAGTCTACGAAGGCGCCATTACCGCCGTCAGCTACGCCGAGATCCTGTTAAACCAGGCCATCCGCCGCTACGGCGCCAACCACCCGGTAGGCTACCCCGACACCGCCTATTACCTGCCGGTAATCCGCTGCTTAAGCGGCGAAGAAATCAAAACCCTGGGCGACTGCGTCCCTGTTTTGAACCGGGTGCGGGCCCAGTTTAAAGAAGACTTCCGCTGCTTCACCAACTCCCGGCTGGCCGGCGAAGCCACCTGGTACGCCGCGGACATCATCGAAGCCGTCCGCTACCTGCGCCACACCCCCGAAAACCCCCTCCACGTCCCCCCCTGGACGGGCTTTATCGGCGACCCCGTGGTGCGCCAGTACGGGACCAAAATGGTGGACTGGACCATCCCCGGCGAAGTTTTGATCATCGGCCGGGCGAAAGACTCCAAGGAGCTCGCCAAAGCCGTCAATAAACTGATGGGCATGGGCTTCATGCTCTTTTTGTGCGACGAAGTCATTGAACAATTGCTGGACGAAGGAGTGAAGCTGGGGATCGACTTAATCGCCTACCCCTTGGGGAACTTCACCCAGGTCGTCCACTGCGCCAACTACGCCTTGCGCGCCGGCATGATGTTCGGCGGCATCCCCCCCGGGCAAAGGGACGCCCAGCGCGACTACCAGCGCCGGCGGATCCGCGCCTTTGTGCTCTACCTGGGCGAGCACGACATGGTCAAAACGGCGGCCGCCCTGGGGGCCATCAACATCGGCATCCCGGTCATCACCGACCAGCCCCTGCCTGAAGACAAACAAATCAAGGACTGGTTCGTCTCCGAGCCCGACCTGGATAAAGCCATCCAGCTGGGCATGGAACTGCGCGAGATCAAAATCACCCACGTGGAAATCGACGCCCCCATCACCGTCGGCCCGGCCTTCGAGGGCGAGAGCATCCGCAAAAAGGACATGTACGTGGAATTCGGCGGTACCCGCACCCCCAGCTTCGAGCTGGTCCGCATGGTGGGCGCCGAGGAAGTGGAAGACGGGAAAGTGGAAGTCATCGGCCCCGACATCGACACCGTGGAAGCGGGCGGCGCCATGCCGATCGGGATCGTGGTGGACGTCTACGGCCGCAAGATGCAGGAAGACTTCGAGCCGGTCTTGGAGCGCCGCATCCACTACTTCATGAACTACGGCGAGGGTCTCTGGCACGTGGCCCAGCGCGACATCATGTGGGTGCGCATCAGCAAAGAAGCCTTTGCCAAGGGCTTCCGCTTAAAGCACATCGGCAACATCCTCTACGCCAAGTTCAAGGCCGAGTTTGCCGCCGTGGTCGACCGCGTGCAGGTGACCATCTACACCGATGAGCAGAAAGTGCTGGAGTTAAGGGAAATGGCCCGCGGCTACTACAAAAAGCGCGACGACCGCTTAAAGCAGCTGCAGGACGAAACCATTGACACCTTCTACTCCTGCCTGCTCTGCCAGTCCTTCGCCCCCACCCACGTCTGCGTCATCGCCCCCGAGCGGGTGGGCCTGTGCGGCGCGGTGAGCTGGCTGGACGCCAAGGCGGCTTACGAGATCAACCCCCACGGCGTCAACCAGCCGATCCCCAAAGAAGGGATCATCGACGAGGTCAAAGGGCAGTGGGAGGCCTTTAACGAGTTCGTCTACAAGAACTCCCAGCGCACCATCGAAAGAGTCAACTTCTACACCATCATGGAGTACCCGATGACCTCCTGCGGCTGCTTCGAGTGCATCCTGACCATGGTGCCGGAGTGCAACGGCTTCATGGTGGTCAACCGGGAGCACCCGGGGATGACCCCCTCGGGCATGACCTTCTCCACCATGGCCGGCATGATCGGCGGCGGCGCGCAGATGCCCGGCTTCATGGGCATCGGCAAATCGTATTTAGCCTCCCGCAAGTTCGTCCCCGCCGACGGGGGCCTGGGACGGCTGGTCTGGATGCCCAAAGCCTTAAAAGAGCAACTCCGGCCGATGCTGGAAGAAGCCGCCGAGCAGTACTGGGGTTTAGGCAAGGACTTCGTCGACAAGATCGCCGACGAAACAGTGGGCGTCACCGGCGAGGAGATCCTGCCCTTCCTGGAGGAAAAAGGGCACCCGGCGCTGGCCATGGATCCGCTGATGTAGTGCTCTAGTGAGCTTGTGGTCTCTCCGTGGAGAAACGGAAAATTTTCGGCCTGGCTGTTCGTTTGCAAGGAGCGACCCGGCACTCACCGGTAATCGGATTACTTCGCCATCAGGCAGGGCGATCTGGAACAGTAGGGCATTCAAGAACGAACTACCAGTGATTGCCGGGCTAAAGGCGCCGGCAACAAGACACGGCGGAGGTTAGCGAACCGGCAGCGCGACTGAGAAGTGAGATGTGAGAAGTTGGAAGTGGGAATTTTAAAATCTCACCTCTCACCTCCCGCCTCTCACTTCTCAATTGCCTGGTTCGCTCCGAACCAAGCCCCGGCACTCAGCTTAAACCAGCTTTTGTTTTCTGTTGTTTGGTTTCCAATTCTAAGCCGGCACGGAAATCATTAAAGTAAACTTACGTAAAGGCTGAGTGCCGGGTCGGCCCGGAGCTCTTAAGCGACGGCAAACGAACAGCCAGGCAAAGAGCCCGTTTGGGAGGAGGACATCTGTTCAAAAAACAGGTGTCCTCCGGGCATGTTTTAACTTACCAAGAAAACCTTGGAGGAAGGAGAAGGAGAAATGGGTTTAACCGGTTTGGAGATTTTTAAACAGCTTCCCAAAACAAACTGCAAGGATTGCGGCCATCCCACCTGCCTGGCCTTCGCCATGGCCCTGGCCAGCGGGAAGGCCAGCCTGGACCAGTGCCCGCACGTCAGCCAGGCGGCCAAGGAAGCGCTCGACGCCGCCTCCGCGCCGCCCATTGCCCTGGTCAAGATCGGGACGGGGAGCCGCGAATTGCAACTGGGCAACGAAACGGTGCTGTTCCGCCATGACAAGCGGTTCGAGCATCCCACGGGGATCGCCATTTCCGTGGCGGACACGGAGGACGTGGCGGCGAAAGTGGCCCAGGTCAACAAGCTCGTTTTCGACCGCGTGGGCCAGATTCATAACGTCAACCTGGTGGCTTTGCAGAACGTTTCCGGAGATGCCGCCAAATTCGCCGAAGCGGCGAAAGCCGCCGCCGAAAAGACGGAATTCCCGTTGATTTTGCTGAGCGAGGACCCGGCTGCCGTCGAGAAGGCGCTGGAAGCCGTGGGGGCATTGAGGCCGCTGGTGGCTTCCGCTACCGCTGCCAACTACGAGGCGATGACCAACCTGGCCAAAAAATACGGCGTTCCGCTGGTGGTCAAGGGCGGCGATCTGAACGAACTGGCCGAACTGGTGGAGAAAGTTGTTGCCCTCGGGCACAGGCAATTGATCCTGGATTCCGGAGCGCGGGAAGCAAATAAAGTGCTGGCCGACCAGACCCAGATCCGCCGCCAGGCCTTAAAACGCTTCCGGCCTTTCGGCTACCCGACCATCACTTACGCCGTGAACGGGGACCCCATCCAGGCGGTGATCGATGCCGGGTTGTACATTGCCAAATACGCCGGGATCGTGGTTTTGCCCACCGCCGACCCGGCGGACATCCTGCCTTTGATTACTTTACGCTTGAACATTTACACCGATCCCCAGAAGCCGATTGCCGTAGAATCCAAGATTTACGAAATAGGCACACCCGGTCCCGACTCCCCTGTATACGTAACCACCAACTTCTCGTTAACCTACTTCTGCGTGGCCGGAGACGTGGAGGCTTCCCGGGTGCCGGCTTACATCCTGCCCGTCGATACGGACGGCATCTCCGTGCTGACCGGTTGGGCCGCCGGAAAGTTCACCCCGGAAAAGGTTACCGAGATGTTGAAGAATTCGGGTATTGCCGAGAAGGTCAAGCACCGCAAGGTGATTATCCCGGGCGGCGTGGCCGTTTTGAGCGGCAAGCTGCAGGAGCTCTCCGGCTGGGAGGTCATTGTGGGGCCGCGGGAATCTTCGGCGATTCCTTCGTTCATCAAGCAGCGCTGGAGCGCATAGGAGAAGTGAGAAGTGAGAGGTTGGAAGTGAGAAGTTGAACATGTTGGGTTTATGATCTGCGGCCCGCCTGAAGAAAATAATAAGGCTGGAAAATAGAGTCGGGGAAGTGATTGTGATGGCAATAACCTTAGCTATTGCCGGTAAGGGCGGGACGGGCAAAACGACGCTGGCGGCTTTGCTGATCAGGCAGTTAATCCGGGCGAAAAAAGGCCCCGTGCTGGCCGTGGACGCCGACGCCAACGCCAATTTGAACGAGGCGCTGGGGATTGCCGTGGAAGATACCATCGCCGAAATGCTGGCCCGGATCAACAATAACCTGGAGCCCCTGCCGGCCGGCATGACCAAGGACCAGTACGTATCTTACCGGGTGCACCAATCCCTGGCCGAAGGGGACGACTTCGACCTGCTGGTCATGGGCGGCCCGGAAGGACCCGGTTGCTACTGCTACGCCAACAACTTGTTAAAGGGTTTTATCCAGCAGCTGGCGGGTAATTACCCTTACGTGGTGATGGATAACGAAGCCGGGCTGGAGCACTTGAGCCGGCGCACCACGAGCAATGTGGATATCCTTTTTGTCACCAGCGACCCGGCAGCCCGGGGGGTCCGTTCCGCCGGGAGAATTAAACACCTGGTAGAAAGTTTAAACCTGGACGTCAAAAAGATGTTCCTGGTGTTGAGTAAAGCGGCCAACGGGTCGGCGGAGGCGCTGGCGGACGAAATTAAGCGCACAGGGCTGGAGTTAATCGGCACCATTCCCCTGGATGAGCAGGTTGCGGAATACGACTTAAAAAGCAAGCCTTTGCTCACTTTGCCCGACGATTCGCCGGCCGTGGCGGCTGTGACCGGGATCATGCGCAAGGCAGCAATTCTTTAACCAGGTGCATTAATTTTGGAAGGGAGAGATAATCGTGGCAGTGACCATTGCGAAAGAAAAGTGGACCAGCCAGGTAAACGAGCTGGTAATTGGTACGGAACCAAATGTGGTGAAAGTGGGCGGCGAAACCACCCTGCCCTTTCTGCACTTTGAAGGCCAGATCCCGAATAAACCGGTAGTGGCCCTGGAAGTATGGGATATGGAACCGGTGGGCTGGCCGGAAGTGCTTACCTCCGCCTTTGCCGGGGTGTTAAACGACCCCGTCGCCTGGGCCAAAAAGTGCGAAGAATACGGGGCGGATTTGATCTGCCTGACCCTGATGAGCGCGCATCCGGACAACAAAAACAGCAGCCCGGCGGAGTGCGCCGCAACCGCGAAGGCCGTGGCGGAAGCTGTGAAGACCCCTTTAATCGTTGTCGGTTGCGGCGTAGAGGCCAAGGACGCAGAAGTGATCGAAGCGGTTGGCGAGGCCTTAAGCGGGAAAAATTGCTTGCTCGGCTGCGCCAAACTGGAAAATTACAAAACAATCACGGCCACCTGCATGGTTCACGGCCATAACATCATCGCTTCTTCGCCCCTGGACATCAACCTGGCCAAGCAGCTAAACATTTTGATTACGGAAATGAACCTGGCGGCCAACCGCATCGCCATTGACCCGCTGGTGGGGGCTTTGGGCTACGGCCTTGAGTACGCTTATTCCATTATGGAGCGGGCCAGAATAGGCGCCCTGACGGGGGATAAAATGCTGGCCATGCCGGTAATCTGCTTTGTCGGCCAGGAGGCCTGGAAGAGCAAAGAGGCCAAAAGCACGACCGAAGAGGCTCCGGATTGGGGCGACCAGGCGCGCCGGGCCATCCTCTGGGAAACCTTGACGGCCACCACCTTTGCCCAGGCCGGCGGTGCCATCATGGTGTTGCGGCATCCGGAATCCATGAAACAGTTCCGGGCGCACATCGCGAAAATGATGGAACCGAACGTGTATTAAAAAATTAAATTAAAGGGGGCTTAGCCTAATGCTTTTAATTGGTGAACGAATCAACGGAATGTTTAAAGATATCCGGGAAGCCATTTTAAACCGCGATCCGGAGCCCGTCCGGTACTGGGCAAAACGTCAGTTTGAGCGGTGCGCCGCTTTTCTGGACATTAATACCGGCCCCACGGTCGACGCCAAGGATCAGCCGGCCGTCATGGAATGGCTGGTGAAAATCGCCCAGGAAACGGTCGACCTGCCCTGCTGCCTCGATTCCACCAACCCGGAGGCCATCGAAGCAGGTCTGGCGGTGCATAAAGGAAAGGCGCTGATTAATTCCACCACCGCCGACCAGTGGAAGATGGACATCTACATGCCTATGGCCGCGAAGTACGGGGCGGCCATCATCGGCTTGGCGATGAACGAAAAGGGCGTGCCCAAGAGCGCCGCCGACCGCGCCGCCCTGGCCATGGAAATTGTCGTCAACGCCGACGCCAACGGGATTCCTATGGAAGATCTTTTCATCGATCCGCTGGTCCTCCCCTGCAACGTGGGCCAGGAGCACGGCCCGGAAGTGCTGGAGGCCCTGCGGCAGATTAAGATGCTGGCCGATCCCCCGCCCAAGACGACCATGGGCTTAAGCAACGTATCCCAGCGTTGCGCCGACCGGCACCTGCTCAACCGTACCTTCCTGGTCATGTCCATGGCGGCGGGCCTGGATTCCGCCATCGTCGACCTGGAAGACGACGCCCTGCTGGACGCCGTCGCCGCGGCCAATATCCTGTTAAACAAGGATATTTACTGCGATTCGTTTACCAAAACCTTCCGGCAAAGGTAGGGTCAGTCGTCGGTCGTCGGATGCCGGAAGTCGGAAGCCAGAAAAGAGGCCGCCGCTTAAATTATATTCGGCTAGGAAAAGTTCCGATATCGTTTTATACCCAGGTGGAGGGCTGTTTTTAGTTCAAGCGGAGCGACATATGTGCAAAGGCGGGTAATATTGATCATCGTCAGTCGGATATCAAATTTTGAAAAGAATAGGTAAAATATCACGTTGAGACTTGAATGGCGAGGCGGTTGCCCCGGCGAACGACATATGCGGAACGCCGGCGTGGAGCATCGGAGTGAACGGGGCAACGACTCGCCATGATCCCGGAGCAGCGGAGCGACGCTGAACAAAAACAGCCCGACGGCTGAAACGATAAAGGACACCGGTGGGAGGACAAAAAGCTTGACATTGTTTTCACTTTAAAGTTATCATAACGGAAGGATTTTTTCTTACTGAAGGATTAACGAACGAAAAGACGAGGTGATCCGGTAAATGAGCAGTCAGAACGTTGGCGCCGTTCTGGTCGTCGGCGCCGGGATCGCTGGGATTCAAGCCTCTCTCGACCTGGCCGAGGCCGGCTACTACGTCTATCTGGTGGAAAAGGCGCCGGCCATTGGCGGGACCATGCCCATGTTGGATAAAACCTTTCCGACCAACGATTGTTCAATGTGTATTCTTTCACCCAAACTGGTGGAATGCGGCAGGCACCTGAACATCGAAATCCTCACCGGATCGGAATTGCTGGATTTGCAGGGGGAGCCCGGCAACTTTAAAGCGATTGTGAAGAGACACGCCCGCTACGTAGATATCGATAAATGCACCGGCTGCGGCTCCTGCGCCGAAGAGTGCCCCCAGGACGTCGACGACGAATTCAACCAGAAACTGAGCCAGCGCAAAGCCATCTATAAATTATACGCCCAGGCCTACCCGAACGCCTACGCCATCGACAAGGAAAACTGCCTGGAATGCGGCGCCTGCGAGGAAGCCTGCCAGGCGGGGGCGATCGATCACGGCATGGAAGACGAAGTCCTGGAGTTAAGCGTCGGCGCCGTCATTTTATGCCCGGGGTTTACCAAATTTGACGCCGCCGAACTCGATTATTACGGCTACGGAAAATACCCGAACGTGATTACCAGCCTGGAGTTTGAGAGGATTTTAAGCGCTTCCGGCCCCTTCGGCGGGCACCTGATCCGCCCGTCGGACCACCGGGAGCTGGAAAAGATTGCCTGGATTCAGTGCGTCGGCTCCCGGAACGTGCGCAACGAACTGGGCTACTGCTCGGCGGTGTGCTGCATGTACGCCATCAAAGAAGCGGTGATTGCCAAAGAACACAGCCCCGGCAAACTGGAAACGGCCATCTTTTACATGGACATGCGGACCTACGGCAAGGACTTTGAGAAATATTACGTCCGGGCCGAGCGGGAGCACGGTGTAAAGTTTATCCGCTCGCGGATTTACGCCGTGGAGGAAGTGGATGACGGCAGCGGCGACCTGCTCGTCCGGTACGCCTGCGAAGACGGCAGCCTCCGGACCGACCGCTTTAACCTGGTGGTGCTTTCCATTGGTTTGCAAGCCCCGGCGGACTTCAGCGAGCAGGCGCAAAAGCTGGGGCTGATCGTCAACGAGTATAATTTCTGCGAACCTCTCCCGCTGACGGGAGTAAAAACCGCCCGGGGGGGAGTTTACGTGGCCGGGGCGTTCCGCGGGCCGTGCGATATTCCGGAAACGGTGATGCAGGCCAGCGCGGCCGCCGGGGACGCGGAAGTGATGCTGGCGGGAGCCCGCGGCACCCTGGTGAAGACGAAAACCTACCCCCCCGAAAGAAACGTCCTGGGCGAGCCCACCCGGATCGGTGTTTTTGTCTGCCATTGCGGCATCAACATCGGCAGCGTGGTTAATGTCCCGGAAGTGGTGGAATACGCCAAAACCCTGCCCAACGTGGTTTTTGCCATGGAAAACCTCTACAGCTGTTCCCAGGACGCCCAAAACATCATCCGGGAGGCAATCCTGGAAAACAACCTGAACCGGGTGGTGGTGGCCTCCTGCACCCCCCGCACGCACGAGCCGCTCTTCCAGGAGACCTTGCGGGAGGCGGGCTTAAACGCCCACCTGTTTGAAATGGCCAACATCCGGGACCAGTGCTCCTGGGTGCACATGAACGAGCCGGCCAAAGCCACCGCCAAGGCCAAAGACCTGGTGAAAATGGCGGTTGCCAAAGCCGCCTTTTTAGAGCCGGTGAAGCAGTCTGCGCTGGGCATGACGAACAGCGCCCTGGTCATCGGGGGCGGAGTTTCCGGGATGACCTGCGCCTTAGAGCTCGCCGGACAGGGTTACCAGGTGCATCTGGTGGAAAAAGAGAGCCGCCTGGGCGGCCTGGCCAACCGGATCAAGGTGGGCTTTAAAGGAGAAGACGTACCAGGTTACCTGGCCGGGCTGATCGAAAAGGTGGAAAAGCACCCGCTGATCAAGGTCCATCTGGGCTGCACGGTGGAAGACGTATCCGGGTTCGTGGGGAACTTTGTGACCACCCTTTCTTCCGGCGAAGAAATTCAGCACGGCGCGGCGGTGATTGCCACGGGCGCCGAAGAGTACCGGCCGGCCGAGTACCTCTACGGCCAGGACGAGCGGGTGCTGAGCTTTTTAGAACTGGGCGAGGCCCTGGCCGCCGGCGATCCCCGGGTGAGCGGCGCCAAAAGCGTGGTGCTGATCCAGTGCGTGGGTTCGCGGGAAGAGGAAAGGATGTACTGCAGCCGGATTTGCTGTACGAAGGCCATCAAAACGGCCCTGCAGTTAAAGGAAATGAACCCTGAAATGGGTGTGTACATTTTGTACCGCGACATGCGGACGTACTCCTTCTATGAAGAATATTACCAGCAGGCCCGGGAAAAGGGGGTCGTTTTCGTCCGTTACGAACCCGCCTGTAAACCGATGGTGGAAGCAGCGGAGGATTGCCTGAACGTAACGGTGACCGACCACATCCTGGGGGTTCCCCTGCGGATTAGAGCCGATCTGGTAGGCCTGGCGACGGCCATTTTGCCGGCGGCGGCAAACAGCAAGTTATCCCAGCTGTTTAAGGTGCCGCTGAACGAAGACGGCTTTTTCCTGGAAGCGCACATGAAGCTGCGCCCCGTCGACTCCAGCAACGACGGTGTGTTTATCTGCGGTCTGGCCCACGGCCCCAAGAACCTGGAAGAAAACATCTGTCAGGCCAAGGCCGCCGCCGCCCGCGCCGCCACCGTGCTGGCTCGGGACGTTGTCGTGGTGGAAGGAAAGTGCGCTTACGTGAACAGGCGCAAGTGCACCGCCTGCGGTTTGTGCGAGGCGGTTTGTCCGGCGAAGGCGGTGGCCGTGGATCCGGCGGAAAGAGTGGCCAAGGTCAACGAAGCCCTCTGCAAGGGCTGCGGGGCCTGCGCTTCGTCGTGCCGCTGCGGGGCGATCAACGTGAAAGGATTTACCGACGACCAGATCATGGCTATGGTCAAGGCGTTATAGCGGGGAGAGGAGGGAAGCCAAGATGGACTGGGAACCGAAAATAGTGGCTTTTTTGTGCAACTGGTGCAGTTACGCGGGGGCGGATCTGGCCGGTGTAAGCAGGATTCAGTATCCGCCGAACGTCCGGGTGGTCCGGGTGCCCTGCGCGGGCCGGGTCAATCCGTTGTTTATCATCAGCGCACTAAGGCACGGGGCCGACGGTGTGCTCACCTCCGGGTGACACCCGGGCGACTGCCACTATGTTAGTGGCAATCTGGTGGCCCGGAGAAAATTCGCCCTGTTGAAAAACTTGCTGGATTACCTGGGCGTGGAGGAAGGCCGGGTTAATTTCGCCTGGGTTTCGGCTTCCGAAGGAGGCCGGTTTGCCGAATTAATCAAGGAAGTGACCGAAAAGGTGAAAAAACTCGGGCCCAATCAAGGACTGGCAGAAAAAAGCGGGGAGGGTTGTTGCGGATGCAAATCACCGGCTTAATCCAGGACGCGGCGAAAAGATTGCTGGCCGAGGGACGGGTGGAGCTGGTGCTGGGTTTTGGCGCGGGAAGTCTGCCCCTCCGGAGCACCCCCTGCTTTGTCCGCCGTCCGGAAGACGCGGGAAAGTTGATCTGGGACCAGACGTGTGAAAACAACCTGGCCGTTTACCTGCCGAAGCGAAAGGGGAAAACGGCGGTGGTGGCCAAGGGTTGCGACACGCGGGCGATTGTTACGCTGATCCAGGAGAATCAAATCAACCGGGAAAATTTATACATCATCGGGGTCCCCTGCGCCGGCATGATTGACCGCCGGAAGGTGGGGGCGCTTTTGGAAGGCCGGGAACTGCTGGCGGCCCGGTTAGAGCCCGGCGCGCTGGTGCTGGAGGGAAAGGATTTTGAAAAGACCGTTCCCCTGGCCGAAACGCTTCACGATACCTGCCTGGCCTGCGCCTGCCCCAACCCGGTCATTTACGATGAGCTGGCCGGCGAACGGGTGCCGGAAAAGCCGGCAAGCGATTTCAGTGCGGTGGAGGCCTTCGCAGCGCTGCCGGCCGCGGAGCGCAGGGCTTTCCTGGCGGAAGAGCTCAGCCGCTGCATCCGCTGCTACGCCTGCCGCCAGGCCTGCCCGCTGTGCTACTGCGAAGAGTGCTTTGTGGATTGCTCCACTCCGCAGTGGATCGGGAAAGCGGCGCAAACGCAGGACAACCTGCTCTTTCAGGCCGTGCGGGTCTTTCACCTGGCCGGGCGCTGCGCCGACTGCGGCGCCTGCGAGCGGGCCTGCCCCGTGGGGTTGAAGCTGTCCGTCCTGACCCGGAAGGTGGTCAAAGACGTGAAAGATTTGTTTGGTTACGAAGCGGGCGTCGATCTGGAGCGCAAACCTGCTTTAACTACGTTTGCCCCGAACGACCCGCAGGCATTCCTGGTGAAGGAGTGAGGTGAAAAGGATGATCATCAAGAAAAGTAAACTGAACGCGCTTCTTGACCGGCTGGCCGGGCAGTACCAGGTGTTTGCGCCCGTCAAGAAAGGGCTTGATTTCTACTTTGCACCGATCCGGAGCGGGGCCGAAGCCGATTTTAGCTACGGCAATTCAGTGATCCCGCCCAAGGAGGTCCTTTTCCCTCCCACGGAGGCCCTTTTCACCTACGCCGTCGGGGATGCGGCGGCGGACCTGCAGGAGTGCCTGGATACCGGAAAGAAAGTGATTTTCGGCCTGCGTCCCTGTGATGCGCAAAGCTTTCTCTTGCTGGATAAAGTTTTTTGCGGCGATCAATACCGGGACCCCTACTACCTGACCCGGCGGGACAATACCGTGCTGGTCGGCCTGGGCTGCAATGAGCCCCGGACCACCTGTTTCTGCACTTCTTTAAACGGCGGCCCCTTCGGTACCGCAGGGCTGGACCTGCTGCTGGTCGACACCGGTGATCAGTATGTGGTTGAGGCGGTCAGCGCAAAAGGAAAGGATTTTGCGGCCGGCTTAAACCTGCCGCCGGCCGGTGAGGACGACCGGGCCGCCGCCGCCAAAGTGAAGGAAGCGGCTGTAATCAGCTGCACCATCAACCTGGCGGGTTTGAAAGAAAAGATGGACGGAAATTACCACGACCCCGTTTGGGACCTGGTGTACGAAAGGTGCCTGGGCTGCGGGGCCTGTACGTACAGCTGCCCCACCTGCCACTGCTTCGACATTGTGGACGAAGCGAAGGATGCGGCCGGCTGCCGGATCCGCAACTGGGACGCCTGCATGTTCGGTCTTTTTACCCTGCACGGGTCCGGGCATAATCCCCGCCCGACGCAAAAGGAGCGCTTCCGCCAGCGTTTCATGCACAAGTTCAAGTATTTCACGGACAATTTCGCGGCGGTGGCCTGCGTCGGCTGCGGCCGGTGCATTGTCAGCTGCCCGGTGAATATCGATATCCGCCAGGTTTTAGCAGATATCCAGGGGGCGGGAGGAGATGAAAAATGAGCAACCCATACGTGCCCATACCGGTAAAACTGGTCAAGCATTTTATTGAAACCGACGACCGGCTGATCCATACGTTTACCCTGCAATTTTTAAAGGAGGAAGACGAACAGTCTTTTTTCTACCTGCCGGGGCAGTTTGTGGAGATCTGCGTTTTCGGCAAGGGGGAGGCCCCCTTCGGCATTGCTTCTTCTCCCACGGAGAAGGGGTTTTTGAAGTTTTCCGTGGCCAAAGTGGGGGTGGTGACGACGGCGCTCCACGCCATGCCGGAAGGCGCCATTCTGGGCGTGCGCGGACCCCTGGGGAACAGCTATCCCATTGAAAAGTTAAAAGGGAAAAACGTGGTCGTCATCGGCGGCGGTTTTGCCTTTACCACCCTGCGTTCGCTGGTCACCTACATCCTGCATCCCGAGCACCGGGGGGATTTCGGCGACCTGACGGTGATTTACGGCGCCAGAAACCCCGGCCTGCTGCTCTACAAGGAGGAGTTGGCCGAATGGGAAAAGCGTTCCGACCTCAACCTGGTCTGCACCATCGACGCCCCTTGCGAGGGTTGGGATAAAAAGGTCGGTTTCGTTCCCGCCTGCACGAAGGAAGTGGCGCCCTGCTCGGAAAACGCCTACGCCATCGTGTGCGGGCCGCCGGTGATGATTAAGTTTACCATGCCTGTCCTGGAAGAGTTGGGCTTTCCTCCCGAGCGCATCCTCCTGTCTTTGGAAAACAGGATGAAATGCGGCATCGGGATGTGCGGGCGGTGCAACGTAGGCCCCAAGTACGTCTGCAAGGACGGGCCGGTCTTTACCAAGGCCGAACTGGACCGCCTGCCGGCGGAGTACTAAGGAAAGGGACAAAGGCACAAAGGCACAGAGGCACAAAGGAAGGGAAGGAAAAAGGCACAGAGGTACAAAGGGGCAAAGGGAGTGCCAGTGGACTTTGTACCCTGGTAACTTAACTAATTAAATCCGGAAGGAGAAAGGGGTAGGAGTTAGTTTTATGGCGGACGGGAAAATTGGCGCGGTACTGGTGGTTGGCGCCGGTATCGCCGGCATCCAGGCTTCGCTCGATCTCGCGGAAGCCGGCTATTATGTGTACCTGGTGGAAAGCTCCCCCGCCATCGGCGGTACCATGCCGATGCTGGATAAGACTTTCCCCACCAACGATTGCTCCATGTGCATCCTTTCCCCCAAACTGGTGGAATGCGGAAGGCACCTGAACATCAAGATCTATACCTGCTCCGACGTGGAAGACATTGAAGGGGAAGCGGGCAACTACACCGTGACCATCCGGCAGCGCCCCCGCTACGTGGACATTGAAAAATGCAAGGGGTGCGGGGAATGTGCCGAGGCCTGCCCCATCGACGTGCCTTCGGAATTCAACCAGGGCCTGGGGGAGCGGAAAGCGATTTACAAGCCTTACGCCCAGGCGTACCCGAACGCCTACGTGGTCGACAAGGAAAACTGCATCGAGTGCGGCGCCTGCGAGGACGCCTGCCAGGCGGGAGCCATCGACCATTCCATGGAAGAGGAGATCATCCAGGTCAAGGTGGGGGCGATTATCAGCTGTCCCGGCTTTAAGCGGTTCAGCCCCGAGGTGCTGGACTACTACGGCTACGGCAAGTTCCCCAACGTGCTGACCAGCCTGGAATTCGAGCGGGTCTTAAGCGCCTCCGGCCCCTTCCAGGGCCACCTGGTGCGCCCCTCCGACCACAAAGAACCGAAGCGCATCGCCTGGATTCAGTGCGTGGGCTCCCGGAACGTGCGCATCGAAAAAGACTACTGCTCCGCCGTCTGCTGCATGTACGCCATTAAAGAGGCGGTCATCGCCAAGGAGCACAGCAAAGACCCCCTGGAGACCACCATTTTTTACATGGATATGCGCACTTACGGCAAAGGTTTTGAGCGGTACTACAACCGCGCCAAGGACGAACTGGGCGTCCGGTTTATCCGCTCGCGGATTTACGCGATTGAGGAGACGCGGGACGAAAATAAGAACCTGCTGATTCGTTTCGCCAACGAGGACGGCTCCGTCACCACCGAGGAATTCGACCTGGTGGTTCTCTCCGTCGGCCTGGAGCCGTCGCCGGGGACGAAAGAATTAGGCGAGAAATTGGGTCTGGCGCTGGACGGCTACGGTTTCGCCAGGCTTGCTCCTTTGACCGGCGTGGACACGAGTCAGGAAGGCATTTACGCGGCAGGAGTGCACAGCGGCCCCAAGGACATTCCCGAAACGGTCATGCAGGCCAGTGCGGCGGCCGGCGCGGCGGCCAGCCTGCTCGCTGAATCCCGGGGCACGCTGGTGAAGGAAAGGGAATTTCCGCCCGAGCGGGACGTTTCCGGCGAACCCCCGCGGATTGGTGTCTTCGTCTGCCACTGCGGCGTGAACATCGGCAGCGTGGTCAACGTCCCGAAGGTGGTCGAGGAGGCCGAAAAGCTCCCGAACGTGGTTTACGCCGGCGAATACCTCTACGTCTGCTCGCAGGACAGCCAGGCCGAAGTGAAGCAGAAGATCGAGGAGCACAACCTGAACCGGGTGGTCATTGCTTCCTGCAGCCCCCGGACGCACCGGCCGCTTTTCTGGGAAACGATGCGGGAGGCGGGTTTAAACCGCCACCTGTTTGAGATGGCCAACATCCGCGACCAGTGCTCCTGGGTGCACATGCACGAGCCGGAGAAGGCCACCGAAAAGGCCATCGACCTGGTGAAGATGGTCGTGGCCAAGGCGGCCCTTTTGGAACCCATTCCCCAGGTGACCGCAGGGATGACCAGGGCGGTGCTGGTCATCGGCGGCGGCCCCGCCGGGATGACTTCCGCCTTAAGCCTGGCCGAGATGGGCTATCAGGTTCACCTGGTGGAAAAGCAAGCCGGGTTGGGCGGCAACGCCCGGCGGATCAAGAAAGGATTAAACAACGAAGACATTCCGGCTTTTTTGACCGGGCTAGTTGAAAAGGTCAATCAGCATCCCCGGATCAAGATCTACACCGGCACGGGGGTGCGGGCGGTTTCCGGTTACGTAGGTAACTTCGTCACTACTCTGGAATCGGGCGAAGAGATCCAGCACGGTGTAACAATTATCGCCACCGGGGCGGAAGAATATAAACCGGCCGAATACCTGTACGGGAAGAACCCCAACGTATTCACTTATCTGGAGCTGAATGAGGCGCTGGCGGCGGGCGACCCGCAGGTCCGAAACGCGCAGAATATCGTTCTGATCCAGTGCGTGGGCTCCCGGGAAAAGGACCGGCCTTACTGCAGCCGGGTGTGCTGTACCAAGGCTGTCAGGCTGGCTTTAGAGTTCAAAGAAATGAACCCGAAGGCGAACGTTTTTGTACTTTACCGGGACATCCGGACGTACGCTTTCTTTGAAGAGTACTACCGCGAGGCCAGAAACAAAGGAGTAATTTTCGTCCGCTACACCGAGAACGACAAGCCGGTGGTCGAGCCGGCCGAAAACGGCAAAATGCTGGTCACCGTCACCCACCCCATTTTGGGGGAGAAAATCGCCATCGAAGCGGATTTAATCGGTCTGGCGGCGGCCATCGTGAAGCGGGAGGACAATCACCAGCTTTCCCAGCTGTTCAAGGTCCCCTTAAACGAGGACGGCTTCTTCTTAGAAGCCCACATGAAGCTGCGCCCCGTGGACTTCGCCTCGGAAGGTGTCTTTATGGCGGGCACGGCCCACGGCCCCAAGAACCTGGAGGAGTGCATCGCCCAGGCAAAGGCGGCGGCGGGCCGGGCGGCGACCATTTTGAGCAAGAGCATCTTAGAATCCCGCGGCGTTTTTGCCAAAGTTCAGCCGGACAAATGTCAGGCCTGCCTGACCTGCGTGCGCCTGTGTCCCTATAATGCGCCCAGGATTAAAGATAACGTCGCGGAAATCGAAGCCGTCGTCTGCCAGGGCTGCGGCACCTGCGCCGGCGAGTGCCCGAACAAGGCCATCCAGCTGCAGGGCTACAAGGACCGCATGCTCATGGCCATGTCCAAAGGTCTTTTTGCGGAGGTGGGTTAAGAAGCGATGAGTGAAAACAACTTCGAACCAAAGATCG
>JBFMBG010000048.1:0-26910 GCA_040755215.1 Bacillota bacterium | reverse complement strand
GCGTACAGCAGGACGTTTTCCGAAGCGACGGTGGTGATTTCTGCATTTAGTTTTTCTTCCTTAAAGTAACCATTCCAGAGGGCAACGTACTGGGGCAGATACAAAAGAGAATGTTTATCCTGAATAATTTTCACGCTGGCCGGCTTTTTGATTTGTCCTTCCCATTTTTTCATGTAAAAAGAAAAAGCCAGACTGAAACCTAAAATCAGTAACACGGGCAGCAACCACGATCTCTGCTTCATATTACCATTCCCTCCCTTAATCCAATATATTATTTTCGTTTAATTTTCATTCCGGGGGTTGGCCGGTGATCATATTTCCACTGTCTCCGGCATAAAATTAAACAAAGGTTGTCCACCAGGAGGGGATGGTTATTATGATTAAAGGGTTTACTTTTCTGTCCTGGAACCAGTCCCGGCACTTAAAAATGAACGCGATTTTTCAGGGGCTGGCCTGGGCGCTGGGAATCAGCTTGAGCATTTGTTTTGCGCTGGTTTTATGGGCCATGCTTTCTCCGGCAAAAACTCACTACTTTCCTGCTTTGCTGGGGAGCGTCGCCCTGCTGGGCGTTTTTGCCGGCGGCCTGGCGGCCGGGGTGGTGGCAAAAAGTTCGGGCTGGTTTCATGGCGGGCTGGTCGGTTTTTGCTATGGCTTAATTTTCCTGTTGCTGGCTTTTATCGGCGAACTTGAGCTGTTTGGCAGCCTGGACCTGGCCGGGCGCCTGGGTCTTTCCACCCTAAGCGGGCTGGCGGGGGGCGTGGTGGGGGTCAACCTCTCCGTGCCGGCCATTGATCGGAAGTTTAATCAGAAGTTTGCCTTGTTGAAAAAGTTCTCCCGGCAGGCGATCAGGTAATTGAAGCGGCAAAAGGAGTAAAAAACGCAAAAGTACAAAGGCACAAAGGCAACATGGACAGAGGCACAGAGGGAAATAATGTTTTGAAAAACTGCCGGGGGCGTTGGCGCGACAGCAAACGAACGGCGGGCAAAGGACTATTTTCAGAGTGAGTAGAGAGTGGGTTAAAAATTTTATGCCTTTGTGTTTGTGGACTTTGTGCCTTGAAATAAATACCGTCAGCTTAGGTGAGGCAGTTGCCGAAATTATTTTTCTACGCGGTCTGTGCGGCTTTTCTTTTTCTTCTCCCGGCAGGGCGGCCGGTTTACGGAGCGGAATGTCCGTGCGGGGAGGGGCAGGACGTGGAGCAAATTCATCCCTACTGCTACGAAACCGAAGTAAACACAGCCGGCGAGGTGGGCGTAATTATTGATACCGCCCGCTGCCGCCTGACGGTTTTGTCCAACGGCCGCCCTTTGAAGACGTACCCGGTCGGCCTGGGAAAATACGAGACACCGACGCCGCTGGGCAATTTCCGGATCGTGCGCAAGGCCATGCACTGGGGGAGCGGCTTTGGCAGCCGCTGGCTGGAACTTAACGTGCCGTGGGGGCTGTACGGCATTCACGGTACCAATAAACCGTGGTCGATCGGGGGTTACACAAGCCACGGCTGCATCCGCATGCACAACCGCGATGTGGAGGAGCTCTACCCCCTGGTTCCGGTGGGTACGCCCGTGATCATCGTGGGCAATCCCTTTACCTACCGGGAACCGGCCTACCGGGTGCTGCGGCGGGATTTCTGTGGTTCGGACGTTATGGAAGTGCAGCGGGTGTTGACGCGCCTGGGCCTGTTCAGGGGGAAAATCGACGGCACCTGGCGCTGGGACATGGAGGAGAGCATCTACGAATTTCGCCGGCGGCACGGCCTGCCGCGCGACAATGCCGTGGACGAGGCGGTTTATAAGGCCCTGGGGCTGAAGTAAAAAAATCAGGAAAAATACCTGTCCATGGCCGTAAAGATATCAATTGAGCGAACGATTCCGACGACCTGCCCCCTTTTGACCACCGGCAGGGAATTCACGTTAAATCTCAGCATCGTTTTCGCGATGTCGGTCAGGGTGTCGTTGGCGCGCGCCACGGCCAGGCCGATCGGCTGCATGATGTCCCGGACGCGCAAGCCGCCCTCCTGAAGTTTTTTGATGTAGTACCAGCCCCAGGAAACCGCTTTTAAATACGGGTCGTCGATGTAAAGCTCCCGCAGGCCGGCCGCCCGCAGGATGCTGCCCAGGGTGAGGATCCCGGTGGGTTCGCCGGCGTCGTTTTTGGCGATGACGCTGCGGTGACCGTGCCAGGCCCGCCCGTCGCGGTGGAAGGATTCCCGCAGCACGCGAATCGCTTCATAAATGGTGGCGTTTTCACTGATCGTGTTGTAGTCGTCAAGCGGAACCATAATTTCTTCCGCCGTATTTTTTTCTTCCGTCATCTGAACCGCCCCCTATTCCAAAAGCTCCCCGACAAACCAGAACAGGTCGATGGTTCGCACCATGCCCACCGGTTTCGTACCGGCGAGGACCGGCAGAGAGTTAATGTTCTTTTTAACGATGACCAAAAGAGCCTCCAGGACGGTAGCATCTTCCTGGATGGTGATCACCTCCAGGGGGCGCATGATTTTCCGCACGTTGAAGTCGCCGAAAAGGTGCGGGGTGAAAAAAAGACCGGTGGGGTCCCTTTTCAGCATGTGCTCGAGAAAATCGCGCATCTGCAGGGCGACGAGAAAACTTTTCAGCGTCAGGAGGCCGACCAGTTCACCCTTTTTGTTCAGCACCATCAGGGATTGAAAGCCGTACCAGGTGCCGTCTTTCTGGTGGAAGGACTCCCGCAGGGTTTTGATGGCTTCCATGATGGTCGCGTCTTCCTCCACCACCGGGTATTCGGCGATCGGCACCATGATGTCGCGCACAAGCCTGGTAACGGGCATGTAGCAACCCTCCTAAAAATGGGATCAGACCTCCATACTGCTTTTTAGCGGCACCAACAGAGGATGAAAATTCCCGGCTCGCCGTTCGATTTGCCGCAAGCGACATATGCGTAGGGCTGGTAACGAAACATCCGGCACTCACTGGCTGTCAGGTTGCTTCGTTGTCAGCCGGTGCCATTTGAGACAGTAGAACAATAAGCATACTGAGTGCCGGTGAGTGCCGGACAGGTGAGGTTAGCGAACCGGCAGCGTGAAACGCGCAGATAGCATGATGATAAGAATCTGGTAATAAACGCCGTAGTGCTTATTAAGGCAAGAAAACTAATGTACCGCGCGCATTTTGCAGCGCTGCCTGGTTCGCTCCGAACCAAGCCCCGGCACTCAGCTTCCTGTTGACGCTTCAGTCATGCATTAAACCTTCCGGAAAGGCTGAGTGCCGGGTCAGCCCGGAGCATCGGAGCGACGGCAAACGAACGGCGAGCTTTAATCCATGATCCCCAGTTCCTTCAGCTTGGCGTAAAACGAGCTGCGGTTCATTTTCAGCGCCTGGGCCGCGGCGGAGCGGTTCCAGTTGTGTTCTTCCAGGGCGCGCAGAATAATCTCCCGCTCCACTTCCTGCACAATTTCTTTCAGCGAGCCGCCGGGGATTTCGTCCAGCCAGCTGAGCCGCCGCGACTTTTTCCTCAGCGTCAGCGGCAGGACTTCGACGCCCAGTACCGGGCCGGTGGACATCAAGACCGCCCGCTCGCAGACGTTTTTCAGCTCCCGGATGTTGCCCGGCCAGTCGTAGTTCATCAAGATCTCCATGGCTTCCTCGGAAAAACCCCGGATGGCCTTTTTATATTCCGCGCCGCACCCCTTAATGATGTGACTGAGCAGGGCCGGGATATCTTCTTTGCGTTCGCGCAGCGGCGGGAGCACGATCTCGACCACGTTCAGGCGATAGTAGAGATCTTCGCGAAAATGGCCGCTTTCGATGGATTTTTCCAGATCTTTGTTGGTGGCGGCAATGATGCGCGCGTCCACCTTGATTGTTTCCGTACCCCCGACCCGCTCGAATTCCCGCTCCTGCAGCACGCGCAAAAGCTTCGTCTGGGTGGACAGGGATATCTCGCCGATTTCGTCCAGGAAGATAGTCCCTTTGTGCGCCAGTTCGAATTTGCCCGGTTTGGCCGCCACGGCGCCGGTGAAGGCGCCTTTTTCGTGGCCGAAGAGTTCGCTTTCCAGCAGGCTCTCCGGAATCGAGGCGCAGTTGATCTTGATGAACGGCCGGTCTTTGCGCACGCTGTTGTAGTGGATGGCGCGCGCCACCAGCTCTTTCCCGGTGCCGCTTTCGCCGCGGATCAGAACGGTGGCGTTGGTGTTGGTCACCCGCCCGATGATTTTATAGACGTTTTGCATGATCGGGGAAAGTCCGATCATGGCGTCGGCATCGACATCGGCTATGTTTTCGCCTGCCCTGGCCCGGTCAATCAGTTCTTTAACCTCGACCGCCTTTTTAACCACTTCCAGCAGGTCGTGAATTTTCAGGGGCTTCATCAGGTAGTCGAAGGCGCCCAGCTTCATTGCCTCGATGGTGGTTTGAGTGGAGCCGTAGGCGGTGATCAGGATGACCGGCGTACGTTCGCCCCGCCGCTTGACCAGTTCCAGCACCTTGATGCCGTCTATGTCCGGCATGCGGATGTCCAGGAGCGCTGCGTCGGGGTTTAAGGCTTCGATTTTCTCCAACCCTTCGCCGCCGCTGGCCGCGCACTCCACCCGGTAGCCGTGATCGGTCAGGACATCGGTGAGCGCTTCCCGCACACTGGCTTCGTCGTCAATAACCAGGATCAGCTTTTCCATCGTCAGTCTCCCCTCGTCCGCAAGAAAATGTGAAAGGTCGTGCCCCGGCAGACTTCGCTTTCCACTTCAATCCGCCCGCCATGGGCCTGGATGATTTCGTGCGCGATGGCCAGCCCCAGGCCGGTGCCTTTCGGCCGGGTGGTGTAAAAAGGATCGAAAAGGTGGGGCAGGTTTTCCGGCGGTATCCCGCAGCCGGTATCCCCGATGGAAACCCGGACGAATTCCCCGCCTTCGGCCGGCGCGGTGCCGGCCAAAATCGAGCCGCCTTCCGGCATGGCCTGCACGGCGTTAAAGATGATGTTCACGATTACCCGCTCCACCTGCTCCGGATCGATCCAGGCCGGCGGAAGATGCGCCGACAGTTCCTTGATTATATTATACTTGCCGTAAAACACTTCGCTAAAGAAAGAGAATACGTTTTCCACCAGGGAATTTACGTCGTACATCCGGAATTTCGCCTCGGCCGGCTTGGCAAAGTAAAGCAACTGGTCAACGAGGGAATCCAGCCGGGAGATCTCCCGGTGGACGGTGGCCAGCGCCCGCTGGTCGCCGTTGTTTGCTTTTTGCCAGCGCTGGATGTAGCAGCTGATGGAGGTGATCGGGTTTCTGATCTCGTGGGCCACGCCGGCCACGAGCTTGCCCAAGGAGGCCATTCTTTCCTGGCGGTGGAGCTTTTCTTCCAGGCGCACGCGCTCGGTAATGTCCCGGCAGCAGAGCACCGCGCCGATCAGGTCGCCCGGACCGTCCTTTAAGATAAACGTACTCAAAAGGTACACCTGGACGTTGTGGCCGTTGGCCCAGGACACCTGCAAGTCGCGGATATCCCGCTGCTCGTTGAGCGTCCGGTCCAGGAGGATTTGAAAGGGCGACCCTTTGGGCAGCATCTCCCGAAAATTTTTTTCCAGGCAATTGTCCGGGAGGTGGAACATTTTTTTCGCCATATTATTGGCGATGATGATCCGCCCGCCGGTGTCCACCACCAGAATGGCGTCGTCAATGGCCGCCAGCATGGTTTCGTTGTACAGGTTTAAAGTGGAGATCCTTTGGGCGAAGCGGTTGACGGCCCCGGTAATTTCGCCCAGCTCGCCGGGCGCTTCCGGCAGAAGGCGGTTGTAGTCGTCTTCGAGGAGGCGCACACCGTTTTTGATTTTCTGGATCTGGGTGACCAGTTGCCGGAAAAGAAGCACCGCCCCGGCGAGGCCGATGGCGATGACCATACCCACCAGTGTGTAGATGGTGTATTCAACTTCGCGCCGCTTATGATAAAACCCGACTTCGGACAGGTATTCCGCGGACCGGATGACCCCTTCCACCTTGCCACCCCGGACCAGGGGCTTATATACTTCGATAAAGCCTCCCTCTTCGTACCCTACATTTTGGATTAAAGTGGCCCTGGCTTCAATTGTTTCTTCGAAAGCTTTTTTTCTCCGCAAGGAAAAGTTTTCGTTAAAACGCTGGGTGCCGTCGAAAAAAACGTCCAGGTCGGCGACATAAAGGCCGAGGTGGACGTCGGGGTATTCCTTTTTGAGATCGTTGATTATTCCGTTGACGTACCGGGCGAGGATTTCAATCTGTTCCGCGCGGTTTTTTTCGCCGGCCTGCTGCTCTTTCAGGTATTGCGTTAAACTGTTTGCGAAGCTCTGGTCAAAGGCATAGGCAGCCTGCTGCAAACGGGCCTTTTGGTGTTCTAAAAGGGAAATCTCGCTGTTTTTTATCGTGTGCAGCATATACAGAGACAAAAGAATCGTCAAAACCAGGATCAGACACACCAGACCGAGGATGCGGTTGCCGAAGTTTGTGCTCCAGCTGTTGATCATTCGTTTTAACCTAGGAAACATTAAAGTCCTCCTTGAATAGCCGCCGGTCTTTAGATGCCGGGCGTTAAAATAAAACGTTTGTTTCTATTTTAACATAACTCGTTTTTATTTTTAAGCATAATTCCGGATTTGCCCCCGCAAACGACGGCACCGCCGGGGTGAACCGCTGGAAAACGAAAGCGCCGGTTTTTTCGCCGGCGCCTTTTTGCGTTAAGCCAGGTTAAAAGCTTATCCACAACGGGATGTTAGACCACGCCTACTTTATTCAACATTTTTTTGGTGGCCAGGATAAAACCGGCCAGCTTTTTCGCAGTTAATTCGACTTCCCGGCGCTCGACTAGCTGGAAAGAGAGAATCAGCTTTAAACGGTATTTTCCGGTGGCTTCTACCTTGGGCAATTCGCGCTCCAAAACTTCCCCCAATTCCAGTTCAATTTCCCTTTTGTGCTTTAACATAGGTGCGAAAACCTGCTTTTTCTGGCCGTCCATAACCAGTTCGACAACCAGCAACTCCTGGTTTTGATACGGTCCCTTGCGGGGCTTCGTTTTCCCCAGGCGGTAAT
Source organism: Bacillota bacterium (assembly GCA_040755215.1). GTDB lineage: Bacteria > Bacillota > Desulfotomaculia > Desulfotomaculales > Nap2-2B > JAIMBK01. The sequence goes on along the minus strand of JBFMBG010000048.1, from coordinate 19,879 downwards.
AGATATTATTGTTTTCCAGAACTCTGATGCACCGCCACGATCCCTTTATGCCGAGCCACTGTTCGGGGGACGGATAGCTGATTTTTACCCCCCACCGGCGCAGGATGTCGCTTGTGCGGGTCAGCACTTCGTCAATAAAATCTTCAAAACTGCCATATTCGCCGGCAACATCCGCTCCGGTTTTTACTTTTTCTTCCCGCAGCCAGCGTTCAAACCAGTTCAGCGCTTTTTCGTAGCTGTTTTTCTTGTACTCTTTTAAGAACGCTTCCTTTTGCCGGTTAAAAAGGTTGACAAATTCTTGATCGATCATTACTCATTCCTCGCTTAACGGGAGAAGATTTTACCGCTCAACGTCCTATAACGAGTATTCTTTTGCGGCCGGCACTGCTCAACTTCTTCTTGTTTTGTTTGCGGCTCTTCAATCCGTTGCCCCCGGCGATCCTCTTTTTTATTTTCAGGGCTGTTTTTTCGCAGCATTTCTACCCTGTGCATTTCCGCCCGAAAGAACGGTTCTTCCAGCGCCTTTAAAAGCCATTCGTGAATTTTTCGCGGTGAGGCCATGTTCGCCACCCCTTACACTGTTTTTGCCGTCTTGATCCCTGGGGTTTTGCCGGCGCGGCTGCGGCCACGCCGGCGGCTTGGGATTGCAGTCGTTTCAGCTGGGCAGCGGAACGCTTTGTTCTTTTGCTTCGGCTTCGAGTTGAATTTCTTTCTTTCTTTTCCACATGTTGCCCAGGATGATTATTCCGCCCGTGGCCAGAGCGGCGCACATCATGATGAAACTAACGTTGTTCAGGATTATTATCTTGCTTTCCGCAAGTTGGATTGTTCCAAGTTGGTGCAAATAGGTGGGAATGGCAACTCCCCTGCTGACGGAAACGATGATCATAATGGTGGCCATGACGAACTTAATCATATATTCTTTAACGTAAGTCGTGCCTACCGCGCCCAGTTGCACGCCGATTAAGGAGCCGGCCAGGATGAGGAGGGTCATGCGGATGTCCACAAACCCGCCTAAAGCCCAGGTAATTGTGCCGGTAAGGCCCATTAAAAAGGCGATGACCAGTTCCGTAGCGCTTGCCACGATCGCCGGGGCGCCCAAAACGTAAATCATTCCGGGAACCCCGATGAAACCGCCTACGGCGATGGTGGCCGCCAGCATGCCGGTGCCCAGCCCCAGCGGCACGGTAACCCAGAGCGAAGCTTTGGTATTGGCCACGCCGAATTTGATCATGGGCGGCAGCCAGAGTTTTTTAACCTTTTCCGCCAGACCGGAAGCGGTGTCTTCAGCTTTCGCACGCATGGCCCGGAAGGCGTCATAAAGCATGTAGACGCCGAGGAGGGTTAAGATAGTTACGAACGCCAGACTTACGTAAAGGTTTGAGCCCGCCGCGCCCCACCTGGCGAAAATCATCTTTTGGATGCGGATGCCGATCTGGACCCCGATTATCGCCGTAGTCGCCATGATTAACCCCAGTTTAAGGTCCACCTGGCCGTATTTATAGCGTTTGTACGCGCCTACCATTGCCTTGGGAAACTTGTGGCACATGTTGCTGGCTACGGCGATGGCTGCCGGCACGCCCAGACTCATCATGCCGGGGGTCAGCACGAAGGCGCCTCCGGAACCGATAAAACCGCTGATCAGGCCGCCCAGGAAGCCCAGGGCGAAAAGGAAAAGGACGCTGAAGGTATTGAGTTCAATAAACTGTTTAACGACACTCTTTGTGTCCACCATCTCTCCGGCTGCTTCGCCAATGGCGGGGATCGAAAGCAGGGCCAGCGTCCCCAGGGCGATCAGGCCCCATCGCCGCATCTTTTCAGGCGCCATTTAATGACCCCCCTTTTGTTTTTGGATGGCGCGAATGCCGACCGCTTCTAAAAGGTAGTTTGCAAAGGCGCCGTGGATAAAGGAAAACGCAAGGGCCGTAATGATTACCACCAGGGCGTAAAATCCTCCCTGCGTGAAGTAATAGGTTACCGTTTGCTGGTTTAAAAATACGAGCAGGTAAGCCACCAGCGAAACAATTCCCCACAAAATTGTCTGCCTGACCGGTCTGACCTGATTGTTTTTTTTCATTGTTAACCCCTCCCCCGGATAGACTTTTGAAAACGGCTTGTTTGCAGATCATTTTTTTAATTTAAGCATTGCCCGGTTTCGAAAAACATATCCCCCCTCCCGGCTTGCTTAATTGCGGACTGGGCGCCTTTTAAAGAAACCTTGAACAGCTTAAGGTTATTATTTGCATCAAGCAAAAGGCGTACCAGGGAAGATTAATTAAAAAAATCACAAATAAAGCCTGTTTTGTTCTTTTCTTCACCGGCCGGTTGACCAAAGTACGGACAGTCATCTGTCTAGGTTCTGGTCAGTTGCCCCTGCAATACTCCGGAAAGCGCCTGGAACATCCCCAAGTAGCTCTTGCCGGACAATTGCGGAGTGTCCAAAAAATCAGCACTCAATATTGAAAATTAAGGTCATGTTCAAAAGAGCACGAGATCAAAGGGCAGCAATTGAACCCCAGATTCACATATTGCCGCAAAACCAGATATTGAGTTGACAGAGCGGGGGAAAATAGTTAACATATTTCCGACAGGCTGCTTATGCTCTGGAAAAGGAGGAGGAAAAATGAGCACTTTTCCCATGGCCACCGCTTACGACCCCCGCGAGGTCGAGGAAAAGTGGTACCGTTTTTGGGAAGAAAGCAGGTTCTTTCATCCGCGGGTTGACGGCGATCAAGAACCCTTTTGCATTGTCATGCCCCCTCCTAACGTTACCGGGCAGTTGCACATGGGGCACGCTTTAAATAATACCTTGCAGGACATCCTGATCCGCTGGCGCCGGATGCAGGGGTTTAATTCGTTATGGGTGCCGGGTACCGACCACGCCGGCATTGCCACCCAGGCCAGGGTCGAGGAGGAACTGGCCGGAGAAGGGTTGACCAGGCATGATTTGGGCCGGGAAAAGTTTTTGGAACGGGTGTGGGCCTGGAAAGAAAAGTACGGCGGCCGGATTACCCACCAGCTCCGCCGACTGGGGGCTTCCTGCGACTGGGCGCGCGAGCGCTTTACCATGGACGAAGGTTGTTCGGAAGCCGTCCGGGAAGTTTTTATCCGGCTTTACGAGCGGGGCTTAATCTACCGGGGCGACTACATCATTAACTGGTGCCCGCGTTGCCACACCACCATTTCGGATATCGAGGTGGAGCACGAGGAAACCCCCGGCCAGCTTTATTACGTTAAGTACCCGGTGAAAAACGGTACGGAGTTCATCGCTGTTGCCACCACCCGGCCCGAGACAATGCTAGGTGACGTGGCGGTGGCCGTGCATCCCGGCGACGAACGCTACCGGCACATGGTCGGTAAAATTTTAATTTTGCCCCTGGTCGGGCGGGAAATACCCGTCATTGCGGATGAATACGTGGATCCCTCCTTCGGCACGGGAGCGGTGAAAATTACTCCCGCCCACGACCCCAACGACTTTGAAGTAAGCCGGCGGCACAACTTGCCGGCGCCGAAAGTTATTGACGAAGGCGCGGTGGTGACGGAAGAAGCCGGCAGATACAGGGGGCTGGACCGCTACGCCTGCCGCAAGCAGGTCCTTTGGGATTTGCAAGAGCAGGGCTACCTGCTGAAGGTGGAGGATTACGCGCACGCCGTCGGCCACTGTTACCGCTGCCATACGGTGATTGAACCTATGCTCTCCAGGCAGTGGTTTGTGCGCATGCGCCCGCTGGCCGAACCGGCCATTGAAGCGGTCCGGGACGGACGGATCCGGTTTGTGCCGGAGCGCTTTACGCGCATTTACCTGAACTGGATGGAAAACATCCGGGACTGGTGTATTTCCCGTCAGCTGTGGTGGGGCCACCGCATTCCGGTCTGGTACTGCTGGAATTGTGCGGAAACGATTGTGGCTAAAGAGCCGCCGGCGCGCTGCCCGCGGTGCGCCGGTGAGCGGTTGGAGCAGGATCCCGACGTGCTGGACACCTGGTTTTCTTCGGCCCTGTGGCCGTTTTCCACGCTAGGCTGGCCAAAAAAGACTATCGACCTGGCCTATTATTACCCCACTTCCGTGCTGGTGACCGGGCGGGACATCATTTTCTTCTGGGTGGCCCGGATGATTTTCAGCGGCCTGGCTTTTATGGAGGACGTTCCCTTCCGGGAGGTGTTTGTGCACGGGCTGGTGCTGGATTCCCTGGGGCGGAAAATGAGCAAGTCTTTAGGCAACGGGGTGGATCCCATCGACGTCATCGAAAGCCACGGCGCGGACAGCCTGCGCTTTATGCTGGTGACGGGAAATACCCCCGGTAATGACCTGCGGTTTCATTTTGAGCGCCTGGACGGAGCACGCAACTTTGCCAATAAAATCTGGAACGCTTCCCGTTTTGTGCTGATGAATATGCAGGATTACCAGCCGCCCCGGCGCCTTTCACGCCATGCCCTCACGCTGGCCGACCGCTGGATTTTCAGCCGCCTGCAGGCTGCCATCGAGGGGGTTACCGCCAATTTAGAGGGTTACGAGTTGGGCGAGGCCGCCCGTCTTATTTACGAGTTTACCTGGGATGAGTTCTGCGACTGGTACATTGAACTGGCCAAAGCGCCGCTGTACAGCAAGGATGTCCAGAAGAAACGGACGACACAATACGTCCTGGCCACTGTTTTAAAGACCGCGCTGGAACTGCTCCACCCGTTTATGCCTTTTCTTACGGAAGAAATCTGGCAGCGCCTGCCCCACCGGGGGCAAACGATCCTCAAGGCGCCCTGGCCCGCCGGTGAGCCGGATTGGCGGGATTTGCAGGCGGAGGAGCAAATGGGGGTGCTAATGGAGATTACCAGGGCCGTCCGGCACATCCGGAGCGAAATGAACGTACCGCCGGGCTCGCGGGCAAAAGTGCTGCTGGTAACGCCCGAGGAAGAGATCAGGAATTTAATTGCCCGTTGGGGGCATTTCATCGCGGATCTGGCCCGCTGCGACCTCCAGACAACAGCGGAAATAATCCAAAAACCAGCCCAGGCGGCGCACGCCGTTGCCCGGGGGGTGGAGATCTTCGTTCCTTTAAAGGGCCTGATTGACCTGGATAAAGAAGTAAGCCGCCTGGAAAAGGAACTGGCGGAAGTTCGTCAGGATCTCGCCAGGGTTCACGGCAAGCTGAAAAACGAGAACTTCTTGCAAAAAGCGCGCCCGGAAGTGATCGAAAAAGAACGCGTCAAAGAGACGGAGCTGTTATCCGCGCAGGCAGCTTTGACCAAACGGCTTTCCCTGTTGAGAAAGCCTCCCGCTGATGAAACTGCCTAAAGGGAAGGCGCCCCGCCCGGCACTCCCTGGCGAGCATTCTTTTACTTTTCTTCCCACTTGAAGATATCGCCAACCTTTTTGATCTCGTTTACGTGGGTGGTTAACTGGTTGGTGATGGCGGATACTTCCTCGCAGCTGGCGGCCGCCTGTTGGGCTACGGCGGCGATGGCCTGAACGCCGCTGACCATTTGTTCGTTGGCGGCCGCCTGTTGTTCGGAAATGGCGGCCAGTTGTTCGATGCTCCGCAAAGTAGAGGCGACCTGCTGCGTTATATCGTGAAAGGCGCGCTGCACTTCGGCCGACAGCGCGAGGCCGTCCTGCACGGCCGCGACGCTTTCGGCCGTGGACGCCTGAATATCGTTCACCAGCTGAGTTATTTCCTGGGTGGCCTGGGCGGAATTTTCGGCCAGCCGGCGCACCTCGTCGGCCACCACGGCAAAACCGCGGCCGTGCTCGCCGGCCCGTGCCGCTTCAATGGCTGCATTTAAAGCCAGCAAATTGGTCTGGGCGGCAATGTCTTGAATAAGCTGGAGAAACTGGACGATTTTTGAAGAGTTTTGTTCAAGGGTAGAGGTCTTGTGGTGAATTAAATTCATCCCGGTGATTACCTTTTCTACCACCTCCCGTCCCTGTTGGGCGGTTTGTTCCGTCTCGCGGGCTGTTTTTGCCGTTTCCTGCGCCTGCCGGGCAGAGTTGCGGGCGGAGCCGGCCAGCTCTTCGATACTTTGCAAAAGCTTTTGAATCTGGCCAGCCTGTTCCTGGCTCCCGGTGCTGATCTGTTCCGTGCTGGAATTGATTTGGGCGGCGGCCCGGACCAAATCTCCGGAAGTGTCTTTCACCAGGCCGAGCCACTTGCGGACTCCTTTGATTACTTTGCCGGTGTTTACCATGAGCGGGGTTACTTCTCCCCAACCGTAGTTGCGGGGCTCGATAATTGCGGAGAGGTACCCTTTGATTGCTTTGTCGGTTTCCCGGATGGCCAGATTAAACGTCTCCTGCAGGGGAGTAACCACCAGGTAAGTACCGAGCATCGCCAGCAAGATGCCGCCGCAAGCAAAAACGGCTGTAAGCGGCCACGCCCCTTTACCCAGCCAGACTCCGGCCAACGCCACCACGATGGCCACAAGAGTAAAAACGCCGTTTAACAGGGTTATTTTCCTTCTGAATTTACCCACTATTTTGTGCCCCCTTTCGTCTGGTGTCTTTAATTTGTCATTCGACAAATTTTGTTCAACTTAAAGGTTAAAAATTCCTGCCTTTCATTTTAAAAAATTAGCATGTAGGATTTTTTAATTGGCCGTCAAAATATAATGGGAGGCACAAAGGCAGGAGAGCCACAAAGAAGCAAAGGTACGCGGGGACAAAGGGGAGGGCTTTGCTTTGCAATACGAGGAAGCGATCGCATATTTGCAGAACTTGACCAAGTTTGGCTTTAATTTCGGCCTTGGCCGGATTAACGAGCTGTTGCGGAGGTTGGGCAACCCCCACCTGGCTTTGCGGGTTATCCACATCGGCGGCACCAACGGGAAAGGGAGCACGCTGGCCATGGTGGCGGCGGTTTTACAGGCGGCGGGATATAAAACAGGCACTTTTACATCTCCGCATTTGCACAGCTATACCGAGCGTTACACGATCAATGGAAAGCAAATTTCCCGCCGGCGGGTGGCGCAATTAATCGCCAGGCTGCGTCCGTATTTAGAAAGCATGGTGGCGGAGGGTTTTGAACACCCTACGGAGTTCGAGGTCAGCACAGCCCTGGCCTTTCAATATTTTTTCGAGGAACAGGTGGATTTTTTGGTTTTAGAGGTTGGCCTGGGGGGCGCTATAGATTCTACCAACGTGATCGCCCAGCCCCTCGTGGCGGTAATTACCAACGTGGCCATGGACCACATGGATTACCTGGGCGGGACGATCCCCGAAATAGCTGCCGTAAAAGCGGGGATTATTAAAGAGGGGGTGCCGGTAATCACTGCGGCGGGCGATCCCGAGGCGCTGGCGGTAATTGGGAGGGTTTCCCGGGAAAAGCGGGCTCCCTTGATCAGAATAGTGAGTGCCGGGCAGGAATTGGCCGGGTCCTTTGACCGGCGGGTTGCCTGGGCGGTAAATAAATTTTCTCTTGCCGGGCAATATTTAACCGTCCGGGGTTTAAAAGAAAACTATGAAAATCTTTTCTTGCCTTTACTGGGGCGGCACCAGGCGATCAATGCGGCTACCGCCGTGGCTGTTTGTGAGGTGCTGGCCGAAAGGGGGTACTGGATACCCCGCGGCGCCCTTTATGAGGGGCTGGCGAATACCTCCTGGCCCGCCCGCCTGGAGATTTTTCCCGGTGAACCGCTGGTCGTCATCGACGGCGCCCATAATTACGACGGCGCAAAATGTTTGCGGCAGGCCCTGGATGATTATTTTCCCCAAAAGGGCATAATACTCCTGTTGGGTATGCTGGGAGACAAGGAACGGGCCAAGGTGGTGCAGGAGCTCGCTCCCCGGGCAAGGGCGGTTGTCGTGACGAAACCCGCCAGCCCCCGGGCGCGGGACTGGCAGAGTCTGGCCGCCGAAGCGCAGCGTTACGTTCCGGAAGTCCATTCCGTGGAATCGATTCGGGAGGCCGTAGCCACAGCTTTGCGGATTGCCTTCCGGGACGAACTTGTTTGCATCACCGGCTCTTTATATATGGTGGCGGAAGCAAGGGAGTACTTGCAGGACCGGCCGGACGGGAGGAAAAAAGATGCTGTTTGGTCTGGCCGGTTTGATTACCGTCCCGGGCGTTAAGCGGAAAAAGAATGCGGGGTTTGGCAGGCAAAAAATGTCGGAAAAACTCGAAAAATAAAGAGCTTGTCACCGTATGTTTAAAATGATAAACTAAGTTTGCAAAATTAATTTTTTTAGGTGAAAAACATGGCTAAACCGTATAAACAGTCGAAAAGTCCGTGGGTTTTGCTGCTTCTTCTTTTCGTCGGGGGGCTGGCCGGAAATGCGGTGGCGTATCTTTTGCCGGCCAACCTGGGTGTTCTGAAGGCGATCAGCTCAGTGGGGCTTAAACCGGCCACCCTGGACATCCATTTTCTGCGGTTTACCTTTGGTTTAACCATGGACGTCGGGGTTTTGACGGTGCTGGGTTTCCTGTTTGCCTACCTTCTCTACAGAAAACTCTAGGCGCGGATCCGCAATGTTAACCTGTAACCAGGCAGGCATTTGCTTTCTGATGTTTGACGTCCGACGACTGACGACCATTTTGGGGAGGGGGAGAATTGCTTCCCGTTTATCTGGCCTCCGCTTCACCTCGCCGGTACGCGCTTTTAAAACAACTGGGCGTACCCTTTTCTGTTCTGGCCCGCCCGGTTAACGAAGAGTTAAACGGCGGGCTGCCCTTCGGCCGGCAGACGGAAATCCTGGCCGAACGAAAAGCGCAAGCCGCCGCCCGGGAGGTCGCCGAAGGCCTGGTGATCGGCGCCGACACGCTGGTGGTCTGCGGGGGGAAGACCCTGGGCAAACCCGCCGATGCGGCGGAGGCCGAAAAAATGCTTAATTTCCTGCAGGGAAAAGAACACGAAGTTTTCACCGGGCTGGCCGTTGTGGAAAAGCCCTCCCTGCGCGCGGCCGTGGCGCACGAGCGGACAATGGTGAAATTTAAGCCGCTGGCGGCCGGGCAAATCAGGCGCTACGTTGCCACCGGCGAACCGCTGGATAAAGCGGGAGCTTACGCCATCCAGGGGCTGGGGGCTGTTTTTATTGAAGGAATCCGGGGTTGTTATTTCAATGTGGTCGGCCTGCCGCTGGCGCTGCTGGCCCAAATGCTGCAAGAATTTGGTGTGGACATCCTGGAGATAAACAACAGAAAGTAGGGCAAGTTATTTTCCGGGGAGGAACTTTTTTGGAACCGGTGCAGTACCGTTTGACCATCAAGGACATGCCCGCGGACCTGCGCCCCCGCGAGCGCTTGTTAAGGGAGGGGGCGCAGTCTTTAACCGATGCGGAACTGCTGGCCATCTTGCTCCGGACGGGGACGTCCGCAGGCACGGTGCTGGATCTGGCCACCGTCGTGCTGACCCATTTTAACGGTTTGCGGGGGCTGGTCCACGCCAGTGTGGAGGAGTTGGGCGAAATCAAGGGGGTGGGCCCGGCAAAAGCCGCCCAGATCAAAGCAGCTTTAGAACTGGGCAAAAGGGTGGCTACGAACACCCCTGAAGAGCGGCCGGTGATTAAAACGCCCGAAGACGCGGCCGGCCTGGTTATGGAAGAAATGCGCCACCTGGACCGGGAGCATTTCCGGGCGCTTTTGCTCAACGCCAAAAATCAGGTGATCGGTCAGGAGGTTATTTCCATTGGAACCCTTAACTCCTCCACGGTGCACCCCCGGGAGTTGTTTAAAAACGCCATCAAGCGCAGCGCCGCGGCGATCATCTTAATCCACAACCACCCCAGCGGCGACCCTTCACCCAGCCGGGAGGACATTGAAGTAACCCGGCGTTTAATAGAAGCAGGGCACATCATTGGCATTGAAGTTCTGGATCATTTAATTATCGGCGATAATAAATTCAACAGCTTTAAAGCGAAAGGGCTAATGTAACTTTAGAGAGAAATTTAAGAAAGGAGAAGGGGACATTGCGGATTGGCTTGTTCTCCAGGGATATGGGGATAGATCTGGGTACCGCTAATTCTCTGGTTTACGTTAAAGGAAAGGGAATTGTCTTGCGCGAACCTTCCGTGGTGGCCATCGAGCGGGAAAGCGGGCAAGTGCTGGCGGTGGGTGAGGAGGCCAAGCAGATGATTGGCCGCACGCCGGGCAACATCATTGCCATCAGGCCCATGAAGGACGGCGTAATTGCCGACTTTGACGTTACCCAGAGCATGATTAAATACTTTATTAACCGTTCCCTGCGCAACCGTACTTTTCTGATCCGGCCGCGGGTGGTTGTTTCGGTGCCTTCGGGCGTGACGCCGGTGGAAGAAAGGGCTGTGCGCGAAGCCGCCCTGCAGGCGGGTGCAAGGGAAGCCTACCTGGTGGAGGAGCCCATGGCGGCGGCAATCGGGGCGGGTCTTCCCGTCCACGAGCCGACCGGCAATATGATCGTGGATATCGGGGGCGGCACTACCGAGGTGGCCGTCATTTCCTTAGGGGGGATAGTGACCAGTACCTCTATTCGCATTGCCGGGGATGAGATGGACGAGGCGATCATTCAGTACGTAAAAAAGACGTATAATCTGATGATCGGCGAACGCACCGCCGAGGAAATTAAAATTGAAATCGGCACCGCCTATCCCCAGGAAGGGTTGGGGACCTACGATGTGCGCGGCAGGGACCTGGTTACCGGTTTGCCCAAAACAGTGCGGGTGACCGCCGAGGAGGTTTACCGGGCGCTGTCGGAACCGGTTTCGGCAATTCTGGACGCGATCAAGAACACTTTGGAGCAAACCCCGCCCGAACTTTCCGCCGATATTATGGACCGCGGGATCGTTATGGCCGGCGGCGGTTCCCTTTTGAGGGGTTTGGATCACCTGGTGAGCGAGCAGACGGGCATGCCCGTGCACGTGGCCGACGAACCCCTCTTGTGCGTCGCCTACGGCACCGGGCGCGTTTTGGAGAATATTGATATCTTGCGCCGCGTCTTGATCCAGCCCAAAAAGCTGACCATAGGTTAGGTGGGTGATTGTGCCTCGACGGGGATCCGGTAAAAAGTTTTTATTTGTTGTATTTTTGATTCTGGCTGTTCTGTTTTTGATGAAAAGCACCGAGCTGAAAAGGGTCCAGATGCCGCCCCTGGAAGGGGCGTGGCGGGATTTTTTGGCTCCCGTGCAGAAAGTTTGCGTAAGGGTTACGAACCGGCTGGAAAATATCCTGGCCCACCCGGTGACCTTGCTTAATGCTTCCCGGCAAAATGAACAATTAACCAGGGAAGTAGCCGAATTAAAAGGGCGCCTGCAGGCACTTGAGGAGTGCCGGCTGGAAAATGAGCGGCTGAAAAAGCTGCTAGACATCCAAACCAAGTCGCCGGGCAACCTGAAAGTTACCGCCGCTACCGTTATTGGCCGCGATCCGGGTAACTGGTTCAAAACAGTTACCTTAAATAAGGGTTCCCGGCAGGGTGTGGAGGTAAATATGACCGTGCTGGTTCCGGAAGGGCTGGTGGGCAGGGTCATCAGAGTAAGCGACAATACCGCGCAGGTGATGTTGATTACCGATCCCCGCAGTGCCATCAGCAGCCTCGTTCAGGAGACCCGCTCCCCCGGTATTGTTGAGGGAACGGCGGACACCTCCGGGCGGCTGCGCATGATCCATATTCCTTACGATGTGTTTGTGCGCAAGGACCAGACGGTGGTTACTTCCGGCCTGGGCAGTTTCTTTCCGAAAGGTATTGTCATTGGGCAAATAATGGAAGTCAAAAAAGATCCCACCGGCTTGTTCTATAACGCCGCGATCCAGCCCGCCGTGGATTTTAACCGGCTGGAAGAAGTGCTGGTGGTTACCGAAGTTGGCGGTGGGCCGTCGGCTTAAAACGAGAATCAGGATGAGCAATTGGGGATCGGATGGTCGAGGATGCGGGTCGGCGTTCTGGGCATTTTTCTTGTGGCTGCGTTTACCCAGTTTACTGTTCTGGATTCCGTCCGGGTATCGGGAATTAAGCCCGACCTGGTTATGATCCTGGTAATTTTTTATGCCTTTTTTGGAGGCCAGAGAGAGGGAGCTTTTTGGGGGTTTGTAGCCGGCCTGCTCCTGGATGCGGCGACAGGCAGTTACTTTGGCTTGAACGCGCTGGTGTACATGGTTGCCGGCTATCTGGCGGGCGTCGTTCAAACGGCGCTGTATAAAGACAATCCTTTCGTGGTTTCCCTGGTTACGCTGCTGGTTTGTCTTTTTACCGGCCTGCTTCATTACCTGTTCCTTTTGTACCTGGGTATTTTTATTTCCCCGGGGGTGGCGCTGCTGAAAATTACCTTTTGCGGAGCGGTTTATAACGCCCTCACTGCGCTTTTGCTGTACAGGTGGTTTTTCCGGGGGTATACAAAGGTTTACCGGTAGCCTTTAGGGGAAGGTTTATGGAACAAAAGAAGCTGGAGAAAAAGATGCGCTTTCTTTTGGCCCTGGTTGCCGGGGCTTTTTTGGTGCTTGTGGTCCGGCTGAGCTTTTTGCAACTGGTGGAGGTGGCTAAATACCAGACGCAAGCGCAGGCGAACCACCAGCGCTTGATCCCCATTGCTCCGCCCCGGGGAGATATAATCGACCGCAACGGTGAGCGGATCGTGGGGAACAGGCCCGTTTATACGGTTTCGGTAACCTACCTGGGCTTAAAGGACACCGACCGGATTGTTAATGCTCTGGCGAATTTACTGGTTGGGGAAAAAATGTACGAAGGAATGGGCGTCGAACAAATCAAAGCGCGGATTCAGGAAAAAATGCAGGCCGAAAAATTGCGGCTGTACGAACCCGTGCACGTGGCCGCGGGGGTAAGTTTGGAGGCGGTGGCCAGGATCGAGGAGCACCGTTTGGATTTGCCCGGGGTCATCATTGACGTGGAGCCCGTCCGCGACTATCCTTACGGGGATTTGCTCGCCCCCGTGCTGGGTTACGTGGGGGAAATCGAGAAGGACCAACTGGAGAAAAACAGGGATAAAGGTTATCAAATGGGGGATAGTTTTGGCAAAACGGGTTTGGAAAATCAATACGAAGAGTTTTTGCGGGGAAAGCGAGGAGCCCGGCTGGTGGAGGTAGACGCCCTGGGCCGCCCGGTGCGCGACCTGGGAGTCAAAGCGCCTACGCCCGGAAACAACCTTGTCCTCGCCATTGACGGTCGCCTCCAGCGAGCGGCCCAGGACGCCCTGGCGAAGGGGATTGCCAGCGCCAGGACCGTAGGCGGGGCGAAGATACCTAAAGATAAAACCCTCTCCGCAGCGGCGGTGGTTTTGGACGTGCGCACGGGTGAAGTGCTGGCCATGGCCAGCCTCCCTTCTTACGACCCGGCCGTATTTGCCCGGGGAGTTACCAAAAAAGAATATCAAGAGCTGACCAAAACCGGCGCCCTTAGAAATCACGCCATCGAAACGACTTATATTCCCGGTTCCACATTTAAAATGGTGACGGCCACCGCCCTGCTGGAAGGGGGGATCGTCAAGCCGGATACGGTCATCCCCGATCCTGGATATTACAAGACGCAGAAGGACTGGAAACCCGGCGGGCACGGCCGGGTGGATATCCGCAGGGCGTTGAAGGTTTCTTGCGATACTTTCTTTTATATGTTTGGCGCTCAGGCCGGTCCCGAGCTGATGGGCAAGTATGCAAAGGAGTACGGCCTGGGCGAAAAAACCGGGATCGATCTTCCCGGCGAAGAAGCCGGGCTGGTGCCGTCGCGCGAGCATAAAAAAGAAATCTGGCGCGATCACCCGTGGGAGTCGCAGTGGCACGAATACGACAGCACCAATATGGCCATCGGTCAGGGGGAAAACAAGTATACGGCTCTTCAGTTAGCCAATTATATGGCCGCAATTGCTAACGGGGGAAAATTGTATCGGCCGCATATTGTCAAGAAGATTATTTCCCCGGACGGCAAAACGGTAGCCAGTTTTGCGCCGCAGCTGGTCCGCCGGTTGGAAGTGTCCAGCGAAACTATAAAAATTATCCAGGAAGGAGTCCATCTGGTTACCTTACCCCCCGACGGGACTGCCGCCGGCGTTTTTGCCGGGGCCGGCTACCAGGCTGCAGCAAAAACAGGTACTGCCGAGGTGGGGGACGCGGCCGGGAACAAGCACGCCCTTTTCCTGGCCTACGCGCCTTACGAAAACCCTGAGGTTGCGGTATCGGTAATCATTGAGTACGGCGGGATGGGGAGCGGGATCGCCGGCCCGGTGGCCAGGGAGATTTTAGACGCTTATTTTATCTTGAAAAATAACCCGGAAGCAAAAAGCCTGGAAGAGGCAAAATCGACCGCGGCGCAGGAAGAAGAGCGGCAGGTGGATTCAGCCACGCAAGCTTCCGGAGCGGCGGCAAGGCGGCAGCAGGTTCAGCAGCAAACGGAACCGCCCGGGCGCCCCGGGCCTTCTCCGCCCGGTGAGCGGCAACCGCAAGGGCCGGCGGGGCAAGGACCTTCTACCCGGCAGCCGGCGGAAAGACCGCCGGAGCGACCGCCACAGCAGCCTGGCCAAGAGGGACCGGCTGCGCACCGGCAGGAGCAGCCAACGTCGCCGCCGGCTCCTGTTGAAGAGCAAAAACCCCTGATTCCGCCAGCGCCGCCGCGGTAAAAACACAGGCCGCGAAGCGGGTGGAAAGCCCGGTGCGCTTAGCCGCCTGCTTTTTTGGTTTACCTTTTTATCGTCACCAAAAAACGAGGAAAATCTAGCTTTTTATTTTTAATATCTTTAGCAGGATTTGGTTGTTTTGTGGAGAACAGATCATAAGGTGTATCTGCGGGGAGAGATTAGCCTTGGCACCGGAAATTAAAAACGGCCCTCGTGAACTGTGGGTAAGAAAAGTGCGCAGGCCGAAAGAGATCGAGGAAATGATTGACGACAACACAATCCTGGTGCGGCGAACGCTTCGCTCGGGCCAAAAAATCCACTTTGACGGCAACGTGGTGGTCGTAGGCGATGTGAACCCGGGTGCCGAGATTGTGGCCTCCGGTCATGTCATTGTTTTGGGCACGCTGCGCGGAGTGGTTCATGCGGGTGCTTCCGGGGACGAGCAGGCGGCGGTGCTGGCCTTTCGTCTGCAGCCGACTCAACTGCGGATTGCCAATCATATCACGCGTCCTCCGGACGATGAATTAACGGGACCGGAACAGCCCGAGATCGCGCGGATCAAAGAGAATATGGTAACCATTGAAGTGTTTCAAAGCAGCGACCGCCTGGGCAACCTTATTTAATTATTTTATTCTGACGACCGATGTTCGACGACTGTTACAGGGAGGTACGTATATGAGCGAAATAATTGTGGTGACTTCCGGGAAAGGAGGGGTTGGGAAAACCACTACAACCGCTAACCTGGGGGCAGGGCTGGCCTCTTTGGGTCATAAAGTGGTGCTGGTCGATGCCGACATTGGGTTGCGCAACCTTGATGTGGTGCTGGGCCTGGAAAACCGGATCGTCTATGATCTTACCGACGTTACGGAAGGCCATTGCCGGTTGCGGCAGGCGCTGATTAAGGATAAGCGTTACGAAGGCCTTTTTCTTTTGCCGGCGGCTCAAACCAAGGATAAAACAGCCGTCAGCCCGGAACAGATGAAAAAATTGTGCGCCGACCTGGCCCAGGAATTTGAATACGTAATCATCGATTGTCCGGCCGGCATTGAGCAGGGCTTTCGCAACGCCATTGCCGGCGCGCAAAAGGCAATCGTGGTGACTACACCGGAGGTGGCCGCTGTAAGAGATGCCGACCGGGTAATCGGCCTTCTGGAAGCGGCGGAATTGCGCAACCCCGCCCTGATTATCAACCGGATCCGCCCAAAAATGGTCCGTCACGGGGACATGATGGGCATTGAAGATATAATCGACATTTTGGCCGTCGATCTTTTAGGTGTGGTGCCGGAGGACGAGATGGTGGTAATCAGCACGAATCGCGGCGAGACGGTTGTTTCGGACGAGCGCTCGCGCTCGGGCCAGGCCTACCGCAATATCGTCCGCAGAATTAAAGGCGAGGCGGTGCCTATGATGAGTCTGGATGATAGCGGGTTTTTGGGCAGGTTGCGGCGCATCATCGGTTTGAAGTAAAAAATACCGGCAAGGGGGGAAGAACTTTGTTTGAATTTTTAGCGAGGGTTTTCGGGCGCGAAGCGAACGCCAGCAAGAATGTGGCCAAGGAAAGGCTGCGGCTGGTGCTGGTGCATGACCGGGCCGGGGTATCGCCGCAGCTTATGGAGACGCTGAAAAACGAGCTGATTAGAGTGATTTCCAATTATATGGACATAGACGAAAAAGCCCTGGAGGTAACCCTGGAAACCAATGAAGATCAGGTTGCCCTGGTGGCCAGCATTCCGGTGCGGGGCATGAAACGAGTCTCCAGGGAACTGGTTTCCAGCATTTAGAGCGGGAAATGCCGGGATCGCAAAGCCCCCGTGGTTTTATTTGTAATTATGGCGGGGCTTTTTTTATACCCTCTTTCGTAATATAATTGAATTGTCGAAAGGGGAAAAAGCCCGCATGGCAATTGCCAGAATGGTGAAAAATCTTGATTATACCCTGCTTTTCACGGCAGCAGGCATTATTTTATTCGGCCTGGTGGTGATCGGCAGCGCCTCTTTGGAGTTTACGGACGATTCGTTCAGTCAGTTGAAAAATTTAAATATTTTGGTCAGGCTGCTGCACTTAGATTTCACCTACATTATAAAACAGCTCCAATGGGTCTTAATCGGGCTTTTTTTCATGGCTGCCATGATCTATATACCTTACGAGGACATGGTAAAACATACCCGCCTCTTGTATATTCTGAACCTGTTGCTCCTGGCGGCGGTCCTGGTCAAGGGCCATACCGCGTACGGCGCCCAGCGCTGGATTCACTTGGGCCCGCTGCTGTTTCAGCCTTCCGAATTCTCCAAAATCCTCATGATCATTACCTTTGCCGGTTTTCTGGCGAAAAGAAAGGGCCATTTAAATAAGCTGAAGGATTTAATCCCCTGTTTTCTTTATGTGGGGGTCCCCATGCTGTTGATCCTGGCACAACCGGATTTGGGCACCTCGATGGTATTTCTTGCCGTTATGTTCGTCATGCTTTTTTTTGCCGAGGCGAAGCCTTTGTTGTTGCTTGCAATAATCGGCGCGGGGTTGGTTTTGATTGTTTGTTTAATCTCGGTCCACGCGTACCTCCACGATACCGACCGCGCCCTGGAAAAGCAACTGGCTGCTCTGGAACAGGAGAGGAAGCAGGCAACGGTAATGAAAATTAGCGGCCCGGCCAGGCAGGAATTGGAAGAAAAATACAACAATTTGTTGAAGCAATGGCAAACAGCCCGCGGGCGGCACGAAAAATTTCACAAATATACGCTAAAAGAATACCAGATGACCCGTTTATTCATCTTCTTAAATCCGCAGAGCGACTTGTTAGGGGACGGTTATCATATCTGGCAGTCGCTTATCTCCATAGGCTCCGGTGGGCCAACGGGCAAGGGTTTACTGGGCGGCACGCAAACCCACTTCACTTTTTTGCCCGTGCGCCATACGGATTTTATCTTTTCGGTAGTCGGTGAAGAATTTGGTTTTCTTGGCGCGCTGACCCTGCTGGGATTATTTTTTGTGCTCATTTACCGCGGAATCAGGATAGCCCTGGAAGCGAGGGATTTTCTTGGCTCTCTTTTAGCCGTGGGAGTTATCTCCATGTTGGCCTTTCACGTGTTTGTAAATATCGGGATGACTTCCGGCATTATGCCCGTTACGGGGATCCCTTTACCCCTTTTCAGTTACGGGGGTTCGAATATGATCATGAACATGATGGCCCTGGGATTGCTGCTGAACGTTTACGTGCGCAGGAGAAAAATTTTATTCTAAACCTTGAAGACTATCCCGGGCTTGTCATATTTGTCCCCTCCCGCAAATATATTTTTGTAGGGGAGGGGATACCCTTTGATCGGGAGGATTTTCAGGAGGAATAAACACTCGAAAAAATACCAGGTGGTCGACTGGCCGCAGGCGGGACCGCTCAGTTACCGCGGCTGGCCGGAAGAAAAGCCGCGCAAAAGCTACCGGAAAACATTCTTGCGGTTTACCGCAGCCCTGGCCATTCTGGCCGTGTTGCTGGCCTTGCGGGAAATTCCCGGCCCGTTTGGCGGCCGGGTGCAGGAAAATCTGCGCTACGTGCTGACCACGGAATGGAATTTGCAGCCTGTGTTCCAAAAAGCGGTCCAGATCGGTTTGCAAATGGTCAACGAAAATTACCCTTTATATGGGGATGTTCGTCCGGAGTCCCGGGAAGCCCTGGGGCGCAATACGCCGGCGGAAGAATTGCTTATCCCCCTTTCGGGGAAAGTTGTGCGGGGCTTTGGCTGGTCTCCCGACCCCGTTGACGGGCTGGAGCGTTTTCATTCCGGCATCGATATTCAGGCCTCCCCGAACACTCCCGTGAAAGCCGCCCGCAGCGGAAAAGTGGCGCGCACCGGCAATGACCCCTCCGTGGGGTATTTTATTCTGCTGGATCACGGTGAAGATACCTATACGCTGTATGCCGGGCTGGCGCCCGTTAAGGTTGCGCCGGGCGAAACCGTCCGCGCCGGCCAGGTCATCGGCGAAGTGGGCACCGCCGGCGATGTGCAGGGCGGCGGCCTGCATTTTGAGCTGCGGGAGAAGAGCAAGCTGGTGGATCCTTTAACCAGGCTGAAAGTGTCCAATGATTGATCCTGGTTTGCGCCGGCCTGGGGCGCGGGTGTTTTAACGGCGGCAACGGTTATTACGGGGGAGAAAAATGCGGTTAGCGCGCATAATGGGGATCAATATATATGTGAACGTTTTTTTTCTGGGCCTGCTGGGCCTTTTCTTTGTGGCCGGTGTCATGGGCAAGGGATTGATCGCCTTTGCCGTGGTGTTTTGCCACGAACTGGCGCACGCGGCCGTGGCCAGACGCCTGGCGGTGCCGGTGACGGACGTGGAATTGCTGCCTTTTGGCGGGGTAACCCGGATGGGCGGGGAGATGATCCTCGACCCGGCCAAGGAAAGTTACATTGCGGTGGCCGGGCCGGCCAGCAACCTGCTCATGGCCGCCGCTGGGCTGGCTTTAAAAAATCACGGCCTCTGGCACGACGAACTCGGCCCCTTTTTTCTGCAGTGCAACCTGCTGATTGCCGCTTTTAATTTGCTCCCGGCCCTGCCGCTCGACGGCGGGCGGGTCTACCGGGCGCACCTGGCCGCCAAAATCGGTATCCGCGACGCCACTTACCGGGCTGCTGCGCTTGGCCAGGTGTGGGCGGCTTTGGTTGTCCTGTTCGGCTCTTTTGGTTTGTTTTTTAGATTTAGCGGCCTGGACATCTTGTTTACGGGGCTCTTTCTTTTCTACGCGGCAACGCGCGAAAAGGGTGCGGCGCCTTACCTTTTTGTGCGCCACCTGACGCGAAAAAAGGGGGAGTTGGCCAAAGCCGGGGTGCTCCCCGCCGAAACTTTTGTGGTTATGGAAAACTTGACTTTAGGGGAGATCATCCGCCCCTTTTTGCCGCAGAGATTTCACCTGGTGCTGGTTTTGGACAGACAGTTGCGGTATAAAGGAATGCTTACCGAGGCGCAGGTCATCGACGGCCTGCTGGAGCACGGCTTTGACTTGCCGGTGGGGAAGCTGCCTTTGAAGCCATAATTAGTGGGGATATGGATATTAATTTTGCCTATTTTATACAAAATGATTCTTCAAAACAGGAATAGGGTCAAGAAGGGAATAGTACTTTCCATGTAGAATAAATTAAAGCAACTGTAGGTAATTCGTAGTATTTTTGGGTTGTTGCCGGGTAGTACTTTGCTAAGTCTGCAACTGAGTAATAAACTAAATAGCTCTTGATGAAAAGTTGGGAAAGACAACGGAATTTTTTAGCAAAGGATTATCTGCTGTTTTCCGCGAATGTAACCGGGTGCTCAAAGATGAGGGGCTTCTGATCTTTACCTTCCACCATAACAAGATATGGGCCTGGGAAAGTA
>JBFMBG010000047.1:0-27844 GCA_040755215.1 Bacillota bacterium | reverse complement strand
TCCTGGAGATCGTGGATAATTTCCACGTGCGGCGAATCCGGCCGGATGTCCAGGTGCACGTAGCCCGGTTGCGGATTCCCGCCGCTGCCCAGTTCCAGTTTAATCGGGAAATTACCCTGCCACATTTTTCTCAAAACCTCCTCTAAAACCTTTCCCCCGGCCGGTTTTATCCAGCAGTCCGAGGGCCTCCTCGATCACTTCTTCCGGCTCGACCTCTTCCAGGCAATATATCCTGTCCCGGCGGCACCGCGAGCTCAAAGCCCCAACATATTGGTGATGGCAGCCGCGGCAGGCTCCTTTAGTTTGCACCCCCACGCTAAGGTCATTAAAAGGCAGCCGTTTGTCCGGATCGGTACAGCCAAAAACCGCCACTACGGCCGTTCCCACTGCGCCCGCCAGGTGCAAAAAAAGAGAATCGATGCAGACTAAAAGATCGCATTCCGCCAGCACGGCGGCCGCCTGCCTGACGGTGGTGCGACCGGTAAGATCAATGCCCTCACCCAGGTACATTTCCGGCGCGTGGCTGAATTCAACTACCGCCGCCCCGTAATTTTCCTTGAAAAAACGCAGTACCCGGCGAAACTTCTCCGCCTCCCACGCGCGGTGCGGCCAGCTGGGCCCGCGGTGAACACCGACAATCAGACGGGCCGTTCGCCTGGGGTGAGGAGAAGGTTTTGCGCAAAGCTCCGGTCAGTTTCGGATAAATGCAGCAGATATTCTTTGGAAGCCAGTTCTACTTCCGCGCAAAGCGCGTAGGCGTCAACAATATGTTTCTCCGGCGTTTTTTCGTACCGCAGCGCGTAGACCAGGTCTTTCCCTTCCCGGTCGTACGCCATGATTTCCTCGTAGCTATAGGAAAAGGGAACAATCTCATCGACGCAGGAAAGCGTTTTCACAATTTCGTTTCCATGCGGGTTGGTAACCAGGGTAAGAAAACTATGCGGGTATTTTTCTTTTAAAGCTTTTAAAACCGGCGTAGCAAGCAGTACGTCGCCGAATCCCCCGCCGCACTTGACCAGGATTCTCGGCTTTTTTTCCATCCAAAGGCACCTCCTTTTTGGAAAAACGTGCGGAGGCCAGTCCGGAAAACCCGATCTTCCGGTTACAGGCAATCATTCCTGTTTAATTTTGGACCCTTTTTGCACAGGGTAATGAAAAAGTGGGGAGTTTTTTCGGGTATTTGGGAACTGTCCGGAGCTTCTGTGATCGCCCAGATCTGGTTAGAACATTGGCCAAAGATTTTTACCTCTTGAAAGTAGTGCCGGAGCAAATCCCTGAATTCATCCAGGGTATACTCCCGGCAATGAAAAATATTGTGTGGTCGATCGGACAGGGTTTTGCCGGGAGAAAAAACTACCCGGTTGGGCGTGGAGAGAAGACAAATCCCCCCTGGTTGCAGAACGCGCCGGAGTTCCTGCAGGCATTTCCGGTCGTCGGCGACGTGCTCGATGGTTTCAAAACAGGTAACCACTTCTACGGCTTCGTCCGGCAAAGGCAGCCGGAGGATATCCCCCAAAAGATAAGTTACTTCGGGATGCGGGTAGTTTTGCCGGGCATAAGCGATCGTTTCCCGGTCAAGATCAATACCCACCACGCTGCCGGCTCCGGATGCCAGGATTGCCGTGCCGTAGCCCGTGCCGCAGGCCACGTCCAGGACGGTTTTGCCTTTTACGTAAGCAAGAGCAAAATTATACCGCGCTACGTGTTCTACGTAGACGTTCTCCGGGGTCTTGCCGGGGACTACTCTTTCGCCGGTGAAATCCATGGCGTCGCCTCCTTAGAAAATATCAGGCATAAAGTTTTCCAGGCACAAAGGCACAAAGTAAAATATTCCCGGTCGTCTATACGTTTCTCTTTGTGCCTCTGTGCCTTAGTGCCTTAATTTTCATGCTTTCTGGAGGGAACAAACGTTCCCATAAGAAACTCCCTGCAAAATAGAGAGTGAAAAATCAGAAGTCCCGGAAGCCGGGTAAGTCAAGGGAAAGACCTGGTTTTTAAATAATCCGACCATTTTCTTTTGAATACTTCTTCATTTTTCTTGAAAACCGTCGTTAAAAACGCAGGATCCAGCAAATTTGCGGATTGCGCCCGCAGGTGCCGGAAATCCACCTCCACCAGCAGGATTTCGTAGCCCATCTGCCGGTAACGCAGGGAAAGGTCGGCGTCTTCAAAGTAGGCAAATTCAAATTCCGGACTGAAAAGACCGTGGGTTCTGGCCAGGGCGGTCGGGATCATCAAACAGGAAGCCTCGACGTATTCTACGATAGTGGGATACCAAACGCCTTTTATTTCGGGGGTAACAACAATCATGCAGGGATTGCCCTTGAGCCCCGTAATGGCCAGCCTGGGCCGATTCGCGAAGGGAGCAGCCAGTTTGGTAAGCCAGTTCCGTTCGTAAATAAAAATGTCGTTGTTGAGAACCACAAAGTATTCTCCGCGCGCGACTTCCAGGGCACGGTTATGCGCCGCCCCGAAACCAATGTTTTGTTCGTTTAAAATTACCACCTTGCGGGTAAAAGGTAAGGCGGTGATGTATTCACGGGTGCCGTCCGTGGAAAAGTTGTCGGTCAGCAGGAGTTCAAACTCCTCCGGGCAGTTTTGGAAAAGCAACCCGAGGCACTGTCTGGTCAAAGCCAGGTTGTTGAACAGGGCGATCGATATGCTGTACTTCATCTGAGCCTCCATATTTTTTAGAACCGGCGGTCAAGTCCGGACGGTCCCGCCAATCCGACCGGTTAAAAGGAGGAATTGCCCGGGAGCCTGGTCACAACCGCCTGGCCGGTAGGCAGATAGACTGGATATTCAGGAACGGCGGCGAAGAACTCGTCGACCGCGCGCTTCGCCCCGGGGCAGGTGGGGAAGCCGTAATCGTCGAAGATGAGGACGCCGCCGGGATTCAACCGGGTGTAAAAAAATGAACAGCACAATTTTACCGAGGCGTAAAGATCGCAATCGACGTGGACGAAGGAAAATCTTTTCCCATTCACAGCGGGGAAAGTGAGTTCAAAAACGCCGGGGTAAAATCTCAAAAAAGTTCCGTATCCGGCCAGATAATTCTGTACCTCTTCTAGAGAAGTATCCGCAAAGTCCCCTTCTTTATGGAGATCCAGTTCCGGATTGGCCGGCGGCATCCCCTGAAAGGTGTCGAAAAGATGCAGCGTTTTATCTCCTTTTCCGTACATATACAATGTTTTGGCCAGCAGCAGGGCCGAACCGCCGCGGTACACACCGCATTCGGCCAGGTCGCCCGGAACATTGAGGGTGTGCCTGACGTATTGATAAAGAATGTAGAGTCTTTCTGGATCGATTAGCGTGCGCAGATCGGTTGCTGCCTCCAGGAAAAAACGATCCTCAAGCCACATTCTTTGCGCCCCGTTGGCAAGACCCATTTTTTACCTCCACTTCTAACCTGCCTGCGCTGGGCTACCGAAAAGTCAAATGATCACCAGGGTATAGGGAGGGCTACATATAATTACTATAAATACCGTAAATAGCCATCTCCCGTAGTATATGATCCAGAAAATCAGGATGTGCTTTTATTTACTGCCGTTTCCTGGTATAATTTCGTCAGTCGAGGCGGTCGCAACGGATTTTTGATTTACCTTCTAAATTTTTCTCGTCCTTTGCTCTTTTGCAGAGAATCACTTAAGCGGGGAAATAAGGGGAGGTGTAATGATGTTTTCGTGGGATGGCCTTTTGATTCCTTTAAAGGACTGGCTAATGACCTCGGGGCTGCGAATTTTGCTGGTCCTCATCGGAACATTTATTTCTGTCCGTTTAGTCGTTTCCGCCCTGAAAAGGTTTGAGCGGGTGCTGGCCGACAAGGCGGGAGGTTCCGGGGAACAGGAAAAACGGATCCGTACCCTGATCGGTTTGCTCCGCAAAATTGTCTGGATCGGTTCAGTTGTGGTGGCAATCGTGATTATTCTCGGCATCCTGGACATCGATATAAGGCCGATCATTACCGCCGCGGGCATCGGCGGGCTGGCCCTGGGTTTTGGCGCCCAGAGTCTGGTGCGGGACGTGATCAGCGGTTTTTTTATGCTCCTGGAGGACCAGATCCGGATCGGCGACGTGGTTGTTTTAAACGGTACCGCGGGAGAAGTGGTGGAGCTCAACCTGCGCACCACCGTTCTCCGGGATTTAAGCGGCACTGTGCACATTTTCCCCAACGGGAAGATAAACTCGGTATCTAACATGACCAAAGACTGGTCGCGCTACGTCATTGACGTAGGGGTCGCCTACAAGGAAGATGTGGACTACGTAATGAGCGTATTAAGGGAGATTGGCGCGGAACTCTCCGGCGATCCGGAGTTTAGCCAATATATTGTGAAGCCGCTGGAAGTTTTGGGCGTTGACAATTTCGGCCCCTCGGAAGTAGTAATTAAGGTGATGATCACGACTGCGCCCTTGAAGCAATGGTACGTAGGCCGGGAATTACGGCGCCGGATCAAAAAAACCTTTGACGAATTAGGGATCGAGATCCCCTTCCCGCATACGACGATATACTGGGGGGAAGCCAGCCGGCCCTTTTCCATGCGGGTTACTTACGAGGACCGGCGGACTCCGGAAAAAAACGGGGAGGAGTAAAAACATGAGCGATGCCACCACTTTTTTGCAGGAGCTAAAAGATCTGGTCGCCGGCTTTGTCCGGGAACGGGATTGGGAGCAGTTTCATACGCCCAAAAATCTGGCCATGTCCATTGCCATCGAGGCAGCTGAACTGATGGAAATTTTCCAATGGGCGCCGGAAACAGACCCCAGACCTGAAAACCCGGATCATCTCCGGGAAGAACTGGCCGACGTTGTAATTTATTGCCTGGCGATGGCAAACAGGCTGGGCGTAGATTTGTCGTCGGCGGTAAGAGAAAAGGTGGCTAAAAACAGCAGCAAATATCCGAAGGAAAAGTATTGCGGGCGGTATAAATAATAATCGACGATATTTTCGAAGCAGGTGTCTTTATGTTTGTTGATGTGGCCTGTTCTTACGTACCTTTAGAAATTATTCATGCCGCGGGTTTTACTCCCCGGCGGCTGCTTCCGCCAACGGCGAAAGAAACGGGTTTGCTTCCTCCAAACTATTGTTCTTATGCCCGCGCCTGCGCAGCCACTGATGATGGGGTGCCGGTCATTTTCACGACCTGTTGTGACGCGCTCCGCCGTTGCTACGACGTGCGGAAGGCGCGGGGAGACAGGGTGTTTATTCTCGACCTTCCTCGCCAGGCAATAGATACCAGCGTCCGGTATTACCGGGGAGAGCTGAGGAGAATGGCCCAATGGCTGCAGGAGATATCCGGTCGCCCCGTACCGGATGAAACGTTGCAGAATTCTTTCCAGGTTTATCAGCAGCTTCGGGCGAAGTTAAAACAATTTGAAAGCGCGGCCGGGATTAACGAAAAATTTTATGATCTGCTTTTTGCTGCTTTAGCCGAATTCCCGGAGGATATCTTCCCCATCTTTAAGCCAACAACAGTTAACCCGGCCGGGGGCGAACCCGGACAGAAACGCCGGAGAGTATTGCTGGCAGGGACGATTTTGCCCGATCCAGGCATCCTTGCGCTCCTTGCAGAAAATGATGCGGCCGTAACAGCTGCTGATTTTTGTTTAGGAGAGCGCTTTTATCAGGAGCCCGGCTTTTCTGCTCCTGACGACATCTGGCTGACCCTGGCGAAGGCTTATCTCGGTAAACCTCCTTGCCCCCGCATGGCCGGAAAAAGCAGCCGCACCTTTTACATCCAAAATGTTTTAAACCGTCTGATGCCTGACGGAGTAATTTTTTACGGGTTAAAATTTTGTGATCACGGACTTTACGAAGTACCTTTGTGGCGCTTTTTGTGCAGTCAGCGGGAAATTCCTTTTCTCCACCTGGAAGGCGAATACTTAAGCGGGATCCCGGCTCAGTTGCGCACCCGCCTGCAGGCCTTCTTAGAAACCATTTAAAATCCGCTCTTGAAGAGTTTTTGAAAGGGGATTCCAGGAAATATTCGAGCCATGGACTTAAGGGAGTATATTCGGCGGCATAACCAAAATAACAAGTGGCAACAATATGTTACCTCCCCGCATTTTTATTTCTTTTTAGAAATAGCGGGCAGCCTGTGGCGCCCCGGAAAATTAAACCGCCACACGAAGGCTTCCTTGCTGTTCGCCATAAAGTTGATGCGGCGGGCCTCCCGGGGGACCCGGCCGGTAGTCTGGACCAACGTATATACGCCGCCGGAGCTGATCTGGGCCTGGGGGGGCATCCCCTTTATGCCGGAAGTCGCTGCGGCCGTGGCCGCCCACCTCGGCTGGAGCGCTCATTTTCTAAAAGTTGCCGAAGGTGCCTGGTATTCTACAGATTTATGCAGTTTCCACCGCTGCGCGCTCGGGATGGCCATGGAGAAGATCTTGCCCCGTCCCGACTTGGTTATCGCCACCAGCCATCTGTGCGACGGTGCCGTGAAATTTTTAGAGATGAGTGCCAGAATTTACGATTGTCCCTACTATCTGTTGCCGGTTCCCTATCATGATACCCACCGGTCCCGGTCCTGGCTGGCCGAAGAAATCCTGGCCCTGCAGGAAGAATTAAAACCTTTGCTGCCTGCCCGGCCAAAGGAAATAGCCCGGGTGATCAACAATCTTAACGCCACCCGCAGGCACATGCTGGCAGTCAATGCGCTGCGTAAAAACGAACCGGCTCCCTGGCGGGGGAGCGAGGCGCTTACCCAGGTGGTGCTCTTTTTAAACGGACTGGGGACTGCCGAAGCCTTAAATTTTTATCGCGAATTAGAAAAGGTATTAAGTTACCGGGTAAAGCACGGCCTGCCCGCTGTTCCGGAGCAGGAACGCCGGCTGCTCTGGCTGCACTTCAAGCCCTTTTACGCCAGTCCGTTGTTGGATTTAGTGGAAATCAGGCACAAAAGTATCATCGCTTTTGAAGAGGTAAGCGAGGTATTCTGGGACGAAATTCACCCGGACAATTATGCCGGGGGGATTGCCGCCAAAATGCTGGCCAACCCCCTTTGGGGTTCCGGAGAAAGACGGGTAGGGCTGGTTTTGAGGTTGGCGCGCGAATACAACGCGCAGGGCGTGGTTCACTTTTCACACTGGGGCTGCCGCCAGAGCACAGGGGTAGTGACTCCTTTGCGGGACGCCCTCGGCAAAGCAGGGGTTCCTTTTTTAAACCTGGACGGCGATTGCATCGACCCGCGCAATTTTATGGAAGGGCAGACCGTTACCCGGGTGGAAAGCTTCCTGGAAATGCTGTGCTAACCCTTACCACGGGGGCGGGGTGTTTTCGTCAACCGGAGCAAAGGTATATCCCTTTGATTTCAGCAGTTCGATAATTTTAGGCAGGGCCTCAACGACGCTTTTTCTGTTTTGGATATATTTCCCCAGGGCGGAATTGGCCGCGGCCTCAATGGTGGCCACCTGCGTTCCGTCGTGAAGCAAAATAATTGGGGTCAGATGCATTTTCTCCACCTTGGCCAGCCCATTAACTACGTGCTCGTATACCTGCTCTGGCGTTACACCCTTAGGGTCAGAGTCAGCGCCGGTGATATTCCAGCCAACTAACTGGTAACCGTGTTCTTTTAACTTTTTGTAAAAAGCCTTGGTTAAGCGCCCGGGGCCGCCCGGCGCCCGAAAAATTTTTACGGGGCGACCGAGGATCTTTTCTAAAACCCGGCTGGCCTGATCCAGGTCGGCGATTAAAGCCTCTGGTGAAGCGTATATCTTTTTGTAATTATGGGTGTACGTATGGTTGATCACCGCGTGGCCTTCCGCAACCATCCTTTTAATCAATTCCGGGTTCTTTTCGACGTTAACCCCGACCACCATAAAGGAAGCCTTGACCTGGTGTTCGGCCAGAATGTCCAAAATCTGCCCGGTAAAGTAACTATTTGGGCCGTCGTCAAAAGTTAAGTAAACACACTTGGCCGGAGTGACCGAATTGACCGCCTTGTATACCTGCCCTGCCGTCGACTCGCCCGCACGGGCTTCAGGAATAGCCACGACCGGCCCGGGCCGGCTGCTTTCGTCCTGAGCCTGCTCTTGCTCGCCGCCTCTGGCGGCCAGATCGTTTTTTTCCGGAAATTCATTTAATCTGCGCTCGTTATGTGGGAAGGGAGCAGACGTGTTGCAACCGAATAAAGGGATTAAAAAAATGAAGACGAACGTTAGTGCTATTGAGAGCGCTTTCGTTTTCGACATTGTTCAAGCGCCGGCATTTCTCCGCTGCCGGCGTACCCCTTCCTAAAATTGAAATCCCTTTTTCTACTATATACTTTTGTCGAAGACTGGGGCAAGAATTTTTTGCGCATTGTTTGCCGTTATATTTCGAAAGAAGCTGGAAAAACTAAATAAAAATGAATTGGAGGATTTTTAAGATGCCTTTGGGTGAACAAAGAAAAATCGCGGTCGTTGGCGTGGGGGCGGTAGGTGCATCCACCGCCTACGCAATGATGATCAGCGGTTTGATCGATGAACTGGTTCTGGTGGACATCAATCGGGAAAGGGCGGAAGGGGAGGCCATGGACCTGGCCCACGGGGCTTCCTTTATCAAGCCGATCAAAATCTATGTCGGTGAATACGAGGATTGCCGGGACGCAGACATTATTATCTTCAGCGCCGGGGTGCCCCAAAAGCCGGGAGAGAGCAGGCTGGATCTTGTCTTCCGGAACCTGGAAGTATTAAAGCAGGTGCTCCCGCGGTGCATCGGCAAAAACGGCGATACAATTTTGCTGCTGGTAACCAATCCCGTCGATGTTTTAACCTATGCCGCTTTACGCCTGACCGATCTTCCTCCGAACAGAGTAATTGGCTCGGGCACCGTGCTGGACAGCTCCCGCTTCCGCTACCTGATCAGTGAGCACTGCCGGGTGGAGGCGAGAAACATCCACGCTTACGTCGTCGGGGAACACGGGGATACCGAGGTGCCCCTCTGGAGCCTGGCCAATATTGCCGGTTTTTCGGTGCAAGATTTCTGCTGCCAGCGCGGGGTGCCCTGCCTGGATCAGGAAGCAATCACCCGGCGGGTGCGGGAAGCGGCCTACGAGGTGATTGCCCGCAAGGGCGCCACCTATTATGCGGTCGGGCTGGCCGTAAAAAGGATCTGCGAGAGTATTCTAAGGGACGAAAATTCTATATTGACTGTCTCCGGCTTAATTGCCGGTGAGTATGGCATTAATGACGTCTGCTTCAGCCTTCCTTCCATCGTGAACCGCCAGGGCCGGGTCCGCGTTTTACCTGTGCCCATGTCCGCCGAAGAAGAAGAGGCTCTGCGCCACTCGGCGAACGCGCTAAAATCAATTCAACGCCAGCTCGATCTCGCTCCCCTGCCCATGGTTGAAGAGCGTCAATTTATAACCCGTGACTATAATTACGGAGAATTTACCGGTTATCATTAACTGAAGCCAGAACTAAGGAAAGATAAAAACGTTTTGGGTAGCTGTTGCATTATTCCTGGTTTTTGATATAATATTAATTGATTTTTGAGAAACCTGCTTTGCGCCTGTAGCTCAGTGGATAGAGCACCGGCCTCCGGAGCCGGGTGCGCAGGTTCGATTCCTGCCAGGCGCACCATTTATTTTTCGGGGAAGCCTTGAGAATCAAGAGTGTCCGGGATGGGTCAGGGTTCCGTAATCAGGAACCCTTAACTTATCTAAGTGCTCTAGTTGGTTCCCGTTTTTGAATATCTTTGTTTACTTGGCGGGTTGGGTTATATATAATATCTTTAAGGCAATGCCCGAATGCCAGCTTTAAAGAAAAAAACAAACCGGACCCATATTCCGGCCGGTCCAAAGAAAAATTATCCAGAGGGATTGCCATGAAATTAATTTCCGAAGGTCCCAATCGTTACAGAATAGCCCGCCAACCGGGGATGCGGGTGGATGCGCTTGTCTTTGTCAGCCCGGTCCTCGTTGCTTACCTTTACGAAGACAAGGCCCTTGAGCAGCTGAGCCACGCCGCCCAACTGCCCGGGGTGGTTGACCCGGTGATCGGCATGCCGGACATCCACGAAGGTTTTGGTTTGCCTATCGGAGGAGTAATGGCCAGCAGCGCCGACGGGATCATCTCGGCCGGAGCGGTGGGTATGGATATCAATTGCGGCGTCCGGTTAATCAGAAGCGATTTGCCGGCCCGGGACTTTGCCAAACCGGTTCTGCGGCAGCTTATGAAAAAAATTGAGGAATTGGTGCCGACGGGGGTAGGCAAAAAAGGACGCCACAAGGGAGTTACCCCCCAAATTTTTGAGCGGGTAGTGCATACCGGGGTCAAGGGAATTATTGAGCAAGGCTTCGGGGAAAACCGGGATCTCGAATACATCGAAGAAGGGGGTTTTTTAGCCGGTGCAGACCTGGGGGCGGTAAGCAGGGAAGCCGTCGAGAGAGGCTCCGGGCAACTGGGCACGCTCGGCGGCGGCAATCACTTTATTGAGCTCCAGGAAGTTACCGATATCTACGACCGATCTTTAGCCGGCGCTTTCGGCCTTTTTAAAGGCCAGCTGGCGGTAATGATCCACACCGGCAGCCGGGGTTTCGGGCACCAGATTTGCACGGACTATTCCAAAAGCCTGCTGGAAGCGGCGGAAAAACATAAAATTGATCTGCCCAGCAAGGGTTTGGCCTGTGCCCCGGTCAATTCCAGAGAAGGGAAAAGATACTACGCGGCCATGGCCTGCGCGGTAAATTTTGCTTTTGCCAACCGGCAAATTATTATGCACGACATAATCCAGGCTTTCTCGGACGTCTTAGGGGAATCACCCCGTTCCCTGGGAATGCGCATAGTATACGACGTAGCCCACAACATAGCGAAATGGGAGGAACATCGCGGAGCGCGCCTGCTGGTTCACCGGAAAGGGGCCACGAGGGCCTTGCCCCTCGGCCACCCGGACAACCCCCCGGTCTTTGCCCGCACCGGCCACCCGGCGCTCATTCCGGGGAGCATGGGTACTGCCTCTTATGTGCTGGTGGGTACGCCAAAAGCAAAGGAAACTTTCTTTTCGGTGAACCACGGGGCGGGAAGAACTCTTTCCAGGAACGCCGCCGCCAAATCCATTACCAAAGAGCAGTTTGAGGAAAGCATGGGCGAAGTGCTTTACAACAGCCGGAACTACCGGGAACTGGTGGACGAAGCTCCCCTTGCCTACAAGGACATAGAAGAAGTCGTCGAGACGTTGGTGACGTTGGGGTTCACTACAAAAGTGGCGCGCCTGCGGCCGCTGGCCGTAATCAAGGGGAAGGACTAACCGGGGATTACGTTTCGAAAATTGAGCATCAAGGAGTTATCGTCATGGCCAGGAAGGCTCCCCGCTACAATGCATATGCGGCTCACCTGGTCCGTAAATTCGGCGAAAAAGTATACAAGCTGCCGGTAAATTTGCCTGGGACGTGCCCGAACCGGGACGGCAGACTTGGGGTAGGGGGCTGCATTTATTGCGATGAAGAAGGCGCCGGGTTTGAGTGCCTCCCCAATACGCTTTCTGTCGCGGAGCAAATTAAAAAAAACCGGGATTATTACCAAAGGCGCTACAAGGCCAGAAAATTTATCGTTTATTTTCAGGCCTTCACCAATACGTACCTGCCTTTTGAGCAGTTCCGGGAGAATGTCCTGGCCGCCTTGCAGGGAGATGATCTCGTCGGCCTTTCCATTTCCACGCGCCCGGATTGTATAAACGACCGCTACCTGGACTTCCTGGCTGAGATAAAAGCCCGCCAGGGCGTGGACATAAATATTGAGCTTGGTCTGCAAACGGTTAATTACCGGACGTTAATCAAGGTTAACCGCGGCCATACGCTGGCGGAATTTATTGATGCGGTGTCCAGGATTAAGGCCAGGGGTTTGGAAATTTGTGTCCACCTTATTTTAAACCTCCCCTGGGACGAAGAAGTCGATGTGGTTGAAAACGCGAAAATTCTTTCCGCCCTGGGGGTGCATTATGTAAAGCTGCATTCTCTTTATATAGTCAAGGGGACAGTGTTGGCAGAGATATACCGGCGGGGAGAAATTACAATTATTCCTTTAGAAGAATATGTAGCCAGGGTGGTTACTTTCCTGGAATACCTCGATCCGGCAATCGTCATCCAGCGCCTGGTAGGTAAAGGACCCTACGCCAGGGTGCTGTTCTCTAACTGGGGGGTAAGCTGGTGGCTGGTCAAACAAAAAATTGAAGAGCGCCTGAAAGAGCAAGACACTTACCAGGGGCGGCTTTTTAATTATTTAAACGGAGCGGCCCTTGGTCAAGGCGGGGGTGGGGAATTGAGGGATGGGGAAACCGGGGATAGGAGGCGGTGAAGGATGGGCAGCGGAAGAAGTTCAGCACCGCCTGCATTGTTAACGGAGAGGAGCAGAGCGCATGGGAAAAACCTATACTTTTGAAGAAGCGCTGGCCAGACTGGAAGCGGTGGTAAAGGAATTGGAAAACGGAAAGCTGCCTTTAGATAAAGCGCTGGAACTATTTGGCGAGGGGATCTCCCTGGCGCAATTTTGCCACCAGCAGTTAGAGCAGGCCGAACAAAAAATTTCCTTGTTAATGGCCGATGCCAGAGGCAATTTAACTTTAAAAGAAATCGCCCTGCCGGACTTAAAAGCCTGACTTAATGCTAAGGAGTTGCCTGCGAGGACTTACGTTCTCGCTATTAATGGTGAAAACGAGGGCTGGAGTTTGTTCGGGCGAACGACATATGCGAAGCGTAAGTTAAGTGCCAGGCACTTAACTTAATGGCAGAAAGCTATTTTTAAGGGAGAAAAGAAATGGACTTTCTTGCTGAACTAAAGATCAGGGCCGGTATAATTGACGAAGCCCTGGAACGTTTTCTTCCTTCCGCCAGAGAATACCCGCCCGTTATCCACGAGGCCATGCGCTACAGTGTCTTTGCCGGCGGGAAGCGTTTGCGCCCGGTGCTTACCATGGCCGCAGCCGAGGCGGCCGGCGGCGAACCCGCCCGGGTTCTGCCCGCAGCCTGCGCAATTGAGCTCATCCACACCTATTCTTTAATTCACGATGATTTGCCGGCCATGGATAACGACGATTTCCGGCGCGGAAAGCCAACCAGCCACCGGGTATACGGCGAAGCAATCGCCATCCTGACCGGGGATGCCCTGCTTACCCTGGCCTTTGAATTAATGACCCGCAACGCGCGGGATGATCTGGCGGACCCCGCCCGCGTTTTGCGCGTCATCGCCGAAATTGCCCACGCGGCCGGCACGGCAGGAATGATCGGCGGACAGGTAGCGGATCTCCTGTTTGCGGACAGAGAAATAGAGCCGGCCACTCTCGAGTATATCCACCGTCATAAGACAGGGGCGCTTTACCGGGCAGCGGTGCGCTCCGGCGCCATCCTGGCGGGCGCCGACGAAGAAACGCTTTGCTCCTTAACCGCTTACGCCGAATTCCTGGGCCTGGCTTTCCAGATTAAGGACGACATTTTAGATGTGGAAGGCGATCAGGCAAAACTGGGCAAGCCGGTGGGCAGCGATCAGCGGAATCAAAAGGCCACTTATCCCGGTCTTTTCGGGATGGAAAAAGCAAAAGCAAGAGCCGGCGAGGCAATTACCGCGGCCATTCGCGCCCTTAAAGATTTCGACCACAAAGCAGACTTTTTACGGGCACTGGCCAATTTCGTCATCGGCAGAGATTTTTAGAAAAAAGGAGCATTACCCTGCAGGCAAGATCTTTTACCTGGTTAATTATCAAAATGTTCGTTAGCAGTACCTGCCCGCCTGTAGCAGCTTTTTTCAGGCAGCTAAGTTGTTTGCTCCAACCGGCGGGTTATGCTATAATTACCTTCTAAAAATAGTTTATATTCAGGTAAGTGATGCAGTATCCTAGTCGGGGATGCCTTTTTTGAAGGCGGGCCTAAAAATCCGTCAAGGGCACAGCGATGAAGTTCCTGGTGCTGGCTACCAACGCCCAGTTGGGGGCTGGTACTGGGAGTTAAGGGGGTGGGGCGAGCCGCAAGGGCATGCGGGCGTTGACCCCGCCCCCGTGGAGACTCAAGTTCGTGGGGTACTGCCAGTGACCTGGCAGGTTACTATGGCTTGAGGCATGAACCTGCACGTGGTGGGCAGCTGCGTGCAGTGTAGCCTGCCTTGAGTGATCGCGGTGGATGTTGTCCAAATGCGCAACCGGTCCATGGGCCCTGGCCGGGAAGCAATGACTGAAACCGCTGTTGCAAAAGAGGCTAGAAAAAGGCTACCCGCTGAGGAAAACTCCTAGGCTGTCCGGGACGCCGGGGCAGTGCGGGGATTGCAGTGTGGACTAAGTGGCAATCCAGCCCCGAAGTTAGCGATAAGTCGGAGGCGATCTGAAAGGGAAACCGCCGGTCTGGCGACAGCCGGTGATTGCCTGGGAAAGCCTGCTGGACCTAAGCCGCAATATTTACCCGCACTGCTATCACTTACCTTAAAGCCCTGAGCCAACTTTGTAACCCTTTTGAGGTGTCCTTTTTGGCCAATAACAACCGGTCGACAGTTTCCAAAAGATACGTTTTCGGGATTGGCGCAACCTCTTTTTTATTAGCGGTTGCTTTTTTTTGGTTTTCGGAAATTTTGGCGCTCAAATTACAAAATTTACTTTTATCATTTCTTTTTTTAGTTATAATTATACTAACGGGGATTGCCGCCGATATTGTGGGAACTTCCGTGGCCGCGGCAAAAGAAGCCCCTTTCCACGCAAAGGGTGCAAAAAAGGTGCCCGGCGCCCAGGAAAGTGTTTTTCTCATCCGGAACGCCGACCGGGTGGCAAACATCTGCAACGACGTGATTGGCGATATTGCCGGGACGCTCAGCGGGGCAATGGGCATTGCGCTTGTCTTGCAAATTTTGCTGCGCTGGCCGGAGGCCGACCGGGTCTTCCTGAACATGCTGATGACCGGCGTCATTGCCGCTCTGACCATTGGCGGGAAAGCAATGGGCAAAAGAATGGCCCTTTCCTACCCAAACGAAGTGATCTTTCTGGTAGGGAAGGTAATTGCCGCCTGGAATCGCCTGACGGGGATAACCGTTGGAAAAAAGCCGCGGCGCGCCGGCCCGCGGTAGGAATGTAAATATTGGTGTAAACAGACCTGGGAAAGGCAGGAGATTTTATTTTGACCCGGCTCCTTTCCAGAATCAACTCGCCGGAGGACTTAAAACCTTTAGCGCCGGCCCAACTCCAGCAGTTGGCCCGGGAAATCAGAGAAGAAATCATTGCCACGGTCGCTATGAACGGCGGACATCTGGCGCCCAATTTGGGTGTGGTGGAGCTTACTTTAGCGCTGCATAAAGTTTTTCGGGCCCCGGAGGATAAAATTATCTGGGATGTGGGCCACCAGTGCTACGCGCATAAGCTTTTAACCGGACGCCGCAAGGAATTCCATAGTTTAAGGCAATTTGGGGGGATCAGCGGCTTTCCCCGGCCCGAGGAAAGCCCGTACGACGCTTTTGCCACCGGACACAGCAGCACATCCATCTCGGCCGCCCTGGGGATGGCCGTAGCCCGTGATTTGCAAAAGAAAAAATATGCCGTCGTGGCAATAATCGGCGATGGCGCCATGACCGCGGGGATGGCCTTCGAAGCTTTAAATCACGCCGGGCACATCCAGCGGGATTTAATTGTCGTGCTGAACGACAACGAGATGTCGATTGCCCGCAACGTCGGCGCATTATCCAGGTACCTGACGCGTTTGCGCACCGAGCCGATGTATTCCCGGGGCAAGGAAGAAATAGAACAATTGCTGCGGAAAATACCGGCGATCGGCCCGGCGGTGGTAAGGGCGGTGGAAAGATTAAAAGATTCCTTGAAATACCTGGTCGTGCCCGGGATGTTTTTTGAAGAACTGGGCTTTAAGTACCTGGGGCCTGTCGACGGCCATAACCTCCAGGAAACGATTGCCGTTTTCGAGCAGGCCAGGGTTACCCGGGGACCTGTGCTGGTGCACGTGATTACCCAGAAGGGGAAAGGCTATCCGCCGGCGGAAGCCAAGGCTGATAAATTTCACGGCATCGGCCCTTTTTCGGTGGAAACGGGCAAGAGCGTCCCGGCCGGCGGGGTTGCCCCGCCCACCTACACCGAAGTGTTTGGAAAAACGCTGGTTGAGCTGGCCCGGGAAGACGAAAAAATAGTTGCGATCACTGCCGCCATGCCTTCCGGCACCGGGCTTTCCGAATACGCCAGGCTCTTCCCGGAGAGGTTTTTTGACGTGGGCATCGCCGAGCAGCACGCAGTCACCTTGAGCGCAGGATTGGCTGCCGGCGGGTTAAAGCCGGTAGCGGCCATTTATTCAACTTTTTTACAAAGGGCCTACGATCAGGTGCTTCACGACGTGTGCTTACAAAACTTGCCGGTAACTTTTGCCATTGACCGGGGCGGCCTGGTGGGAGACGACGGGCCTACGCACCACGGGGTTTTTGATTATGCGTACCTGCGGTCGATGCCTAATATGGTGATCATGGCGCCTAAGGACGAAGACGAACTTCGCCACATGCTGAAAACCGCCCTCGCGTACAACGGGCCGGCGGCCGTTCGCTACCCGCGAGACAGGGGGACGGGCCGCCCGCTTACCGGAAAGCCAAAAGAATTACCACTTGGCCGGGCGGAAATTATCCGCGACGGTTCCGATGTGGCGCTGGCAGCCATTGGCAGTATGGTCCAGGTGGCCCGGGAAGCGGCCGAACTTTTAGCGGAGCACGGTGTTAGCGCCGCGGTAATCAACGCGCGGTTCGTTAAACCACTCGATGAGGAGTGCCTGCTTTTTTACGCAAGACAATCCAGACTAATGGTTACTATTGAAGAGCACGTCCTGCAGGGGGGCTTTGGCAGCGCGGTCCTGGAAATGCTGGAGCGCCGGCAGGCAGATAACGTTAAGCTCGTCCGCCTGGGCATCGGCGATACCTTTGTAGAGCACGGCAGCCGCGACATTCTTCTTGCGCAACAGGGACTCACAGTTGATCACATCGTAAATTGCGTCTTTTCTTGCCTGGGCAGGAAAAAAGGAATGCCCCGGAGTATTGCTGCCGGTCGGCGGCTGACGGCCGATAACCGCCTGAAGGCGGGGGGGAAATAATTTGGCTTCTTCCAGGGTCAGGCTGGACGTGCTGTTGGTTAAAAGGGGCCTGTTTGCCAGCCGGGAAAAGGCGCGAACAGCAACGATGTCCGGTCAGATCCTGGTCAACGGCCAGAAAGTGCTCAAGCCCGGGGCGCCGGTAAAACCTGACGCGGAACTGACCGTTATTGAGCGCGCGCCGTACGTCAGCCGGGGAGGTTTAAAGTTGGAAAAGGCCATTTCCGCCTTTGGCTTGAATTTAAAGAATAAGGTTGTTTTAGATGTCGGGGCTTCTACCGGCGGTTTCACCGACTGCGCCCTGGCGCACGGGGCGCGCCTGGTTTACGCCGTGGACGTGGGCTACGGCCAGCTGGCCTGGAAGCTCCGCGTCTCTCCCCGGGTGGTTGTTTTGGAGCGGACGAATATCCGGTATCTTTCCAAAGAAGCGCTCTCCGTTCCACCCGATTTTGTTGTGATCGACGTATCCTTTATTTCCCTTGCTTTAGTTTTACCCAAAGTAGGGGATCTCACCACGGAAGATGCTGAAGGGGTGGCTTTGGTCAAACCACAGTTTGAAGCAGGCCCGGAAAAAGTCGGCAAAAAAGGTGTAGTTAAGGATCCCCTGGTCCACCAGGAAGTTCTGGCAAAAATATGCAGCATTGTCAATGGTTTGGGCTGGGAAGTGCGGGGACTGGCTTTTTCTCCTTTCAAAGGCCCGGAGGGAAATATTGAATATCTGCTCTATTTTCGCAAACAACCGGAAACAGGGATCGACCCGGCGGAATTTGAAACCGCAATCCGCAACGTGGTAACCGACGCCCACCGTACCCTTAATTAAAGCCGGCCTGGCACTGAGGCGAACATAATTTACGCAACCCGCTCCAAAAGTTACCAACGGGGTGACTTGATGAAAAAGGTAGGCCTGGTCGTAAACCTGGAGAAAGAAAATATTCGCAACCTGGTAAAGGAAACGATCGGCTGGCTGCAAGCAAGTCATTGCCGGCCTTTGCTGGCGCCGGCCGCCGCGCGCGCCCTGGAATTTCCCGAATACACGGCGGAGGAAATAAGCAAAGAAGCAGAATGTCTGATCGTCCTCGGCGGCGACGGCACGCTCTTGAACAGTGCCAGGCAGGCCGCCCCTGCCGGCATCCCTATTTTGGGAATCAACATCGGCCGGATGGGATTTTTAACGGAGGTCGACGCACCCGATCTTTTTTTTGCTTTAGAAAGGCTCCTGAAGGGCGAATATGCGATCGAGGGGCGCATGATGCTGGAGGCCCGGGTATACCGCCGGGGAAAGTGGATTGAGCGATCAAGCGCCCTCAATGACGCGGTGGTTACCAAGGGGGCCTTTGCGCGGCTTATTTTCCTGGAAACCTACGTTAACAACGAGTATGTCGCCACTTACCCGGCAGACGGTCTGATCATTGCCAGTCCTACGGGTTCTACGGCCTACTCCCTTTCGGCGGGCGGGCCGCTGGTTTCTCCCGAGCTGGAACTGATGCTGGTTACGCCCATTTGCCCGCATTCCCTGTGGGCAAGGCCGCTGGTTATCGGCGCGGATGAGGAAATCAAGATCAACGTCAATTCCCAAAACGAAGAAGTTATGCTTACCATGGACGGACAGTACGGTTTCCGCCTGGAGCAAAACGACACCGTAGTCGTAACCAAATCCCCGTTTCGGGCGAAATTCATCCGCTTAAAAAACCGCAGTTTTTATTACCTTTTACGGAAAAAGTTGAGCGAAGGGGAAAAGGTTGGCAACTGCGATGAAGGTTCAGCGGCAAAAGAAGATTCTTGAGATCATTGCGCAAAGAGCGGTTCAGACCCAGAAAGAGCTGGCCCTTGCCTTGCGGGCGGAAGGGCTTCAGGCCACGCAGGCCACAATCTCGCGGGATATTAAAGAACTCGGCCTGCTTAAAGCACCGGCGGAAAATAACACGGTGCGCTACGTATTGCCCGAAACGCCCCGTTCTTTATACCGCGAGGAACGCCTGAAAAGGGCGTTTAAAGACTCCGTTGTGTCCATCGACTACAGTGAAAATTTAATTGTGCTGAAAACCTTTCCGGGAGAAGCCCAGGGTGTTGCCTCGGCTCTGGACCAGGTTAATCTCGACGGGATTATCGGCACGGTGGCCGGAGACGATACGATTTTAATCGTCGTCAAGCCGAAAAAATACGTGACTGCGCTTTTAAAACGTTTTCACCAACTGATTACGCAGCGAGAAACGTAAAAAGCTGTTTCCGGGAAGCAATTGGCGGAGGAACTTGAAAATGCTCGTTTTGCTGGAAATTCAGGATTTCGGCCTGATCGATCGCGTCAGCTTAGAATTTACCCCCGGTTTAAATGTCCTGACTGGAGAAACGGGGGCAGGTAAATCCATCATTGTCGATGCCCTGCAGGTAGTCCTGGGCCAGCGGGCTTCTGGTGAATATATTCGCACCGGGCGGGAAAAAGCTTGCCTGACGGCGGTTTTCAATGTAAGCGGGTGCGGGCTGCTCCAAGAAAAATTGACCGGGTGGGGGATTCCGGAAGAAGAAGACGGGACGCTGGTAATGACCCGGGAGTTAACCAGGAGTGGGCGGAATACTTGCCGGTTAAACGGCCAGGCGGTTACCGCAGGGCTCTACCGGGAGGCCGGGCGTTTTCTGGTTGCCCTTCAGGGGCAACACGAACAGCAGGCTCTGTTGGTTCCCGAACGCCAGCTTGTTTTACTCGATCGCTTTGGCGGCGCTCAAACGAGCGATTTGGCAAAGGCCGTTAAAGAAATTTACGGACGGTGGCGGGCTGCGCAAGACCGTCTTCAGGAAGCGCTAAACAGTGCGCAGGACAGGGCGCGCCGCCTGGATATGTTGAGTTATCAAATCGAGGAAATAGACAAGGCCGGATTGTCTTTCGGGGAAGAAGAGGAGCTTCTCAAAGAACGTACCCGGCTGGCCAACGCCGAAAAAATTTTAAGCCTGGCCGGGGAATGTTCCCAATTCCTGCAAGGAAACGAGGGGAGCCCCTTTTCAGCCTTGGATTGTTTGGGACAGGCCAGGCGCAGCCTGGCTGAACTATCCCGCTTAGACGACTCGGTGGCGCCTTTGCTGGGGGCTCTCGAGAGCGCTTTCTACCAGATCGAAGACGCGGCGCGCGAAATTGCCGGCTACCGCGAGCAGATCCAGGCCGATCCCGGACGCTTGCAGCTAATCGAAGAAAGGCTGGCCGTGATCAAAAATTTAAAAAGAAAGTATGGCGCAACGATTACTGAAATCCTGCACTACCGGGAGCAGGCGGCCCGGGAACAGGCGCGGCTGGCTGCGCTGGAGGAAGACGTCGGCGTCCTGGAGCAGGAGATCAGCCGACTAGCAGAGGCATGGCGCAGAGCGGCCCGGGAACTAACCCTGGCGCGCCAGGAAGCTGCCCGCCGGCTGCAAAAGGCGATCACCGCGGAACTGGCTTCCCTGGAAATGAGCAAAGTTGAGTTTTGCGTGGAATTTGAGCAAGTAGCAGATATTTCCTCTGCCGGGCAGGAAAGGATTGCATTTTTAATTTCCCCCAATCCCGGCGAACCGCTCCGCCCGTTGACCAGAATTGCTTCCGGCGGAGAATTGTCCAGGATCATGCTTGCCCTGCGGACGATTTTAGCCTCGCTGGACGAAACTCCCACGCTGGTTTTTGACGAAGTGGACACGGGGATAGGCGGAAGAACCTTGCAGGCGGTTGCCGAGAAGCTTTCCCGGATTGCCGCTCATGCCCAGGTAATCTGCGTAACGCACGCCGCGCAGGTGGCCTGTCGCGCAGATAATCATTATTATGTTTTTAAAGAAGCGAAGGATCGGCAAACAAACATTTACGTCAGGACGTTGCCGGGCGAAGAGCGCTTAAAAGAGATTGCCCGGATGCTGGCGGGGAAGGACGACGGGCTGGCCTGGGAACACGCCCGGCAGCTGCTTCAACAGGCCAAACTGGCCAGGGAAACACAAAATTCCCAAAATGGTACAACGCAAAACAACTAAAGCAAAAAACGGCTGACTGTCCGGTGAAACGATAACAAAGAAAACCCTCGAACCGGGGTTTATTTTTTTTCAAAATATAACAAATCAAATTAAAAGGTTATAAACCGGCATATTGGCAAACTACGGCACATTTAGGCAGAATAATAGCCATTCTCTCAGGTTACTTTAAAAATACAAAAGATTATTTGAAATAGCTTCAAATTACACGAGGATTTTTCCAGCGCTTAGCTCAAGGAGGGAAGTAACCTGAAGAGAAGGGTTTATAAAATTTTCTGGGTACTGTTCTCGCTTGTTACCCTGGCTTTTTTAACCAGTAACTTACTCTACCTTCCCGCTCAACAAAATATTAAAACCGGCGATCCGCTGATTCCCCGGTCCGCTTTCCATTCCGGGTTCGCCCGCCACCTCAGCTGGCATTTGTCCGGCGGTCAAAAAATGATCGCTTTTTCCCGGGGCGTCCCGGTGGCGATAGCGCCCGGTCAACTGCGCATGCAGTTCAAATTATTGGGCCTGATTCCCTTCCGGGAAATGCTGATTAACGTAATTACCCCGCCGCAGGTAATGGTTTGCGGGCATTCCATCGGTGTCTTCCTGCACGCGGAAGGGGTACTGGTCATCGGGCATACGGTGGTGGAGGATCCTTCCGGCAAAAAGCACAATCCTGCCGAAAGGGCGGGTATCTTATCCGGAGATCTGATTATGAAAGCCAATAACACCCCCGTCCAGAACGACCAACGCCTCAGGGATGAAATTGAGCGCAGCGGCCAAAAGGGGAAACCGGTAATCCTGGAGATCAAGCGGAACAAGAAAACTTTTTTGGTAAAAATTAATCCGGTCTTTTGCAAAGAAACAGGAAGGTACCGGATCGGTTTATTTATCAGGGACAGTACAGCCGGAATGGGTACGCTGACCTTTTACGATCCGAAAACAAACCGGTACGGAGCCTTGGGGCACATGGTAACGGACGTGGACGGCCCCGGAAAAATCGATTTAAGCGACGGGAAAATAGTCAATGCGCTGGTCCAGGAAATTTATGCCGGCTATAAAGGAAAGCCTGGTGAAAAAATAGGCATCTTTCAAGGGAAGGCCAGGTTTACCGGGGACATTCAAAAAAATACACCGTTTGGAATATTTGGAACCCTGCAGCAGTCACCAGATAATTATTTTTACCCAAACCCAGTGCCCGCGGCCCTGGCTTATGAAATAGCCACCGGTCCGGCAGAAATGTTAACGGTACTGAAAGGAGAAAGGATCGAACGCTTTTCTGTCGAAATAGAAAAAGTCAACCCGCAAATAAGACCGGAAGGAAAGGGATTGGTGATTAGAGTTACCGACCAAAATTTAATCCGGCGGGCGGGAGGGATAATCCAGGGAATGAGCGGCAGCCCGATCATCCAAAACGGAAAATTTGTCGGTGTCGTTACGCATGTTTTCGTCAACGACCCCACCCGCGGTTACGGTGTGCCGGCTGAATGGATGCTGCAAGAAGCCGGCTTTTTTGCGGAAAAAGAGCGAAGCAGTGAATTTGCTGCCTGATTTATATTTTTCGATTTTTAAGAGGATAGGATAACAAATAATGTTATAATATGGGAATTATTGGTATTTTTATGTATACCGGCAGGACTTTTTAAATGCCCGTCGAAATACTCTTTAGCAAATGGATATAAATACCTGGAATACCTGGGTGAAAAAATTAAAAATAATAGGAGGCAAGAAAAATGAACAGAAAAAAAGTAAAAATACTGGTTGCCGACGATAACAAAGAATTCTGCGAATTACTGAAAGAATACTTTAATCAGCAAGAGGATTTTATTCTCACCGGAATCGCCTACAACGGGCTGGAAGCCCTGGAACTTATCGAAGAGCATAAACCTGACGTTGTTATTCTCGACATCATCATGCCCCACCTGGACGGAATAGGCGTCTTAGAAAAATTATCCACCGGAGCGATCGCTCCCCGGCCAAAAGTGGTTATGCTCACTGCTTTCGGACAGGAAACCTTCACCCAGCGGGCTATGGACCTGGGTGCGGATTATTACGTCTTGAAGCCTTTTGATTTCTCTGTCCTGGCTACCCGGATCCGCCAGCTCGCCGACGGATTTAACGTTTCCCAGTACGTTTCCCCCGTCAAGCCTAGAAACCTGGATATTGCTGTCACAAACATTATCCACGAAATGGGCGTACCCGCCCACATTAAAGGTTATCATTACCTCCGGGACGCCATTTTAATGGTAATCAACGAGATAAATCTTTTGGGGGCGGTCACCAAGGAATTATACCCAATGATCGCGCAAAAATACAATACAACGCCCAGCAGGGTGGAGAGAGCCATCCGCCACGCTATCGAACTGGCCTGGGACCGGGGAAACGTAGAAATGATGACAAAATTTTTTGGTTATACGATCAATCTGGAGAGAGGCAAGCCGACGAATTCAGAATTCATTGCCATGGTTGCCGACAAGTTGCGAATAGAAGCAAAGGTAAGCTAGTTACCGGCAATAACCTGACCATGCGTCAGGTTTTTTATTTTTGCTTAGAGAAAAACTGATTATTCTGTAATAGCCGGGGTATATTAAAAATACCCCAAGAGTTAATTTGGGCTGGTATGCCACATAGGAAATCACTTTTTTGGGAAAACTATCCGGCTGATAAAATTTTAAAACTCCGCGCTCTCCGTGCTTCTCTAAAATTAAGGTGGAAATTATGTACGTTCGAGGCGTGGCGAGAGTTGACAAAAAGACCAAAAATCTGGTTAAAAGGTTAACCCCGAACGACGTGGCGATAATTTGCCACCGCAACCTGGACAATCTGGCCGCCCGGGCGTTGCTCTCGGCCCGCCCGCGCGCCGTCATCAACGCCGCCTGTTTCACCACCGGCGACTACCCGAATCCAGGGCCGCTTGCCCTGGTCCAGTCCGGTATCGTTTTGCTCGACAACGCTGGCGAAAAAATCCTGGAGTTGGTTAAAGAAGGGCAGGTAATTGAGATAATCAATAATCAAATATACTGCTCGGGAACGCTCGTTGCTTGCGGACAGGTTCTGGACGAAGCGACGCTAAGAGAAAAAATGGCCCGCGCCCGCCGGAATATGAACAGTATACTGGCCGACTTTATTCAAAACACCCTCCGGCACGCCCGCGCTGAAATAGGCCTGGTCACCGGCGAATACAGTTTACCGGAGATAACAACTAAACTTGCCGGGCGGCACGTGCTGGTAATAGTGCGGGGAGAACATTACAAAGAGGACTTAAACGCGATCAGATCATACGTGAAAGAAGTAAAACCGGTCTTGATCGGGGTCGATGGCGGCGCCGACGCGCTTTTTGAATTTGGCTACCGGCCCGAGATCATTATTGGCGACATGGATAGCGTGAGCGATGAAGCGCTTTTAAGCGGCGCGGAGATAGTTGTGCATGCTTACCCCGACGGTCGGGCGCCCGGCCTGGAAAGAGTTAAACGCCTGCACTTGCCGGCGAAAATTTTTGCCGCCCCGGGGACCAGCGAGGACATTGCCGTGCTTCTGGCTTACGAAAAGGGTGCGGAACTGATCGTGATTGTGGGCGCCCACTTCTGCATGGAG
The DNA here is from genome assembly GCA_040755215.1 of Bacillota bacterium. GTDB lineage: Bacteria > Bacillota > Desulfotomaculia > Desulfotomaculales > Nap2-2B > JAIMBK01. The sequence goes on along the minus strand of JBFMBG010000047.1, from coordinate 3,260 downwards.
GATTTTTTAGAAAAAGGCCGCTCCGGAATGGGCAGTACGTTTCTGGTCAGGATGAAAACCGGTTCGATCCTGGTGGATGCCAGGGGGGTAAGCAAGCTCTACCCCAACCGTGTCCGCACGCGCCACGTAGCCCAGATATTTTTGGCCGTCCTGTTGCCGGCAGGCATCGTTATGTTTGTTTCGCCGGTAACAAGGGAGTTCCTGCGCCTGATCCTGTTGCAATTTAAACTTACTTTTGGCATTTAGGTGGGAGACTTCTTGATCATTGATCTGCGCTATCACCTGGCCTCCCTGGTAGCAGTTTTTTTAGCCCTCGGCTTAGGTATTCTGATTGGCGGGACGATGCTGAAACCCGACGCGCTGGTGGAAAGCCAGCAGCAAATTGCCGGGAAGCTGGCGAAACAACTGGAGCAGTTGCGGCGAGACAAGGAAGCGATGCAGGCGCAGGTGGATCATTTACAGTTAAGCAGTGATCTGCAAAGTGACTTTGCCAGGCAAATCCTTCCTTTCCTGGTTAAAGGACGGCTGGAGGGATGCCGGGTAGCGGTCATCGAGACCAACGGCCTGGGTTTCCCGGAGGACCTGATCAACACCTTGCAAACGGCCGGGGCCAGGGTGCAATCAGTTACCACGATCTCAAATATTGGCGGTAAAGTTCAGCAAGGAGTGTGGCGTGATCAGCTGGGCGGGAAAAATTTAAGCGCCGCCCGGTTAAATACCTGCCTGGCCGGTGAAATTGCCCGCGGGATAGCGATTGGAGACAACCGGGCGCTCCTGGACAGCCTGGCGGAAGCCAATCTGATCATGCTTTCCGGCGAATACGGCGCACCCCTGGATGCCGTTGTGTTAATCGGGGGAAGCCGGGAACGGGACATGGTAAAAACGGAAGCGCTGGATTTGGCGTTGATCGATTATTTCCTGGCCCGAAAAATACCCGTTTACGGCGCCGAGGAAACAAATGTTCTTTACTCCTCCATGAGCGATTACCAGAAAAAAGGGATCAGCACCGTGGATAATATTGACACCGTACCCGGTCAGGCGGCACTGGTGCTGGCCATGGCCGGACGGCCGGGTCATTACGGAGTTAAATCTACCGCTCAAAAACTGTTTCCCTCTCTAGACTGGCCGGAGGGCTGCGCAAATGCTGCCAACCAGTCCGGCAAGTAAAAAAGTAATGGCGATCATCCCAGCCTATAACGAAGGGGAACGCATTTACGAAACAGTGCGGGCTGTTCTGACGATCCCGGAAATCGGCGGCGTCCTGGTAGTGGATGACGGCTCCACGGATGACACGTCCGGCGCTGCCCGGCTGGCCGGGGCGCAAGTGCTTTCTTTGCCCGCAAACAGGGGAAAAGGTGAGGCGCTGAACCGGGGGGTCGGGAAAATTACGGCAGAGGTCATTGTATTGTTAGACGCAGACTTGGGAAGCTCCGCCGGCGAAGCCAGGAATTTAATAATCCCCGTTACGGAGGGAGAAGCGGACATGACTATCGCCCGTTTTCCGGAAAGCACCCGCAAAAGCGGGTTTGGCCTGGTCAGGCGCCTGGCCGGAGCAGGAGTAAAATTTTATACCGGCCTGGAACTGTCCGCTCCCCTCTCCGGGCAGCGCGCAATGACAAGAGAAGTTCTCCGGCGCGTCGTTCCCTTTGCGTCCGGTTTCGGCGTGGAGGTGGCCCTGACGGTTAAAGCGGCCCAGGCGGGGTTTCGCATTTTGGAGGTGCCCGTAAAAATGGGCCACCGGGAAACACACCGTGACCTGGGCGGTTTTTTACACCGGGGAAGGCAATTCTGGCACGTGGCCAGGGCATTTTGGGAACTGGGGGTAGGGAATTAAGATATTAAGGAGGCCGGTATGCTTAATTTTTACTGGGCATATGCTGCCCTGTTTTTTGTTGCCGGATTGACGGCCGTCTATATTATGTTTCCCGCCCTGACGGATTTGATTGCCCGGGCCGGGTTTCTCCGCCCGAACTACCGCGGCCATTTCATTCCGGTCGGGGCGGGGCTGGTTTTCTTTTTCGGGAACCTTTGGGCAGCCGGCATTTATTTCTATCTTTTTCAAGACGCCCAGTCTGCTTTGGTTATTTTGTTTCCGGTTTCCGCCTTTACTTGCCTGGGCCTGCTTGACGACGTTTGGGGAACGCGGGAAACTTCCGGCCTGGCCGGACATTTCAAAAGCCTGCTGCACGGCCGGTGCACAACCGGCGCCTGCAAAGCCTTGGGCGGTTTGGCGGCGGCGGCGCTGACCACTGCTTTTCTGGGTTCAGGCAGGCCTTTTTTCCTTATCAATACCCTGGCGATCGCCCTTTCGGCCAACGCCGTTAACCTTTTAGACCGGCGGCCGGGGAGGGCGGGAAAGGGGTTTATCTTCCTCACCGTAATTTTAATTTTCGCCGGGTGGGGCCAGCAGAGAATGCTTTTCCTGATCACCTTTCTGGGGGCTGTATTAGCCTATTTAAAAGCGGACCTGAAAGAAAAAGTAATGATGGGCGACACGGGAGCCAATCCCCTGGGGGCGGTTTTAGGCATCGGAGCATTCTGGGCGCTGGAGGAACCTTACCTGATTGCTTACTTGCTTTTTTTAATCCTTTTCCATCTGCTGGCGGAAAAATATTCTCTTACCGGATTGATCGCGAAAAATCGGCTTCTTGATTACCTGGACAGATTGGGACGATCGAGATAAGATGGAAGTTAGAGGTGGTTTAATGATTAACGAACGACGAATTTTGGAGGAGTTTTTACAGTTGACGAGAATACCCAGCCCGAGCGGGAAAGAGCGGCAAATTGCCGATTATCTTCTAAAAAGACTAAAGATGCCGGGTCTGGCCGCGATCGAAGACGACGCCGGCAAACGGGCGGGCGGCACCGCCGGAAACCTGCTGATTACCGTGGCGCCAACGGGGAAAATTACCCGGCCAATATTCTTGGGCGCCCACATGGACACGGTAGAACCGGCCGGGGACGCCCGGCCGGTTGTGGAGAACGGGATTATCCGCTCCCGGGGGGATACCGTTCTGGGCGCCGACGACAAGGCGGGCATCGCCGTTATTCTGGAAGTTCTGCAGGTGCTTTTGGAAAAGAAAATTGAACATGGCGGCCTGGAAGTGGTTTTTACCATCTGGGAAGAGGGCGGATTGTTTGGCGCGAAATATCTCGATTTTAACCGCCTAAGCGCTCGTCTGGGCTACGTGCTGGACTGCGACGGCTCCCCCGGGACGATTATTACCAGGGCTCCTTCCCAGGACAAAATCAGCGCCAAA
>JBFMBG010000046.1:0-28055 GCA_040755215.1 Bacillota bacterium | reverse complement strand
ACAACCTGGCTGAAGACGGGGCCATCAACGATACCCTCATCGCCCACTACAGCCGGCGGGCGGAAGCGGAAGTGGGTCTGATCATCGTGGAGCACAGTTACGTCCTCCCGTCGGGCAGGGCCAGCAAAAAGCAGCTGGGCATTTCCAACGACGCGCTGGTCCCCGGGCTGCGCAGACTGGTGGAAGAGGTGCACAGGCGCGGCGCCAAAATCGGCATCCAGATCACCCACAATGGCCCTTGTTTCGGCTATGCACATCACCGCCGGTGTCCGCTTCGGCAGGAGAAAAGGTAACCTGGGACCAAATAAAAAAGAAAGTAAGCTCTGCTCCCCAAGAATGGTTTTCTGCTTTTTGTTCGGGTTGCGTGTGGGCGCCGGTTTGTAGCAGGGGAAGATAAATGCTATGCAAAAAATAGCGCTGGCTAAAAGGCAAAAATTGTCGAATTTTATAACATTATCTACAAATAAAGGAATTTATTAAGAAACGTTGAATGTTTTCCGATGGATATCACATTCCCAGTGCCTTTCGTTTTTCGGTTTCCGGAGGTGGCTGGTTTTTTGAGCATCGAAAATGAAAGGCAAAGACAAAAGGAATTATACGAGCACGTGGCCACCACGCACATGTTATGTTTTCTGGTTTTGGCGTCGGCTCTTGTGTTAAACAAAAAAATGTTCGCCCAGAATATTTATCCCATTTATAATATCCGCCTGTTCATCCTGGTGGGGTTAATCGGGTTCCTGGTTGTTTTGTTTTACAATACAAGAACCTCTTTTATGCTCGGCTGCCCCAGATCCTTATCGTGGGTTGATTTGGGCTACGTGATTTTTCCTTCTCTGGCGGCTTCGCTAACTTTGTTTACCGTAAGGGATAACCTTTCCGGCACGGAAATAATTCTTCTGGTACCCATCATCATTGTGGCTTCCGTTAAAGGAAAGCCGGCCGGTCTGGCCATTGCCACTTTTTGCGCCGGTCTTCTCGTTTTTTACCGCCTGTTTTCTCTGCCGGGAAGCGCCGCCTTAGAAGCGCTGGAATCCAGCGCAACGCTTCTTTGGCTGATGTATATTATGGGCTGGTTTATCGGGGGCCTGGCCGATATCGAAGCGCACCACCGCAAACAAATAAGTTTTCGCATTGAAAAGGAAAAACTCATCTCCTGCATCTCGACAAAATTTAACGACCTGGCGCTGGCGGAGGTGGACGGGGGAATAAATTACGCGCTACAGGCGCTCGGCGAATTTGCGGGTGCCGACCGCAGCTACATCTTTCTTTTTTCCGGCGACGGGACGCAAGTCAGCAATACGTACGAATGGTCCGCCCGGGGGATCGAGCCGCAGATCGGCCGCCTGCAGGGGCTGGCGGCAGGGGATTTTCCCTGGTGGATGGAGAAGCTTGGCCGGCTTGAAGATATCGTCATCCTGCGGGTGGCCGATCTTCCCGACGAGGCGCGCGCCGAAAAAGAAATCCTGCAGGCGCAGGATATAAAATCACTCCTCGCCGTTCCCCTGGTTTACGGCAAGACCCTGATGGGGTTTATTGGGCTGGATGCGGTGCGCGCAGAGAAAACGTGGCCGACAGAAATAGTCTTGCTGATGAGGATAATAGGGGAGATCATTGCTAACGCGCTGGAACGCAAGCGGGCGGAGGAGCGTTTTTGCAAAGCCTTCAACGCCAGTCCTAATCCCATGGCGATGATCGCTTGCATAGACGGGCGCTTAATTGAGATTAACGATAGTTTTCAACGCGTAACCGGTTATGGTCGAGATGAAGTGGTCGGTCAATTCATAGCTGATCTGAACATCTGGTTAGAGCAAAAAGAGCGTGCTAAAATCATGGAAGTTTTTCAGCGACAGGAAAGGATCTGCAATTTAGAGGTTAATTTTCGCACCAGATGGGGAAGGCCGGGCGTCGCTCTGCTGTCTTCGGAGATAATTAACTTAAACGGTGAACAATGTATGCTGGTGGTGCTGAATGACATCACCGAACGCAAGCAGCTGGAAAAAGAAGTCGCCCGCCTGGAGAGATTAAACCTGGTGGGGGAAATGGCCGCCGGGATGGGCCACGAGATCAGGAACCCGATGACCACCGTGCGCGGCTTCCTGCAGATACTGGGTACGAAAAGCGAATGTATGCCCTATAAGGAATATTTTAATCTCATGATCGAAGAGCTGGACAGGATCAACCAGATAATTACAGAATTTCTCCTCCTGGCCAAAGACAAAGCTGTCGATTTGAAAATACAAAGTCTTAACGCTATCTTAGAGGCCCTGTCCGTACTTATTGATGCCGACGCCGTTTTTTCCGACAAATCCGTCCGGATGGAGCTGGGGAACATCCCCGATTTGCTCCTGGACGAAAAAGAAATCCGCCAGCTCATCTTAAACCTGGTCCGCAACGGTTTAGAAGCCATGCCCTCCGGCGGAACCCTGACCATTAAAACTTTTCAGGAAGGAGAAGAGACGGTTTTGGCGGTGCAAGATGAAGGCCCGGGAATCGAGCCCGATCTGCTGGAAAAGATAGGGACCCCCTTTTTTACCACCAAAGACAACGGGACCGGCTTAGGGCTGGCGGTGTGCTACAGCATCGCCGCCAGGCACAAGGCGGCCATCACGGTGAAAACCGGCCCCGCGGGAACGACCTTTTTTGTCAGGTTTAAGCAGAGCGTTGCAGTTGCACATCGAAATAATTAAAGAGACCCCGGAGAATCTTCCAGATTTCGCGAATCCCGTCTGTTGGCGGGTTTTATTTTTTATTTAGTTTTTATTAACTTTCTAATATTTTTTGGTTTGCCGAAAGGATTTTTATGGTAAGTATCGAAATAAAGCTGTAATTTGTCGAAATTTATTACAGGAGTGTTTTCAGTGAAGTGGCTGGAATTGCTTGCTTTCATGCTGCAGGGTACTTTGGAGATGACGGGAGCGGTTGCTTTCAGCCTGGCCCTGGCGGGGGTCCCGCTGCGCTGGAAGAGGATCGTCCCGGCAGGGGTGGCGCTGGCGGCGATTATTTACGTGCTCAGGCAGTTGCCCCTTCCCTTTGGAGTGCACACAATCGCGGGTCTGCTGCTGATAGTTTTTTTTATTGCAAAGAGCACCAATGTTTCCGCCACCAGGAGTTTCGTTGTCGTTTTTGTAAGCGGGGTAACCCTGGCGCTGCTGGAAATTTTCCTTTATGAATTTTTATTTGCAATTACGAAGGTTGAACCCCAGGTTGCCATGGCCAATAGAGCATTATGGAGTTTATTCGGGCTGCCCCAGGCAATAATAATGATATTTCTTGCTTTGCTGATTACCAGGTACAAAAAACCAGCTCAGGGGGCGTGGAAAAGGTGAGCTACCTCCCTTTCAGCAGGCGGTGGGCCAGGCACTTAGCCGTTAAAGCCTCTCTTTCCGAAGAAAAGGAAGTTATCCTGGCCTACGTCCTCGAAGTGCTTGTCATCAACGTCTCCAGTGCGGCGCTTACTCTTTTGCTGGGCTTTTTGCTGGGCGTGCTGCCGGGGACTGCTGTTTGCCTGGGAACGGTGGCGGCGTTCAGGCTTTTTGCCGGCGGGGCTCACGCAAGCTCCCCGTGGCGCTGCGCTGTGGTTACCATTCTGATATTTCCTGTGCTGGCCATGCTGGCGGGTGTCCTTTCGCCGCTGAAACAGCCGTACGTTGATTTTGTGGCGGCTGCTGCCATTTTGACGGGTCTTGCGTTAATTGTTCTGAGGGCGCCTGTAGACTCCCCATCCGCGCCGGTCATCTCGCCGGTAAGGCGGAAAAGGCTTAAATACCTGTCAATACTTGTTTTGTTCATTGTGGCCGTAATCGTGATTTATCTCCGGAACAGCGCCTGGGCCTACGCCCCGGAAATACGGCTCTGTTTGATTTTGAGCGTCTTGTGGGTGAGTTTGATTTTAAGCGCAGCGGGACGCCGTTTAATGGCGCTTATTGACAGTATAAATTTAACTTGCCAACAAGAAGGGAGGTGTGAAGATCGATGAAGAAAATTTTACTCATTTTCGGCATTACCGTCCTGATGTTCCTGGCTCACGTCACGGCAGCCTCGGCATGTTTGATCTCAGCCTACCAGCCCGAAGTCCCGGATTCTTTAAGAAAGTAGAAAGCAGCAAATGTGAAATGAGGTGGCCTTTACCACCTCCTCTTTTTGACTGCGGTACAGATTGGGTGAGCTGAGTTGGGCATTCAAAAAGAAGCAGATGAAAGGCAAAAAGAATTATACGAGTACGTCACGATCACACACATGCTGAGCCTCTTAATCTTAATCTCGGTTTTTGTATTCAATGAAAAATTGTATATAGAAAAAATCTATCCCGTTATGAATATTCGTTCCCTTCTCCTGTTGAGCCTGATCGGGTTCGTAATTGTTTTACTCTATAACCAGCGAAACCTCTCCCTGGTTTTGTCCCGCCGGTCATTTTCGTGGGTGGACCTGGCCTATGCGGCCCTCCCTCTTTTTATGGCCGCGCTGGCTTTGTTCACCGCCCGGGAAGGCCACGTTTACGTGGAAGCGGTGCTTTTGCTGCCCATCCTGGTGGCGGCCTCCATTATGGGCAAGTCGGCAGGTTTAATCATGGCCAGCGTTTGCGCCGCCCTCCTGGCGGCTTACCGCATTTTTTACCTTTTTCAGGAGCCCCTGGAAGTGCTTGAATCCGGTGGGATTTTGATCGGTCTCATGTACGTGGTGGGCTGGTTTATCGGCGGCATTGCCAATATGGAGTCCCTTTACCGAAAGCGCCTGATCGACCTGGCCAATGCCGACCCGCTGACCCGCCTGTACAACCACCGCTATTTCCAGGAAAAGCTCCAGGAGTACCTTCCGCAGGCCTCGCAAGAAAAGCCCTTGTCTTTGATTTTTATGGATCTCGACTATTTCAAACATTATAACGACAGTTTCGGCCACCTGGCGGGAGACCAGGTGTTAAGCACCGTTGGCGCCATTTTAAAAGAAACGGTGGGAGAAATCGGCTTCGCCGCCCGGTACGGAGGGGACGAATTTATGGTCGTTTTGCCGGCGTGTGACAGCGGGCGGGCGATGGAAACAGCCGAAAAAATCAGGGAGAGGATGAAAACCGAGCATTTTCCCGGCGAAGAACACCAGCCCGGGGGAAAGATCACGCTGTCTTGCGGCGTTGTAACTTACCCCACCCACGCGTCCACTGCCAGGGAACTGGTGAAATACGCCGACCAGGCGCTATACAGGGCCAAGTGTTTGAGTAAAAACAAAGTAGAGCTTTATTTCTCGGTGTTTGACGACCTTGAGCTGGAGGAAAACGAGAAGGATCTTTTCAACTCCATTCGTACGCTGTTGTCCGTAATTAATTCCAAAGACCGCTATACCTACGGCCATTCGGAAAGGGTAACCGATTATTCCACGCGGCTGGCTAAAAAGATGGGCCTTTCCGAGGAAGAAATCCGGTTGTTAAAATACGCGGCGTTTCTGCACGATATAGGGAAGATTGAAATAGACCGCAGCATTTTAAATAAGCCCGGCCCTCTTGACGAGGAAGAATGGCGCATCTTAAGGCAGCATCCCCTATGGGGGAGCGACATTGTCAAATCGGTGACGAAGCTGCAGCCCATTGCCCCCGTTATTCTTTACCACCACGAAAACTACGACGGATCGGGCTACCCGGAGGGAATAAGGGGCGCGGATATCCCCCTACAGGCAAGAATCATCCGCATTGCAGATAGTTTTGACGCGATGACCTCTTACCGCCCTTACCGGAGGGAAATGTCCCGGGAGGAAACGGCCAAAGAAATAGAACGCTGCGCGGGAACCGTCTTTGACCCCGTGGTGGCCCGCCTTTTCATTGAAATTCTGGAGGAAGAAGAAATAAATCAGTAAAGCCTGCCGGAGAAGCGTTTTAGTCCGCCATCTCTACGAGAACGCCGAATCTGCGGAAGAGGGGCCCAGGGAAAGCAAAGAAACCCACTCCGACCGGATTATCTCCGCCGTCGACCCCGAGGCAAGACACGGCGCGAAGTCCAAAAACGAGAAGTTTAATGGTTACAAGGCTCATGTTACGGAAACTGTGGAAAACAAGTTCATCACCAATATTACCGTCACCCCAGGGAACGTTGCCGATTCCGAGCCGGTAGTGGAAAATACCCACAATCCTTATTTAATTTAGCCCAACCCTGGCCCATTTTTGCAGTTTGAACAATTTGCAACAGTTAGTCGAGTGGAAAGGCACCCGGCAATAAATTTTGCTATGGCCTCTACTTCGACACTATCCACGTATCCGGGCACCAGGAGCGTACTGGCCACCAAAAAGGGAGGCTCCGGCCGCTTTTTACAATAGTCCGCCAGCGCAGCAAAGTTGGCCAGCGTTTGCCGGTTGCTAACTCCCGTTAAACTTTGATGCAAATCTTCATTCCAGGCCTTCAGGTCAAATTTAACGCAACCCCCAGTTTTTAAAGATACTTCCGCGATTTGCCTTAAGAATCAACGGATGAAGCCCCATGGTAAAAAATGGTTTTCTTGCGCAAGATTCAGGTTCTTTTGGGCAAAGTGCCCCCCAAGACGTGGCTGCGCAACCTGCGGACGCGGGACATCTTCCGCTGGATAGCCAAAAAACAGTTTAACCAAAAAATCCGGTTTTAGAGAACGCAGGAAAAATTGTTTTTAGAAAGAATATTTCCAATAAACGTTGCGAATTCTTAACTGGTTTGATGCGGAAAAGCTTTCCTTTTCGCCCGGGGTGAACGACGTGAAAAATCAAGAACTGGAAAAGATATTTTCCGTCCTGGAGGCCATCGCCCGCGTAAGCGGGGGGTTTGCGGTGATTTTTAACCGGCGGGGAGAAATCATCAAGTCCTACAGCCTGACCGGGGAGGAGCTGACGGCGCGGGAAGTCGACCGGATCATCGAGGCGACGGTCCGCGGACGTTCGGAAAAGGCAAAGCTGTTGGCTTCCCCGGTAGTGGAGGGAGCGGCGGCCTGGGTGCTGCCCTGGGGCGAATACTTTTTAGCCGCCGGGAACCTGGAAAGAGTCCGCCGGGATCAGGAGTTAAAAAACAACTTTTTGGAGGCCCTGCCCTTAATTGCCAAAGTTGCCGGCGGCGAAGCGGTCATTTTTAACCAGGACGGTTTCCGGCTGGCCAGCGTGGGGCCGGACGGCCGGGACATTAAGGGAACCGGCGAGTACACCTGGCTGGGCCACAAGGCCATGCAGACCCGCCGGCCCGTTTTGGGCCCCTCGCTTTTAGAAGAGGGCGCCCAGGCCCTGCGCATCCCCATCACCGAACACTTCGGCATCGGCTTCAACAACGTTCTGGCGGTGAAGCAGAAAAAGCTCCTGGCGGCGTCCGAGCGCCAGACCTATACGCGGTACACGTTTGCTCAGATCATTGGCGAGAGCCCGGCAATCCGACTGTGCATCCGGCAGGCCCGGCAGGTGGCGGCATCCCATTCAACCTTGCTTATTTACGGGGAAACCGGCACCGGGAAGGAGCTTTTCGCCCAATCCATTCACAACGCCAGCCCCCGCTGCGGCGGCCCGTTTATCGCCATCAACTGCGGCGCCATTCCGGCCGGCCTGATCGAAAGCCACCTTTTCGGCTACGAAGCGGGCGCCTTTACCGGCGCCAGAAAAGAAGGCCAGCAGGGGCTTTTTGAACAGGCCCACGGCGGCACCCTTTTCCTGGATGAAATCAGCGAAATGGAGTTGGAACTGCAGTCGCGTCTCTTACGCGTTTTGCAGGAACGGGAAGTTGTCCGCCTGGGGGGCAAAAGGCGCATCCCAGTCGACGTGCGGGTGATTGCCTCGACCAATAAAGACCTCTGGCAGATGGTCGCGCTCGGGAAATTCCGCCAGGACCTTTTTTACCGCCTAAACGTTGTGGATCTGCGGATTCCCCCTTTAAGGGAAAGGATCGAAGACATTTCCCTGCTGGCCAGGTATTTTATCGAGCAGTTCCGGAGTCACTTCGGTACATTCGTCCGCGACATTTCCCCGGAGGCAATCCGCTGCCTGCAAAACTACAGCTGGCCGGGGAACGTTCGCGAATTGCAAAACTGTATCGAACGCACCATGAATTTGACGACCAACGAAATCATCCAGGTGGACGACCTGCCGGCGCTCATTCGCAAATCCAGCGGCGGCGCCGGCCAGCAAAGCGCGGGTGCGGCCGTCCCTTTGGAAAACGCCACCCGCCGGGCGGAAAGAGAAATGATCCTGCAGGCTTTAGAAGAATCCGGAAACAACCGCCGGGCGGCGGCCGGGAGGCTGGGCATCAGCACCGTAACCTTGTGGCGGAAGATGAAAAGGTTGGGAATCCTGTAGCGGATCGTCCCGATGCCTGGCTGGTTATATTTCAATAATGAAAAGCCATTAACGTTTCTTTCAAAATTGAAAATCCCTCCCTCCCTCTTCTTTTCCTGATTCCCTTCCGATTTCACTTTATTTTTTGCTCCTTGGCTCACCGGGAAGACGTTTCTACTGGTGTAAAGCATGCCTTCGCAAACACCTTCTTTTTTGCGGTTGCTCTCTTTTCACCGGCTGGCACGCAATTTGCGTATCTAATGGGCGGAAGGAAAATTGATTCTTTTAACTGAAATCAGGGGGGAGAAGACAGGATGAAGCCGCGCCGGAGCCTGCTTTTTGCGCCGGCCAGCGACCTGCGCAAAGCAGAAAAAGCGTTGTCTTTGGATGCCGACGGAGTGATTTTAGATCTGGAAGACGCCGTGGCGCTTGCAGAGAAAATAAAGGCCCGCAGCCTGGCGCTGGACGTCCTGGGCCGGGCCGGCGGCAAAGCGGTTTACGTCCGCGTGAACGGCGTGGCCAGCCCTTTTCTGGTGGGTGATTTAATGGCCGTCATGGGCGGCCGCCCCGCCGGGATTGTGTTGCCCAAGGCCGAGTCGGCGGAGGAAGTTAAACGGGTGGATTGGTTGATGGGTCAACTGGAGAAGGAATACGAAATACCGGACCAAATTGAGTTGATCCCCTTAATTGAAACCGCCCGGGGGGTAATTAACGCATACGAAATAGCTGCGGCCGGCGCACGCGTGAAATGCCTGGCCTTTGGCGCCGTTGATTATACGCTGGATATCGGGACGAGTTTGAGCGCGGAGGGGGACGAAACTTTTTACGCCCGCGCCCACCTGGTGGTGGCCAGCCGGGCCGCCGGCCGGGAGGCGCCGATCGATACCGTCTATCCCGACCTGAAAAATCCGGAAGGGCTCGCCAGGGAGTGCCGGTTGGCGCGCCGGTTGGGTTACCAGGGCAAGCTGGTCATCCACCCGGCGCAGATCGGCCCTGTGAACGAAATATTTTCGCCGACGGAAAAGGAGATCGCGTACGCGCGCAGGGTTGTAGAGGCCTTCCGGGAAGCCGAAAGCCGCGGGGTGGCGGCTGTGCAACTGGAGGGCAAGTTTATTGACTACCCGGTGGCGGTCTGGGCCGAAAGGATCCTGGCAATAGCCGGTTGCCTGGGATTGCCGTCCGCCCTCGAGGAAAAAACCGAAAATCCAGGAGGGAGCGTTTTTGGGACGACTGCTGGAGAATCATGCTAAGGAACTGCTCAAAAAAATGAACATCCCGGTGCCGGTTTTCGAGGTGGCGGCGACCCCGGCCGAGGCAGAAGCAGCGGCCCGGCGCCTCGGCAAACCGGTAGTGGTGAAGGCGCTGGTGCCCGTGGGAAAGCGGGGCAAAGCCGGGGCCGTGAAGTTTGCCGCTACGCCGGAGGAGGCCGCGCGGGCGGCGGGAGAACTGCTGGGGACGACGGTGCGGAGCTTTCCGGTGGAAAAGGTGCTGGTGGAAGAAAAATTGACCATCGCGCAGGAATGGTACCTTTCCGTCACTTACGACGAAAGCCGAAAAGTCCCGGTGATCGTCGCCGGCACGGAGGGCGGCGTGGAGGTGGAAGAACTGAGCCGGACTTGCCCGGAGCGGCTCGTGATCTGCCAGGTGGACCCCCTGGAGGGCCTCCCGGGTTACCGGGCCCGGGAAATTTGGGCAGACCTGGGGGTCACGGGCAAGCTGATCAATGCCGCGGGCGCCCTGACGGCCGGGCTCTACCAGGCTTTTGACCGGTACGACGCCTACCTTTTAGAGGTGAATCCCCTGGCGGTCACGGAAAATGGCGAACTGGCGGCCGCCGCGGTGATGATGGGCGTGGACGACAGCGCCGTATACCGCCAGCCCGAACTCGCGCAGATGAGCCAGCCGGGCAGCGAGCGGGCCTGGCGGCCCCTGACCGAACTGGAGAAAAAGATGGTAGCGGTCAACGAAGCCGATCCCTACCGGGGGACGGCCCGTTACACCGAGATGCTGGACGGCGACATCGGTTTTCTGTGCGGGGGCGGCGGGGGGAGCCTCTTGCTCTACGATACGCTGCTGGCCCTGGGCGGCCAGCCGGCGAATTACTCTGAGGTGGGCGGCAACCCGCCGGAAGAAAAGGTGTACGGTCTCACCAAAGGAATCCTCTCCAAGCCGGGGGTGAAAGGTTTGTTTGTGGCCCATAACATCACCAACAACACCCAGGTGGACGTGCTGGCCAGGGGGATTATCCGCGCCCTGCGGGATTTTAACATCGATCCCCGGAAATTTCCGGTAGTGGTCCGGGAAGCGGGGGTAAACGACGCGGCGGCCCGGGAGTTGTTCCTTGCCGCGGGTGTTGAATATTACGGCGAAGAAATCACCATGACGGAAGCGGCGGCACGGATGGTGGCCCGGATGAAAGAAGCTTACACTTCCGGCCCGGTCGAGGGAGGGGAGCAGTGATGGGCATCCTCATCGACCGGAACTCAAAAATCGTCATTCAGGGGATCACCGGCCGGGAAGCCAGCATGGTGACCAGGCACACCCTGGCCTACGGGACGCAAATTGTCGCCGGCGTTACCCCCGGCAAGGGCGGGCAGGAAGTGCACGGGGTGCGGGTCTACGATACCTTGAAAGCGGCCTGCCGGGAGCACGCGCTGGACACCTCCGTTATCTATGTCCCGCCCGGCTTTGTCTTTGACGCGGTGGCCGAGGCCGTGGCCAACGGCATCCGGTTGATTCTCATCCCCACGGAAAACGTTCCCTGCAAGGACGCAGTCAAGTTCTTGCGCCTGGCCGCCCGGGCCGGGGTGCGCGTCATCGGGCCGAACTCTGTGGGGGTGATTAATCCGGCGGAGCGGGTCAAGCTGGGGGCCATCGGGGGCGACAACGTGGAGCGGTGCTTTGTGCCCGGTCCGGTGGGGGTCATCTCCCGCAGCGGCGGCATGACCGCGGAGACATCCTGGATGGTGAAGAGGGCCGGCTACGGGGTGAGCACCAGCGTAAGCATCGGCGGGGACGCCCTGATCGGGAGCACCATTAAGGATCTGCTGGCGCTTTTTGAGGGCGATCCCCAGACCAAAGCAGTGGTGGTCTTTTCCGAACCCGGCACACACCAGGAGGAAGAAGCCGCCGCCTTCATCCGGGAAGGGGGGTTCACCAAGCCCCTGATCGCCTACATCGCCGGCCGTTTCACGGAGGAGATGCCCGAAGGAACCGTTTTTGGCCACGCCGCTGCAATTATCCGGGGCAATTACGGGCGCCCCTCCATCAAAGCCGCCCGGTTAAGGGAGGCGGGCGCCCACGTCCTGGAGAATTACGACGATTTAATTCCCACGTTGAAAAAGGTTTTGGGTTGAATTTTGCTCCTTGGGGGGCAGCCGTTTTCTCCAGGGGAAAACCCGGGGGCTCCCCGGGCGGATGAAAAGCAAGGAGGCGCAACCGTTTTGTATTCGCAGCATCTGGCAGAATTCATCGGCAGGCTTGCCTACGACGTTTTACCCGCCCGCACCGTGGAAATGGCGAAGCTGGCCTTTCTCGACTGGTTGGGTTCGGTGGCCGCCGGCGGGCAAGAGGTTCCTGCCCGGATGGCCCTGGCGGTTCTGCGCGCGCAGGGAGGAAGGGCGCAGGCCACCTTGCTGCCCGCGTGGGAAAAAACCTCCTGCCTGAACGCGGCCCTGGGTAACGGCCTGGCCGCCCACATCGTCGAACTGGACGACGTTCACCGGGCAGCCATCATCCACGCCGGCGCGCCGGTAATCGCGGCGGCCCTGGCCGTGGCCGAAATGGTGCGCGCCCCGGGCCGGCAGCTCCTGGCCGCAGTAGTCGCCGGTTACGAGGTGGCCATCAGGATTGGCGAGGCCGTTACGCCCGCCCACTATTACTTCTGGCACACCACCGGCACCTGCGGCACCTTCGGGGCGGCCGCCGCGGCGGGAAAACTGCTGGAATTAAAACCGGAACAAATGGTCTGGGCTTTGGGCAACGCCGGCACCCAGGCGGCGGGCCTGTGGGAATTCCTGGCCGACGGAGCCATGTCCAAGCATTTGCACCCGGCCAAGGCGGCGATGAACGGCGTTCTGGCCGCTCTTTTGGCCCGGGAAGGATTTACCGGGGCGCGGCGCATCCTGGAGGGAGAAAAAGGCTTTTGCCGGGCGACGGCGGAGCGGTTCGACCTGGAAAAAATAACTGCGGGATTGGGCCGGGCGCCCTATAAAATCGAGGAAAACTCCTTTAAAATCCATTCCTCCTGCCGGCATACGCACCCGGCCGTCGACGTTGCCCTGGCCCTGGCAAAAGAGAACACGATGGAAGCAAAAGAAATTGCTGAGATAACCGTCCATACCTACGGAACAGCACTGCAGATTACTGCCAATCACCGTCCCCAAAGCGTCTACGAAGCCAAGTTTAGCCTGCCTTTCTGCGTGGCCCTGGCCCTTTGCCGCGGTAGCTGCGGACCCGCGGATTTTACGGGGGAAGCGTTAACCGACCCCCAGATTCAAGAGTTGGTGCAAAAGGTGACGCTGGTTTTAGATAAGGATCTCGATGCCCGCCATCCGGAAAGGTGGCCGGCGGTGGTGGAAGTACGGCTGCGCTCCGGCGGAGTATACCGCGGGAGCACCGAGTTTCCCAAGGGCGATCCCGAAAACCCGGCCAGCCGGGAAGAATTAACAGCCAAATTCCGCGCCCTGGCCGCCGGTCCCTGGGGGGAGGAAAGGGTCAAGGCCCTGGAGGAAGCTGTCTGGCAGCTGGAAAGAATTGCGGATGTAACCGAACTTTTTAAATTCTAGCATTGCAAGAAATCTTTTAGCGTTCGGGGGAGATGGAGATAATGTTAATTCATGAGGTGTTGGTGATCGGCGGCGGCCTGGCCGGCCTGATGGCGGCCCTGACCGCGTCGGAAAAGGCCGATGTGGCCGTGTTGAGCAAGCTTTATCCCACCCGTTCGCACAGCGGGGCGGCCCAGGGGGGGGTTTAATGCTGCTTTAGGGGAGGACGACAGCGTCGAGGCCCACATCTTTGACACGGTCAAGGGCGGCGACTACCTGGGGGATCAGGACGCCATAGAGGTGCTCTGTTCCGAAGGTCCCGAAGTAATCCTGGAGCTGGAGCGGATGGGCGTGCCCTGGAGCAGGCGGGAAGACGGGCGGGTGGCCCAGCGTTCCCTGGGCGGGGCGGGCTTTCCGCGGGCCTGTTTTGCCGCCGACTTTTCCGGCCATGTGGTCCTGCACACCCTCTACGAACAGATTCTCCGGCGGGGGGTGAAAATTTATCCCGAGTGGCACCTGCTCCAGTTGCTTGTGGAGGACGGGCGGGTAGCCGGCGTGCTGGCCTACGACCTGGCCCGGGCTTCTTTCGAAGTGATCCGCTGCAAGGCGGTCGTTCTGGCCACGGGCGGCTACGGGCGGGTCTTTTCCAAAACCACCAACGCCCACGCCAACACCGGGGACGGCATGGCCATCGCCTACCGGGCGGGGGCCGTCCTCGCCGACATGGAATTTGTTCAGTTCCACCCGACCACCCTCTACGGCACGAACATCCTCATTTCCGAAGCAGCCCGGGGTGAGGGCGGTTACCTGCGCAATGCTTCCGGGGAGCGTTTCATGAGCAACTACGCGCCGCAAAAAATGGAGCTGGCCCCGCGGGACGTGGTTTCCCGGGCGATCTTCCAGGAGATCAGGGAAGGGCGGGGGGTAAACGGGAAGTACGTCCACCTGGACCTGACCCACCTGGGAGAAGAGCTGATTCAGGAGCGCCTCCCCCAGGTGTGCGACCTGGCCAGGTGCTACGCCGGGGTGGATCCGGTGAAAGACCCCATCCCCATAGAACCTGCCCAGCATTACAGCATGGGCGGGGTGCGCACCGATACCTGGGGGGTGACCAGTTTGCCCGGTCTTTTGGCCGCCGGAGAAGTGGCCAACGTCAGCGTCCACGGGGCGAACCGGCTGGGGGGCAATTCGCTTCTGGAAACGGTGGTCTTTGGCCGGCGGGCGGGGCGCAAGGCCGCCGAAATCGCGCGGACCGGGGGGTGGCCGGCGCTCTCTCCAAAAACGGCGCGCGGCATCCGGGAAGAGTGGGGAAGTTTATTTGCTTCGCCTGTTCGAAACGCTAAAGATGACAACGTTTTTCTCCTCCGCCGGGAGCTGACGGAACTGATGACGAACCAGGTGGGCATCTTCCGGACGGGCAATGAGCTGGCGGACGCCGTCACGAAAATTGACCAGCTCAAAGAACGCTACGACGGGATAAAGCCAGCCTTTTCCAACCATCCCTTTAACTACGCTTTTGTCGACTACCTCGAAGTCGGGTACTTGCTTGATTTAAGCGCCATTATCGCCAGGGGCGCTTTGCGCCGGACGGAAAGCAGAGGCGCCCATTACCGGCTGGATTATCCCCGCCGGGACGATCAAAACTGGCTTTGCCACACCTTTGTGAAAAGAGGCGCGGACGGCAACCCGGAATTCAGCCTTCACCCGGTGGCCGTCACCCGTTACGCGCCCCGGGAGAGGGGGTATTAATAATGAAGGTGGTTTTAAAGATCTACCGTTTTGATCCCGAAAAAGACCGCTGTCCGTATTTTCAAAATTTCACCGTCTCCGTGGCAGAGCAGGAAACGGTTCTGGACGCTCTCGCTAAAGCCCGGGAGCAAGACCCCGGCCTGTCCTTCCGCCGCTCCTGCCGCAGCGCCATTTGCGGCTCCTGCGCCGTGGCCATCAACGGCAAACCTTCGCTGGCCTGCCACACCTTGATTCGCGACGCCGCCGGCGGGGAAGGTTGCTTGACAGTCGAGCCGCTGCCGCACTTCCGGCAAATCAAAGACCTGGTGGTGGACCTGGATCCCTTTTTCGAGTCGCTCAAAGCCGTCCTCCCCTGGATCCTTACCAGGCCGGAGCACGACGGGCGCATGTCCCCGGAAGCGGCCCGGGCCGTTGAGGGGCCGGCCACCTGTATCTTATGCGGGATTTGCAACGCGGCGCTGGAGGTGCCGGGTGAAGCCAAACCGGCGGCATTAGTCAAAGGCTTGCGGCTGGCCCTGGACCCGCGCGATACCCTGGGTGCGGCCCGCCTGCGGCTAATGAATTTACCGCCGGAGGTTTTAAGTTCTTTTGCAAATGATTTAAAACAAAAATGTCCGAAGAAGATAATTTTACAGGAAAAGTTTTAACAAATCCGCCCGGAAGTCTCGCCTTCGGCAGGAGGCGAAAGCGTATTTTGTGGCATGCATTTTGCATATTGTTGTATTTAGGGTGACCCGGGAGGCCTTTGAGAGATTAGCAGTTTTTTGGAAAGGAGAGGATGTCCTTTGGAGAAGATTAACCGGGTTTGCGTAGTCGGGGCGGGTAACATGGGGCACAAAATGGATTTCAAAAATATAATTTTTGAAAAAGAAGATAACATTGCTTTCATTGCAATAAACCGGCCCGAAAAAAGAAATGCTCTCGATCCCCAGACATGGTCGGAGATACGGTCAGCCTTTCAGATTTGCAAGTTTGACGATGACGTGCATGTGGTCGTAATAACCGGCGCCGGCGGGAAAGCCTTTGCC
Source organism: Bacillota bacterium (assembly GCA_040755215.1). Lineage (GTDB taxonomy): Bacteria > Bacillota > Desulfotomaculia > Desulfotomaculales > Nap2-2B > JAIMBK01. The sequence continues at coordinate 12,252 of JBFMBG010000046.1, read as the reverse complement.
TCCGGGGCCGACATCCAGGTATTGCGGGATAGGCAGGCTATAGAAGTTTTAAGGGGCGAGACCCAAGAAACATTAAATTATATTGAAAACCTGAATAAGCCGGTTATTGCTGCTATAGACGGTTATGCTCTTGGCGGAGGGTGTGAACTGGCAATGGCCTGCGACCTCCGCCTGGCGACCGAGCGTTCCAGGCTTGGCCTTCCGGAGGTAGGCTTGGGATTAATACCAGGCGCCGGAGGTACGCAACGCCTGCAGCGCTTGGTCGGTTTTGGCAAGGCGAAAGAGCTGATTTTTACGGCGGCAATCATTGATGCCCACGAAGCGGAACGCATTGGTCTCGTGAATAAAGTGGTTCCTGCGGGTGAATTGATGGCCGCGGTTCGGGAAATGGCGGCCAGGATAATGGCCAATGGTCCCGTAGCCGTGGGTCTGGCAAAGGCGGCGATCAATGCGGGAGCCGGTACCGATTTGAACACCGGCCTTTTGGTGGAAAGGTTCGCTCAAACAATAGCGTTTTTTACGGAGGATAAAAAAGAGGGCACCAGCGCTTTTTTAGAGAAGAGAAAGCCTGTTTTTCGCGGAAAATAGCGTTCAAAGGAGGGTAAGTAAATGGATTTTACTGTTCCGGAAGAAATTTTATTGATGAAGAAGGCAGTAAGAGATTTTGTAGAAAACGAAGTCGATCCCCTGGCCACGGAAATAGAAGAAAAAGACGAAGTTCCCGCCCATCTTCTGGAAAAGGCAAAAGAAATGGGGTTGTTTGGGCTGAGCATACCCGCCGAATACGGGGGCGCGGGGATTGATATGCTGGCTAAATGCTTGATTTTTGAAGAACTCGGACGCACACATAACGGGTTTACCACCATTATAGGTTGCCATAACGGGATCGGTAGTGTGGGTATCGTGGAGTTGGGCACGGAAGAGCAGAAAAAAAAGTACCTGCCCCGAATGGCGGCGGGAGAAATGATCGGGGCTTTTGCGCTTACCGAACCCAATGCCGGTTCCGACGCGGCCAATTTAAAGACTGCGGCGGCCTTGAGGGGGGAAACGTATATTCTTAACGGCACAAAGCATTTTATCACGAATGCGGTCATTGCAAAAGTCTTTACGGTTATGGCGGTGACCGATAAATCGAAAGGCCCCCGCGGCATTACTTCCTTTATCGTGGAGAAAGAGTTTCCCGGCTTCAGAATCGGGACCATTGAAAAGAAGATGGGTTTGCGTGGCTCCCATACTGCCGAGTTAATATTTGAAGATTGTCCCGTACCGCGGAAAAACGTTTTGGGTAAAGAAGGGGAGGGATACGTGAATGCGCTTAAAATATTGGCCAATGGAAGGGTGAGTTTGGCCGCCCGAAATCTTGGCTCTTGCGAAAAGCTGCTGGAACTGGCCATCCGGTACGCCCAGCAAAGAATCCAATTTGGCCAACCGATAATTAATTTTCAGGCGATCCAGCACATGCTGGCCGAGATGGCCACGGAGATAGAGGTCTTGCGGAGCATGGTTTACCGGGTTGCCTGGATGGTGGACCAGAGAATGAAAGTGATTAAGGAGGCTGCCATGGTTAAACTGTTTGGTTCCGAGGTTTTTGGGCGCATTGCCGATAAAGCCCTGCAAATACACGGAGGAATGGGTTACATGAAGGAATGTCCTGTAGAGCGTTTTTATCGCGATGCGCGCATCACCAGGATTTATGAAGGAACTTCCGAAATCCAGAAAAACATCATTGCTACGCAGTTAATAAAAGAATATTCTTAACAAGCTCTTAATAATTCGAATCAGCTCGGATCGAATCCCCCTGCTTTCATTTCAGTAATGCATTTCTTCCTTAGTTGTTGTAGGATATAGGCAAAGGGCAATGTAAAAATGCAGTACCGCAGGGGGGATCAGTTTTGTTAACAACAGTAGAAGACATTATGATTAAAGTTGTGGATTATTTAAGCGAAGGGGCGAGCCTGAGAGACGCTTTTTCTTACTGGAAGAAATACGGAGTGGGGGCTGCGCCGGTAATAGACCGCAAAGGGAAGCTTAAAGGCATCGTTTTGCAAGAGAGGGTTTTGTCGTTGTTTAACGGCGGTTTTGATCTGGAGGAGTCTGTAGCGAGGTTTGCCGATTTTCAGCCACTGAGTGTAAATAGGGATGCGTTTATAGAAAAAGTCTGGCCGCTGAAAGGAAGTTGGGCGGTGGTTGTCGACGATGAGGGTTGTGTCTCGGGTCTTTTGTCGGGGCAGACGTTGGCAATGGCTTATGCGCTGATTGCGGATAGAAAGCTCAAAGAACTGGATGCGGCAATCAGCTGCGCCCACAACGGAATTGTGGCAATCGACGCTGAAGGCAGGATAACTTTGTTTAATCCTGCAGCGGAGCGTTTAGCCCGCCGGAAACGGGAAGAAGCGATCGGCAGTTATCTGACCGAGGTGGTTGTTCCTTCCGGTCTGCTTGAGGTTTTGAAGACGGGTCAGCCCCAGTTCAGCACCAAGTACCAGGTAGGAAAAAGAAAATACATAACGAACCGGACCCCCATTGTTCAGGGAGGTAAGGTAGTTGGCGCAGTAGGAATCTTTCAAGATATATCGGAAATTGAGTTTATTTCGGAAGAGCTTTCTACGGTTAAAAGGTTGAATAGTGAACTAATGACTATTATCGACTCTTCTTACGATGGTATCCTGGTTTGCGATAAAAAGGGGAAAGTGATTCGATACAACCAGGCTTTCTTGCGTGTGGCCGATATTACAACTGAACAGATTTCCGCCTAATCGGTCCAGGACTTTTTTGAAAGCGATATGTTAGGCGAGGTTTTGCAAAAAAAGGGGGCTGCTTCCTTTGTAGAAAAGAGAAAGAAAGACAAAAACGACCTTCTTGTTACCTGTACACCTGTTTTAAATGAAGAAAGAAATATTGAAAGTATAGTAATTAACGTCCGTGATATTACTGAACTTTCTCAGTTGAAGGATGAACTGCAAAAAACCAAAGAGCTTTCCAGGCGCTATCATGAAGAGCTCGCAGAATTAAGGGCGCAGTTAAAAGAAGTAAATGATCTGGTGGTAAATTCACCGGCAATGACAAAGGTTTTAGAGCTTGTTTTGAGAGTGGCAAAAGTGGACTCCACGGTGTTAATTTTAGGGGAATCTGGCGTTGGAAAAGAAGTTATAGCGCACGCGATTCATACAAACAGCCCGCGGGCCGGCTACCCCTTTGTTAAAATAAACTGCGGGGCAATCCCGGAAGCGCTTTTGGAATCGGAGCTTTTTGGTTACGAAGGGGGGGCGTTTACAGGCGCAAATAGACAGGGTAAACCCGGATTACTTGAGCTTGCCGACAGGGGAACATTGTTGCTGGATGAAATAGGCGATCTGCCTCTCGCTTTGCAGGTAAAACTTTTGAGGGTTTTACAGGAGAAAGAGTTTACCCGGGTAGGAGGCGTCAAGACGCGAAAAATTGATGTCCGCATTATTGCGGCGACCAATACAGATCTGGCTCAGAAAGTAAAAGACAAGACTTTTCGAAAAGACCTCTATTTTCGTCTGAATGTAGTGCCGATTTACATCCCGCCCCTCAGAGAGCGGCGGGAAGATATAGTACCATTGATTCAAAAGTTTCAAAAGAAGTTTGAGCGGAATTACGAGATTAAAAAACGCTTCAGTACTGAAGCACTGGAAAAGATGCTGCAATATGACTGGCCAGGCAATGTGCGTGAGCTGGAGAATATTGTCGAATTTCTCTATGTGGCGGTTGGGGGCTCGGTTATAAAATTGGAAGACCTGCCTCTTCAAATACGGGAGCAAAACAACGACAGGCAAGAAAAGCCGGTTTTGGTTAATGGTATTATTCCTCTTAAAGAAGCGGTCCAAGAGGTGGAAAAACAGCTTATCCAGCGGGCGATAGAACAATTTGGGAGCACGTATAAGGCTGCTGTAGTGTTGAAAGTCGATCAGTCGACTGTAAGCAGAAAGATCCAACGATTAAAATCAATTGATGCCCGAACCCACGGCTAATGTAATATTGCATAGGCCAATGCAAAATTGCAGCATTATCTTTTTCCAGCAAAATTTTAAATTAGAAAACTGCCGGAAGTATAAATTAATTAACCTTTCTCTCCTTTTTGTCCAGAACTGGGTAACGGGAGATATATGCACCTTGTACGTGGCATAAAAATTGCAAAATACTTTTAAGGGTATTAATTGATATTCTTCAGGTAACGGTTGCCGAGGGATTGATTCACGCCACAAGTGGGAAGGAAAGGAAGTGTAGAAGTTGGTTGGTATTACTGCGTACGGAGCCTATATTCCTCTTTTCCGCCTGGGTGCGGGAACTGTTGGCTGGCGCGGCTGGGAGAAAGCCGTGGCTAATTTTGATGAGGACAGCGTCACCATGGCCGTTGCGGCTGCCTGCGACAGCTTAAAAGGCCTGGATCGTGGTAACATAGACGGGTTATTTTTCGCCACTACTACTCCGCCCTACATAGAAAAACAGGGGGCGGCTATTATAGCCGAGGCCGCTGACTTAAAGACGGATATTCTTACTGCGGATGTTACCAGTTCACTGCGGTCGGGAACAATTGCGCTGAGGATGGCCATGGATGCTGTGAAGGCTGGCTCAGCAAAACAGGTGATGGTTACCTGCGCCGATTTGCGCGTTCCTCAGCCGGGGTCGGAGCACGAACCGATAGTCGGGGATGGCGGCGCTGCGGTCGTTGTCGGCAGGGAAAACGTAATTGCGGTAATTGAAGATTGCTATAGCGTTTCAAATGAGATTTTGGATATTTGGAGGCTTCCGGGCGATATCTTTCTCCGTTCGGCAGAAGAACGTTTTGCCGCTGAAGAAGGTTACTTAAAGGTACTTCCCATGGCGGTTAACGGCCTTCTTGAAAAATGCGGGCTAAGTAGCCAGGACTTCTCTAAGGTTGCCATATATGCACCGGACGCGCGTAGGTACCGGGAAATGCTCGTTCGCCTTGGTTTTAACCCGCGGCTTCACGGGCGCAACATCCTTTTTGAACGGGTCGGTAACACCGGGGCGGCATTTTCCTTCCTGTCTTTGGTTGCGGCCCTCGAAGAAGCAAGGCCGGGGGAAAGAATTCTTCTGGCGGGTTATGGTGATGGGGCAGATGCATTTGTTCTCCGCGTGACCGAAAATATAGAAAAACTGGAGAGAAGGCGGGGTGTAAATGTTTACCTGCAGGCAAAGAAAATTCTCCCGGATTATCTTACGTACGCCCGCTGGCGCTCTTTGATTGACATGGCTCCTCCGGCGCGCCGGCCTCCGCTCGACCCGCCTTCTCCTTCTGCCCTTTATAGGGAGCACAACCAAAACATACGTCTGTACGGGGTAAAATGTAAAAATTGTGGTTATCAGCAGTACCCTCCCCAAAGGGTGTGCTCGAAGTGCCAGACAAAAGACCAGTATACACTCGTAAGGTTTTCCGATAAGCGGGCCAGTCTTTTTACTTATTCCTTAGATTACCTGGGCCTTACCCTCGATCCGCCGCTCGTGGTCTGTTTTATAAATTTTGAAGGCGGAGGGAGAATGCAGTGCGTGATGACCGACCGCGTCATTGATGAAATCAAAATTAGCATGCCTTTGGAAATGAGTTTTCGAAAGTTACATACGGTCGGCGGCATTCATAACTATTATTGGAAATGTATCCCTGCGAGAACACTTGAATAGGGAGTGATACTTTTTTATGGGAGGAATAAAAGATAAAGTTGCCATTGTCGGCATGGGGTGCACAAAATTTGGTGAACACTGGGATAAAAGTGCCGAGGACTTAATGGTTGAAGCCGCTTACGAGGCTTTTGCCGATGCGGGCCTGGAACCTAAAGACATTCAGGCTGCCTGGCTGGGGTTCCAGTTTGCGTTTGGTTCTGCACGCGGAACGATGCTCAGCCACGCTTTAAAATTGAATTATATTCCTGTAACGAGGGTTGAGAATGCCTGCTGCACAGGAACCGATGCGTTTCGCAACGCCTGTTTTGCGGTTGCGGCAGGAATCTATGACTTTGTGCTCGTCCTGGGGGTTGAAAAGTTAAAGGATGCCGGAGTCTCCGGGCTGCCGGTGTCATACGCCCCTTTTTGGGGTTCGCGGGTCGAACCGCCGGTACCCGCGCCCGTCCAGTTTGCTTTGGCGGCCACGCGTTATTTTCATCATTACGGGTTAAGTTTCGAAGAGGGAAAGACGACGCTGGCGAAGATTGCAGTAAAAAACCACCGGAACGGGGCTTTGAATCCAAAAGCGCATTTTCAAAAAGAAATTAACCTGGAGCAAGCGCTTAACGCGCCTATCGTAGCCTGGCCGCTGGGACTGTACGATTGTTGCGGGGTGAGTGACGGCGCGGCGGCGGCAATCCTGACACGCCCGGAGCTGGCTAAAAGCTTGCGGCAGAACTACGTCCTGGTCAAAGGGCTGGGGTTAAGCTGCGGAGCCCGCCAGGCCATTCTTCACGACGATTATGATATGGTTCACTTTGAGGAGACGGTTACTGCTGCCCAAAGCGCTTACCGGGAGGCGGGAATTAAAGACCCGCGGGAAGAGATTGACCTCGCCATCGTCCACGATTGCTTCACCATCACCGAGCTGCTGATTTATGAAGACCTTGGTTTTAGTCCTCGCGGAAAGGCAAAGGAAGACGTGGATGCAGGCTTTTTTACCCTCGAAGGCGGGTTGCCTGTGAACACTGACGGGGGACTGAAGTGTTTCGGCCACCCTATAGGGGCAAGTGGTTTACGGATGATATACGAGGTATATAAACAGTTACAGGGAAAGGCAGGGCAAAGGCAGCTTAAAAAGGCCGATATCGGACTCACACATAATTTGGGGGGGCACCCTGGACACTTCACCTGTGCGGTGGCAATTTTCGGACGGAGCGGTTAAGTCTATAATGTTTCTGTTCGGGGGTTAGGAAGAAGGATGATTCTCAAAGGACTTAAAGTACTCGATCTCACCCGTCTCCTGCCGGGCCCGTTTTGTACCATGTTTTTGGCAGATTATGGTGCGGAGGTAATAAAAATAGAAGAGCCGGGGGAAGGAGATTACGCCCGCCGGTCTCCTCCTTTATGGAAGGGGACGGGTGTTCGGCACCTGATTGTTAACCGGGGGAAAAAAGCCTGACCTTAAACCTCAAGACTCCGGAAGGGAAGGAGATATTCTTTGCGCTCCTGCGGCAAAGCGATGTACTCATAGAAAGTTTTCGGCCCGGGGTAATGAAACGTTTAGGTCTGGATTATTTAACACTGGAGAAGGAAAATCCCAGGATCATATACTGCGCCTTAACCGGGTTTGGCCAAACTGGTCCCTACCGGGATCGCCCGGGCCATGATATTAATTATATAAGCATAGCCGGAGTACTGGGCAACAACGGAGCGAAGGAAGGCCCTCCTGTGATTCCGGGGGTTCAAATCGCAGACCTGAGCGGGGCGTTAATGGCGTTGGTGGGGATTTTACTCGCCCTTTTTAACCGGGAAAAAACAGGCAGGGGGCAAATGATGGACGTGAGCATGACGGACGCCGCCTTTTTTTTAGGAGTTAATGCGGCCGCCCAATATATCGGCGACGGGAGGAACCCGTTGCGTGGCGGGGAAAGGTTAACGGGCGGGCTGGCGTGTTACAATGTTTACCCTACAAAGAACGGCCGTTACATCTCCATAGGAGCTTTGGAAGAAAAGTTCTGGGCAACCCTCTGTAAAGCGGTTGGACGGGAAGATCTCATTTCTGAGTTGAATGCTCCACCAGAAAGGCAAGAAAAATTGATTGGCATATTTCATAATATTTTTTTGAGCCGTACATTAGATGAATGGGTAAAAATTCTAGAACCTTTGGAAACTTGTTTTGCTCCTGTCTTAACGATCGAGGAAGCCTTTCGCGATCCGCAGTTGCGGCACCGGGAAATGATTTTTGATGTTGACCATCCGCTTCTGGGGCTGTTAACTCAATTAGGGCTACCTGTGAAATTGGACAGGGTATCCGGTCCCCAGTCTTTCCACGCTCCTCAAACAGGGGAGCACACAGAAGAAATTTTAGCAAGTCTTGGCTACGGCGACTGGCAGATCGAAGATTTCCGCCAGCGAGGGATTGTTTGAAAAATTGGTGGAAATTGTTTTGGGGGGTGCAGAGCATGGAAAAATTGAGGGAGGCGTATGCAAAATGGGAGGAGGAAGTTCTTCGTGCCTCTGAAAAGAGAATGCCGCCGCGGAAGGAATATTTTGGTACCAGTTCCGGTATCGAAGTTAAAACCTTGTATACACCCCTTGATGTGGAAAATGAAAGATATTTGGAAAACGTAGGTTTTCCCGGTTTATACCCGTACACAAGAGGAATCCAGTCCAGCATGTACAGGGGCCGGATCTGGTCAATTCGCCAGTACGCCGGTTTTGGCACGCCGGAAGAAAGCAACAGGCGTTTTCGCTTTTTGTTGCAACAGGGACAAACGGGTTTAAGTATTGCTTTTGATTTACCCACCCAGATAGGTTTAGATTCCGATCATCCCTTGGCCCGGGGGGAAGTGGGCAGAGTTGGGGTGGCCATTGACTCTCTGCGGGATATGGAAATTATGTTTGAAGGGATCCCCCTGGATAAAGTGAGTACTTCAATGACCATCAATGCGCCTGCAGCTATAATTTTGGCCATGTATGTCGCAGTTGCCAAACGTCAGGGTGTACCGCCTGTTAAATTGAACGGCACGATTCAAAATGACATTCTTAAAGAGTATATTGCCCGCGGAACATATATTTTTCCGCCGCAGCCCTCGCTTCGTCTCATGGTCGATACAGTTGGTTTCTGCATCAAAGAAATGCCTAGTTTTAATTTTATCAGTATCGGTGGTTACCATATTCGGGAAGCCGGGGCAACCGCCGTGCAGGAAGTGGCTTTTGCCTTTGCGAATGCGCTGGCGTACATTCAGGCCCTCATTGATGCCGGCATTGCTGTAGACCAGTTTGCCCCGCGTATATCGTGGATTTTTAATACCCAGAACAACTTTTTTGAAGAAGTGGCAAAGTACAGAGCTGCCCGCCGCCTTTGGGCCAGAATAATGCGCGAGCGGTTCGGAGCAAAAGATCCGCGTTCGTGGATGTTCCGTATTCACGTGCAAAACGGTGGCTCGACATTAACTGCGCAGCAACCGTTAAACAACATCATCCGGGGGACGATCCATGCCCTGGCTACAGTTTTGGGCGGTGCCCAATCCATGGCGATTTGCTCGTACGACGAGGCTTTAGCCATTCCTACCGAAGAATCGGCTGCCCTTTCGGTGCGGATACAACAAATCATTGCCTACGAAAGTGGTGTGGCTGATACCGTGGACCCCCTGGGAGGAGCGTACTTCGTAGAAACCCTGACGGATGAGATGGAGGCGGCAATAAAGGGTTTGCTCCGCAAGGTGGAGGAAATGGGCGGGTCGGTTGCCGCCATCGAGAACGGATATTTTCATTCGCAGATTGAAGAAAGCGCTTATCGTTACCAGAAGGATGTGGAAAGCGGCAAACAGGTGGTAGTAGGCTTAAATAAATTTGTTGCCGGCAAGCGTCAGGAGATCAAGTTGCAAAAAGTTGATCCGGAAGTGGAAAAGAGGCAAGTGGAACGGTTACACAAGTTGAAAAAAGAAAGAAACAACCGGCGGGTGCAAGAGGCTCTGGTTTTCGTTAAGGAAAAAGCCCAGGGCAATGATAATCTTCTGCCCGCTTTGATCGCGGCTGTAGACGAATACGCCACTCTGGGAGAAATTTGCGGTGTTTTGCGGGAGGTGTTTGGGGAGTATCAGCAAAAAGTAGCTTACTGAGGGTAAGGATGGTCGAATTTATAATCTATTTTATAAAGGAAAAAGTTTCCTAAAAATTAGATATTGACAGAGAAGGTTGCCTGATGATACCTTAACAATAAGAATTTCTTGTGTAATTTTGTTTTGTATATAAAACCTTGTTTACTATATAAAACACTTATTGGAGATTAAGTATGAGCAGACAACAATACACGGTACCGGCAGTAGAAAAAGCTTTGCGAATATTAAAATATCTGAAAAAAAGGGGTTCAAGAAGCTGTTCTGTAACCCAGATTGCCCGCGAGCTAGGGATCAACAAGGGGACTTGTTTTACTATTTTGCAAACCCTTGTAGCCCATAACTTCGTTAATTTTAATGAAAATACAAAGGAATATAGCCTGGGCTGGGCCCTTCCTGAACTGGCGGGGGCAGTTATGGAACAGGCAAGCTGGCCCAAGCTTGCCAGGTTAAAAATTAAGTCCTTATTAGACGGAACGTACTTTACCGGTTGTATCTGGAAAAGGGTTAGTTTCCGGCGCGTGATTCTGCTGGATAAAATTGAGTTGGAAAACCAGACCAGAATAACCCTTCCGCTGGGCACCAGGATGCCAATCACTGCCGGTTCGATGGGACAATGTTTTACTGCTTTCCTTCCGGAGGAAGAAAGGGAGCAATTAATCAAAACCGAACTGATTAAATTTACCCCACATTCGCTGTGCGACCCGGAGGTGTTCAGAAAAAAGATCAAGGAAGTTCAGGAGCGTGGCTTTGCCGAAGATTACGAAGGTTACGAACGAGGGATTAGTGGTGTTTCGGCTCCCGTTTTTGATGCCGAAGGTAATGTTCTCACGGTATTGACCCTGGTAACGATAAGCAGCCTCTATAGCAAAGATGTAATCAGAACATACGGGCAAAAGCTTGCGGAATGTTCACGGGAAATGACAGCGCTTCTCGGTGGGAAATTTCCGGGGATGAGGTGAAAGATCCAGGAAGCCGCCCCGAAAAACAAGAACTTAAAAACGGGTTCCCTGGAAAGTTAAAAACTCCGGAAAACTCAGAGGAGCGAGATTTCCTTTGGTGAGGAAACCTATTTAGCCCCCAGGGGGTAAATCCGGTGGGTCTAGTCAGTCTGGCAAGAAAAAATTCCCAGCGTTACGTCAATAAAATCGCCTTTATTGATGGGGGAAAGTATATCTCATTTAATAAGTTTTACGCAGACATTTTGAAAGCAATTACTATTTTGAAGAAGTACGGTATTGCACCGGGAGACCGTTTTACTATTCTGGCGGAAAACTGTGTGGAAATAATAACCTTCTTGTTTGCTGCTGCTGGTATCGGTTCAATTATGGTTCCGCTGAACTTTCGTTTAGCCCGGCAAGAGTTGCTTTACATTATCCGCAATTGTTCCCCGTTGCTCTTTTTCTATCACGAACCCACTAAACATATGGCTATCTCTTTAAAAGAGGAGGTGGTTATGCTCAGGCAAATTGAGGAATGGCGGGATGAGCCGGGAGTAACTTACCGCGACCATTTTTTCAAGCAGTTCGTATCTACGGGACCCTGCCTCTTAATTTACAGCAGCGGGAGCACGGGTTATCCTAAAGGCTGCCAGCTAAGTGAACAAAACCTGGTGGCCAACGCGGTAAACCTGGCTTTTGAGGCTGGGATCAACGACCGTGACATTTACTTATCCTTTGCTCCCTTATTTCACGTAGCAGGCTTGAATTTAATTCTGGCCACTTTCCTTGCCGGCGCCACAACGGTAATCCTCCCCCGCTTTAACCCGGAAGCCGTGGCAGAAAGTATTGTCAGGGAAAAGGCCACCTTCACCTTTTTTATTACTCCCACCCTCCGGCGTTTTGTAAATGCACCGGCAATCAAAAGAGAGCACCTGAAATCGCTGCGCCTTGTTTTTGGACCGGGGGGAAAGGAGCCGCCCGAGGTATTAAGAGCGGCTTTTAACCTGCTCAGCCCCAAATTTTTAGGGATTTACGGCCAAACCGAAGCGGCCGGCGTGGTTTCCCTGTCGACGGAGCAAATTGAGCTAGAAAAACCAGGCAGTTGCGGACAATTATTACCCCTTTACGCCGGAAGAATTGTGGACGAAGAGGGGTGGGATCTGCCTGACGGTGCTAATGGCGAATTGATTTTAAAAGGGCCGGGTGTATTCCAGGGTTATTGGAACGACGTTGCGCAAACGGAAAAAACTTTGGTGAACGGATGGTTGCATACCGGCGACATTTTTCGCCGGGACGAAATGGGTAATCTGTACCTGGTGGATCGCAAAAAGTACCTCATTAAAACCGGGGGTGAAAATGTTTATCCGAAAGAGGTGGAAAAAGTTCTTTTGGAACACCCGCTAATTGCCGACGCTGCGGTGGTCGGGGTGCCCGACGAGCAGTGGGGGGAGGCGGTAAAGGCTTTCCTGGTTGTCCGGGAAGGCGCTCAAAAACCTGCTTTCAGTGAAATAGAGCAGTGGGTAAAAGAAAGAATTGCGGGA
>JBFMBG010000045.1:0-28158 GCA_040755215.1 Bacillota bacterium | reverse complement strand
GCCGGCGGCGCCCAGCGCCGCCGGCTCCCTTCATCGGGTGGCAGGCCTCCGGTGACTATTACGCCTGAAGGGAGCGCACCCTTCCTGTCGCCCGAAGGCGGCAGAGGCCCTTTGGGGTTTCCCCCGGGCCTGAGTTATCCCGGCGACGCCACCGGCGGATCTTGCCCGAGTCTGCCGCCCTGGTCTTTGCGGCTTTCAGCGTGAAGCCCTGCATGGACAGATTGCCTCCGTTATTCCGGGGCCGCTTCGTCTGCACGAAGGACCGCCAGCTCCACCGCTCCAACCCTGGGTGGAAAGCGAGCCAGGGCTCAGGGCAACCGCTACCTGTTAATCGGGAGCGGCATGTTACACGGCAAATTAAATAAGCAACCAGAAATCAAACTATTTGAACACGGAACAGGCATAAATAACGATTCGATGTGGGCATTCAAATTGGGTGTCTTAAAAGGTATTCTTTCATGTTCGATGTCGAGCTCAAGACACGTTCCTTCAAAAAGATTACTGATAAACTGCGGCCCGTTGTCGGATCTAATGACCGGTTTTTGGTTTACTGTGTAGAGCTGGCGTTTAAAAAGAGCACTTTTTAGGGTGATCACGGCATCCTTTGCTTCGCAGGCCAACCCGATATGGTAGGCCACAATGCAACGGTCAAAAACGTCAATACGAAAAAGAACCCGTCTTCCCCGGCAATGTAGCCGTATTTAATATCTGTTTCCCAGAGCTGGTTGGAAGCCGTAATGACCCGGTTCCTGGTAAGCCGGCGGGGGTGTTTGTGCTTTATCTTCCGCTGCGGCCTTAAGATATCCAGTTCCTTGACATCGCCGGTATACCTTCTTTTTATTAATGATCAGGTGAAACTTCCGGCGCAGGCAGTGGGTTAATTTTAAGTATCCATAGGCAAACCCTTCGGCGGTAATTAATTCGCACAACCCATTCTTTGGCCTGTTCGTTGCTCACCACCTTGTTATCGCTGGTGAAGGTATAGCAGGAGCTGGGCTGACCACCGGCGCGAGTCCTTGGTTTGGGTTGGTGGTTTAAATTAGCATAGTACGTGGAGCGGCTGATCCCGATAATCCGCAAAACCAGGGAAACTTTATATCCCAAAGAGATCCATTTTTGCGCCACGGCTATTTTATCGGCATGTTCGTTTTTTTTAACAAATCACGGAGAATGGCAATTTCCAGGTCTTTTTCGCCCAGCAGTTTCTTTAGTTGCTCGTTTTCCTGGGCCATCCTCTTGTAATCATGGGGAGTACCGGCGCCGTTTGTTCGTGGCGCTCCCTTTTGCGGGTAAAACGTACCGTACCGTTTGTAGCACCTTACCCAGCGGGCGACCAGGCTGGGAGCAATATCATATCTTCTGGCCACGATAGAGGCATTGCCCGTTTCCAGGGTTTCTTTCACGATCTGCATTTTCATCTCTGGTGAGTATTGTTTTCTATTCAACTAAATCATGCCCCCTTACTTAACTGTAGCAGATTTAGGTCTAACTGTCCAATCTCGTTAGGGGGCTAAATAGCAGGGTATCCAGGTAATGGTCCAGGACGAAGGATTCCCGCTTCTCTCCGTAAAGGCGGGGGTGGGAAGCGATCAATAAATGGTTGGCGTATATATCCACTCTGTCCACGTAAGCTTTTAAAACGGGCGCACGGCCCGCCCAGGTCTGGGGAACGGAATAAAAGTTGTTCTCGAAGCGCACCAGCTGGCTGGCGTTGGCTTTTGCCGAAAGAACGCGGCAGCATTCAAAAGGTCTTTTGGGTAACGGCAAAAGGAGCTTTCTTTCCTCTTCGAAGGCCTGGGCGATGGTGTAATTTGCCCCGGGTACCCGGTGGTTTTGGGCGTAGGCCAGGCACTGGTCATTTAGCCAGAGATTTAGTTCTTCGAGAGAGTTTGCTTCCGGGATGGGGGTAAAGAAGTTTCTTTCGGCATGATTAAGTTTTCTACCTGGCCTTTTTCGTTTCCCCGGCCGGCGTTGCAGTAGATGCTTTCGAAAAGGTAGTGGCTGCGAAAGGCGATAAAAGCCTGTTGTTCTATTCTGGTGCGCCCTTCAAGGATTTTGAAGACGGCTGTTTTTAAGTTGTCGTAGGTGATGGTTAGGGGGGCACCGCCGAAGAAATCGAAGGCCCGCCGGTGCCCTTCAAAGAAGGCCTCTTGTTTAGTGCTGGGAAAAGCCTGACAAAAAGAGAAGCGGCTGTTGGTCAGGCGTAAGGCAAAAAGTTCAACCTTGACCGGTTCCCCAGCTAAAATTACGGTGACGGTACCCCAATCGCACTGGGCGTTTGTGCCCGGTTCAAAGGAGAGGGGAACATAGGTTTCGCGTTCTTTTTGCCTTAATTTGTGGACCAGCATGTGGATGCTCGCTTTGCTGCCCTGGTAACCGTATTCTTGCACCAGACGTTCGTAGATTCGGTTGGCCGTGTGCCTTTGTTTTTTGGGTTTGGCTTCGTCTGCGGCCAGCCATTGTTCCACAATAGGCTGAATCGTTCCGGTGACCGGCTTTGGTTTTTGCCTGGTCAGGTTATACGTTGGAGGGAGGGCGTCTTTTAGTGCCTTACGGATTGTTTTGCGCGACATCTTCAGTTCCCGGGCGATCCAGCGGATTGACTTGCCTTGCACTTAGTGCAATCTTCTGATAATCTCTTTATCGACCACACTGATCATATCCTTTCCTCCTGTAGCTGGGGTTTGTCCATCTCCAGCATACAGGAAAATTTGATCGGGTGGTCCCCTTTTATTTTAGAAAAAACAACCTTATCGAAGGGACAATCAAGCTCTACAAGGAAAAGGTGTCGGTTTAAATGTTGGAATGATTACCGGCCTGGTTATTCGCCAGGCTGTCAGAATCATTTCCAATGACGCATTTATGAGAAGCCTGATTGGGAAGCCTGTCCCTACCCGGAATGATTGCGACTGTCCCAGCCGGTTTGAGTATGAAGACATGTACCGCATGGGGGGTTGGCGTGTGGAAGGAGAAGGGATGTGTGACTATCCCGAGGGTTGCCCCTAGTACCGGGAAGGGAAGTGCCCGCTAAAACCAAAGGAGGAGGGTTAAAACAATGACAAAACGTAAAACATGGCCGGGTTAAACGCCCGGCCTTTTTAGCCCCTGGCTTGCCACTTAGGCGTATACGCAGACGACGGGTTTTCCCCAGTCTACCCCTGCCCCTTGCCCACGAACCGGGGTACCCGTACTGTGCCTTACTTCTGCTGGCCTGAAAAACTTCCAGAGGCGAAATAAGGCCGATATTCGCGTTGAAACTGCGTCGGTAATGTTTTGCGTTAGACCGGCCTTAATACGCTTCTAAATGCGTCTGGGGCATAAGAAACACTTATGGATATTATAAATTTAGCTTATAGATTGAAATCCTACCAGCCGGTAGAACTTTTCGACAAAAAGGCTTGACTACTTCCTGCGATAGTATTAATATGGTATTAACTACAATATAGGGAGGGAGGCAAATTGTTTATCGCGTGGACACCGGTTAGGAAGAAATATTACCCGTATTTGCGAAGGAACTTCCTGCAGGACGGCAGGGTGAAGAGCGAGGCTGCTTACCTGGGTGCTACCTTAGAGGAAGCGGAGGCGGCTTTACGCAAGGCAAAGCTGCCGGAAGAAGAAAAGCAAAGGCTTATCAAAGAACTCTACCGCAAGCAGCCCAAACGACCACCGGCGGCCCAGGTGGAGAAGAAGGCGGCCCGGCAATTAAAACGCATTGCTGCCTGGTATCCGGAGAGTGAAAAGGTGCAGCAGGCCGTAACTGCGGCGTTAGCAATTCTGGAGGGAGGGAACGACAGTGGCTAAACGGGGCCACGGAGAGGGAACCATTTACAAGCGCAAAGACGGCAAATGGGAAGCGAAGGCCAGTATTGGCTACGACCCGGCCACGGGGAAGCTGAAGCGGATCACCAAATATTTTGAAACCAGAAAAGAGGCCCAGGACTGGCTGGCGAAGGTGCAACACGAAAAGAACATCGGCGCTTTCGTGGAACCCCATAAGGTGACTGTAGGCCAGTGGTTAGATAAATGGCTTGCCGATTATAAAAAACTGAAGCTAAAGCCCACCACCTGGGCGGGATACGAAACGCTGATCAGGTGCCATATCAAACCGGCGATTGGCGACATTCCCTTGAGTAAGTTGCAGACGGGCGATCTCCAAAGACTATACAAAGAAAAGCTGGAGAACGGCAGGGTAGACGGCAAAGGCGGCCTTTCCGTGGATTACGTCCGCTATATGCACGCAGTGATTCATGAGACATTAAAGCAGGCAGTTAAAGAACAATTGATTTACCGGAACGTGGCCGAATCGGTTAACCTGCCGGACAAAGAAGAAAGGGAAATGCGTCTCTTAAAACCGGAGGAAATGGACAGATTTTTAAGTTTGGCCGAACAGGACAGGTTATATGCGGCCTTCCTGCTGGAACTGGGAACCGGCCTAAGGCGCGGGGAGTTGCTGGCCTTAAAATGGAACAACGTGGACTTAAAAAGTGGCGTCCTCAGCGTGAAAGAATCGCTTGCCAGGGTAAAGGTTGATGACCCTTCCAAAAACGGGGGGAGAAAAACTAAACTTGATTATCTTGACCCGAAAACAAAATCCTCGAAGCGTATAATCCCAATCCCGGAGGACATTCTAAAAGAACTGAAGGCGCATAAAGCACGGCAGAATGAGGAACGGTTATTTTTTGGCCAGAATTACCATAATGAAAACCTGGTTTTTTGCCTGGAAGACGGCAAACCTCTTGACCCCCGGAATTTCACCCGCAAATTTGAAGGACTTTTAAGGCGAGCGGGAATACCAAAAACCAGATTCCACGATTTGCGACATACCTTCGCGACCCGGCTTTTGGAACTGAACGAGCACCCGAAGATTGTGCAGGAACTTTTAGGCCACGCAAAGATTACCACCACGATTGACACTTACAGCCGCGTCGATTCGGAACTGAAGAAGAAGGCGGCGGCCAGGCTGAATGAGCTTTTCGGAAGAAAAAAAGAAACTTCCGCAAAGGAAGTCTGAGAACTGGTAAATTAATTATACCACCAGTAACCGGCTGGTGGTTATTTATTAACAGGTAAAGCCAGTGGCTTTTTGAGGTTAAAAGCCGCTTTTAACGCGGCGAAGTCCAAATCAAACGGCCACCGAAAATTTAAAATGCTGCCGTCTTTAAGCCTTTCTTGAAAATCCATGATTGTAATTCCCGAATACTCGTCAGTCTCAATATCTTTCATAATGAAAACGTCATCTTCTTGAGTTGTGCAGTAAGACGGCCTCGGAGGCCCAAAAGAAATATAGAGAATATCGTTTTCGCGGTCATAGCTAACGTCCAGACCTGTAAACATATTTATACCCTCCTGGACCAGGGGAAACTATACTACCACTTAGATGGGCTGTTTTTATTTCTCCTGCATTTTGTTCAAATTCCACAATTACCGTTATATAAAGTTTAGGGTATTTTTTTATTGCCCCTAACTTATAGTATGTGTCTCTGTTTTCTTTTCTACTACTGGAAGAAATTACATCCGGTTTTTCTACCGCATGTTTGACCTCATTAACCTGGTTGACAAATTCCGGATGTCTTATAACGATATGTTCCTCCCAAACCTTTTTAGATAAACCCACTGTTCGACCTAAAGGGTCTTTAACGGCGAAAAGCACTGGACATTATTCCTTTGGTCTATTAATTAGCTTACCATACGTTACCGGCTGGTGGTTATTTTTTTCTCATTGCAGTAATTTTGCAGTAAAATCGTCTTTTTGCAGTAACCCTCGATCGCCGGAACCCTTGATTTTCCTGGTGGAGGCAAGGGGACTCGAACCCCCGACCTCTAGAGTGCGATTCTAGCGCTCTCCCAGCTGAGCTATGCCCCCGTACCAATTCAATTCTATCACGCAATTGATTATATCACATGGGCAGCTCAGTGGCAAGGGTAGATAGTGGTTCCACGTGGATAATGGTTTCGCGCGTTAGGTTTTTAAGATGCCTTTTGCATCAGGGCTTCCTGCTTTTGTTTTTTGATGGCCAGCTCCTCGGCGTAATCGGCGGACACCAGGTAAAGGTTAACCCACAATTCGTGTTCGTTCGGCTTGCCTTCCAGTTCCCGCGATAAATCTTTGAATTTCTTTTGCACCCGGTCTTTGAACCCGGAGAATTCTACCAGCAAATCAAGGACTTCGCGCTGGTTGTAGGAAGCCCCTTCCCGCAAAACCTTTGCCAAAACAGACCACCTCGCATAATTTTGTTTAATTATACTATAATTGGTATTATCTGTTAAGAGGTGAATGTTGTCTTTTTTTGGTGGCAGAAAAAAATGAGGACCGCCGGTAAAACCGCGGTCCTCTTTGGCCTGTCTCCGGATCGTGTACGTCCGCTCGTTTTATTACGGTTTTTTTCCGTAAGTTTTAGAGTGGTACGGCTTGAGAGAGGTGTCGGTTCTTTAGCGCTGCCCCATGAACTGGCCGCCGTACTGGGCGCTTTCAAAGCCGGTCCGGCCTAAACCCTGCCCGTAGCCCATTTCTGCTCCAGTAGCGCCGTACTGGGTAAACTGGCCGGTCTGGGTGCCCCACTGGCCACTCCAACCCATCTGGGTCTGGCCGCCCCCCTGAGCGGTCCAACCGGGCTGCGCCTGACCGCCGCCCCAGCCTGCCTGCGCCTGGCCGGACCAGATTAATTGATTTTCCGTGCCCTGGCCGATTTGCGCTTCGCTTCTCTGGGTCGCGCTCCACTGTCCGGGTGTGGTCGTATATTGGGTCGTCCAGCCGCCCTGCCGGGCTGCGCCGTATTGCGCAGTGGGACTGATCTGGCCGGCCGTGTACTGAGTCGTCGGGCTGACCTGGTACGGGCTATACTGGGCGGACCATCCCGTAACGGGAGCGCCGTATTGGGCGCTGGTTTCCAGCTGCCCGGCGCCGTAACCGTACTGGGCTCCGAAGCCTCTTTGAAAGGCGCCGGTTTGTTGTCCTCCCCAGGCGGTTTGCCCCGCAAAAGGCTGCGCGCCCCAACCGGTTTGGGCGGTTGCCGGCTGGTACTGGAACGGTGCGTAGCCGGTAGGCGTGGCGTACTGGTAAGTCGCCTGGGCCTGCGGGAAGATGGACGCGCCGGTTAACTGTTGCGCCATGTTGCTGGCCTGCGTGATGTCCTGGTGGAGCCGGCTGGTCAGGTACTGGATGCGCTGCAGGTTTTGGGCGGCAAAAACTTCTTTTTGCTGGAGTTGCTGCAGTTGCGCGGAGTTGTTTTGCTCAGCCTGTTGCAGTTGGGCGGCCAGTTGCGAGATCGAGTTAACTTCGTCGCGCAAACGTTGGAGTTGTTGCTGGAGTTGGTTAACCATACTTTTTCCTCCTTGCCATACTTTTGCTTTTTGCCTTTTTTAGCATATCCACAAAACGGGTCATTATTCATTGTTTGGGGAAAATTTATTACGGTTTTGCTTTTTTGCGTTCGGGAAATAAATGCAGCCGCCCGGGTGAAGCGTCAAATCAGAAACGGCCGGGGAGGCGGCGACGGCCAGAAGACTGTGGTTGATAAAGAAGGCGGGCGCTTCTTGCAAAAGTTGCTTTTGAATATCCTGGTACAGGCGGGCGCGCAAAATGGGGTCCGGAGTTCTTTGGGCCG
Organism: Bacillota bacterium; assembly: GCA_040755215.1. GTDB lineage: Bacteria > Bacillota > Desulfotomaculia > Desulfotomaculales > Nap2-2B > JAIMBK01. The sequence goes on along the minus strand of JBFMBG010000045.1, from coordinate 20,554 downwards.
TAATGAGCAGCGTATCGATCCGCTGGTTGTGGTAACGGGTGGCGTTTAGTCCGGTGGTGATCTGGGCGGAGGAAAATAAAGTGTAGAGAAAGTTGTCGGGGTCCCCGTTATCGCTGATCCAGCCGTATAAAAAGGCGTCGCCTTCCTGATCGAGAAGGGCTTTTTTAAATTTTTCCCACGGGTGGACAACAACTCTGGTTTTAAAACCGGCGCCGGCGAGTTGTTTTGCCAGCGCCCGGGCCAGTTTTTCCCCTCCCGCCGGATTATAGGGGCGCTTCCCGGCGTAGGTGATAATGGTTATCGGCAGACCCTGGGGATAGCCGGCGGCGGCCAGCAGGCGGCGGCTCTCCTGCGGGTCATAGGGAAGCTGCCGGAGTTCTTGCGCGTGCCCCAGGATTCCCGGAGGCAGCGGGCCTTTGGCCGGAATTGCATTTTCCCCGAACAGTTCCTGGATTAAGCGTGGCTGGTCGATGGCGCGGCAGGCGGCCTGCCTCACCCCGGGGTCCTGAAAGGGTTTTTTATTTGTGTAAAAGCCGAGGTAGCTTATATCTGCGCCGGGAACGCGCCAGATCTTGATGCCCTTGTTTTCGAGAGCAGGAATGTCTTCCGGAGCGGCATCGATCACGTCCGCCCTCCCGCTTAAAATGAGCCGCTTTCTTTTGGCTGCGTCGCCTTCCGTCCGGAAGATAATTTTCTTCAGGGCCGGTTTTTCACCCCAGTAAAGCGGATTTGCCTTTAAAATGATTTCCCGTCCCTGCTCCCGTTTTTCCAGCATGTACGGCCCGGTGCCCGCGGGTTGCAGCGCTGGATCGCCGCCGTCTTTTTGGGCCGCCGCCGGGCTGACGATGGGGGCGACGAAAGGCAGGGCCAGGTTGTTTAAAAAGGGTGCGTAAGGAAATTTAAGCTTAAAACGAACGGTAAGCCGGTCAAGAACCTGGACCGATTCAACCATGCCAAAGACCATGGAAGTATTTGCCGTCAAATTGTTTATTTGCCGGTCGAAGCTATATTTGACGGCAGCGGCGTTAAAAGGCGTCCCGTCGTGGAAGGTTACTCCAGGCCGAAGTTTGAATGTCCAGTTGAGCCTGTCTTGAGAAACCTCCCAGCCGGTGGCCAGACAAGGCTCCACCTCAAATGAACCCGGTTTAAATCTTACCAAACCTTCGTATATATTGGCGATGATTTTAAGCGAAGAGTAATCTTGCGCCCGGGCAGGGTCCAGCGTCTGGAACTCCTCCTGGCATAAATAGACCAACTGGTCGGTTTTATTTTGCTGAAATGGCCAGGAGGAGCCTTGCAGATAAAAAAGGTAAAGCGAAAAGAACAAGGTCAGGATAAAAAACCCCTTCTTCACGTTTGCTAACACCTTCCTGTTTTGCTATTATATGGATATACTACGACAATTAATTAACTGTTTCCTTTCTACCTTATTAAAAAAGTGCCGAGGTTTTTCCTGTCCCTTAGGCGCCTTCTGCTTTGCGTTTAGTTTCGCCAAAATAAAAAAGCAGGGTGTCCCCCCGATGGTGAGACACCCTGCCGCCAGGCTATTTATCCAAACTAACCGTGAGGTGGTTCAGTGGATTTCTACGTCCTGGGAGCCATAGCTGCGCAGTACGTTGGCGGCGTCGCTGGCCTTGTTGTCGGCCGTGCGCACAGAGACCAGGATGTTCCCCTGCTTCACCCGCTCTTCGTAATAACGGCCCCGCTCGGCGGGAATGCCCCAGTCCAGCAGGCCGCCGGCGATTCCGCCGGTGGCGGCCCCGGAAAGCAAACCGGCAATCGGGCCGGCGGCAATAATCGGGCCGATCCCGGGAATGGCCAGGGCGCCCGCGCCGGCCGCCAGCCCGGCCAGCCCGCCCAGCACCCCGCCGGTAGTGGTGCCTTCAAAGACGGGATCGCCGCCCATGTTGAAAGCATTGTCGTCTCTTCTGCGTTCCTGAGCGCGCTGGTCGTCTTTCGCCACAATGGAGATTTCGCGATCGAACCCCTTGCTCCTTAAGTCGCTCACCGCCCGTTCGGCCGAATCCCGCGAGTTAAATGTACTGATTACGGTTTTTGCCATAGATATACCTCCTTAATTGTTGTTAATTTAAAAACATTCTTTTATAGAATCTCACCAGGGGCAATTACCTATACTAGTAAAATATGGGAAATCAATTTAATAGTTATGGTATAAATTAGCTACTCGCTACAAAGCAGAATAATTAAAGGCACAGAGGCACTAAGGCGCAAAGGCACAAAGAGAAATGTACCGGAAATATTGACTTTGTGCCTTTGTGCCTGGGAAGCTTTGTGCCTGATCTTTAATTTAATACTTCCCTTTTAAAATACTTCTGCTATAATTAATTTATTGCTTTGGCTAAAAAAAACAAGGAGGAATGATTAATGCTGCCCACCCCCCGGAAATATTTTCTTACCGCTGCCAGCGCGGAGGGCGCTACTCCTCTCACCGCCTTTGATCAAGCCCTGCTGGCGGGAAAAATCGGCAACGTCAACCTGATCCGGGTAAGCAGTATCCTTCCGCCCGGTGCCCAGTACTGCCCCGAACTGGCTATTCCGGAAGGCGCATTGGTGCCGGTTGCTTACGGGTACATTATTAGCGAGATTCCCGGCGAGTTGATTTCCGCGGCGGTAGGCGTCGGCGTGGGGTTAAATTCTTTTGGCGTGATCATGGAATTTGCTGGCCGCTGTGGGCAAATGGAGGCGCGGAACAGGATTCAAGAAATGCTTCAAGAAGCCTTTGCTGTCCGGAAGATCCAGCTGGTTGATCTAAAAATAGCTTCAGTGGAGCATAAAGTAGAAAAAATTGGCTGCGCCCTGGCCGCCGTGCCCATGTGGTATTAGCTTTGGGCTGATCATGTTAAGGTAGGGAGATGAAGGATGAATTGCTGGTTTACGGAACTCCAGACTCCGGATATGGCCTTAAGCTGCCGGACGAAAAAGCTGCTGCATTATGAGCAAACGCCCTTCCAGGAACTGGCCGTTTACGATACTGTTCAATTCGGCCGGATGCTGGTTCTGGACGACGTAATTCAAACCACCGTAACTGACGAATTTATTTACCACGAAATGATTACGCACGTAGGTTTGAACACCCACCCGCTGCCGCGGCGCGTTCTGGTCATCGGCGGCGGGGACGGGGGGTCGATCAGGGAAATTTTGAAGCACCGCCGGGTGGAAAAGGCGACCCTGGTGGAAATTGACGGCCGGGTATGTGAGGCGGCAAAACGGTTTTTGCCGGAGATCAGCTCCGGCCTGGACGACCCGCGGGTAGAAATAATTATTGCTGACGGCATCAGGCACGTGCGGGAGCACCAGGGCGTTTACGATATGATCGTCATTGATTCTACCGATCCTGTCGGGCCGGCGGAAGGGTTGTTCAGCGCCGCCTTTTACCGGGATGTCTTTCGGGCTTTGACCGACGACGGGCTTTTTGTAGCCCAAACGGAGTCCCCGTTTTTTAACGGCGAGCTGATTTCGCGCGTTTTTCAGGATATCTCCGGGATCTTCCCGGTTACCAGGCTTTACCTTGCCTGCGTTCCCACTTATCCGGGCGGATTGTGGACTTTTACGCTGGGCAGCAAAAAATACGATCCCTTACAGGTGGAGGTGGCCGGCCTTCCCGAGCTGGGCACACGTTATTACAGCCCGGCAGTGCACAAAAGCGCTTTTGTCCTGCCGCCCTTCGTGGCGGATCTGCTGAAAACGGGAAGTTGACCGGGAAGGATGGTTCACCGGTGAAGACCAGGGGGGATGACGAGGAGCATGTGGGATTTCGTAGAAAAGAATAGCGGTTATATGGGCGCCACTGCCGATTTTGCAAAAAGCCGGGTGATTATTTGCGGTGCCCCCATGGATTTTACCGTTACTTTTCGTCCGGGAGCGCGCCTGGGCCCCCTGCACGTCCGCCGGGTGAGCCAGGGGTTGGAAGAGTACAGCCCCGATCTGGACCGCGATTTAAGGGATTATAAATATTTTGACGCCGGCGATTTCGTCCTTCCCCCCGGAAACGTCCAGGAAAGCATTCGGCGCATCGCTTTTGCCGTCGAAAGTTTGCTTGCCCGGGCAAAGTTCCCCCTCCTGCTGGGCGGGGAACATTTAATCAGCCTGCCGGCGATAGCCGCAGCCGCCCGTTTTTACCCGGAACTGGCTGTTCTGCAACTGGACGCCCACCTGGATTTGCGGGACACCTACGGCGGCGAAAAATTATCCCACGCCACGGTAATGAGGCGGGTGGCCGAGATAGTGGGGGGGCCAAGCATTTATCAATTAGGGGTTCGTTCCGGCGACCGGGAAGAATTTCATTATGCCCGCGAGCATACCAACCTGTTCTGCAACGAGGTGCTGTCTCCTTTGCAAGAAATAGCCGGCGCTCTTGCCAACAGGCCGCTTTACGTGACGCTGGACATAGACGTGCTGGATCCAGCTTATGCTCCGGGGACGGGCACGCCTGAACCCGGAGGCTGCTCCCCGCAGGAAATAATCCGGGTGCTGCATTATTTGCAGAAGAGCGGCCTGCAGGTGGTGGGCATGGATATAGTCGAAGTCAGCCCGGTTTACGACCCGTCCGAGCGCACCTCTTTTTTGGCGGCCAAGCTGGTGCGGGAAGCCATTTTATGTTTTGGTGCTTGAAACGCGCGGGTTTTCCTGGCTCAAATGAAAATGGTTGTGCTGCAAACGCACAAGATGAATTGTGCCGCAGCCGGGACATTTGATGTTCTGTCCGTCCTTAAAGCGGATTTCCCCGATGCGGCGCTGGCAACAGGTTACTTCCACGCTTAAAATCTGTCCGTTTTGCATATTTACCCGGTAGTCGACCGGGTATTTTTGAGGCACGGGACCTCACCCCTTTAAGATCTTATTACACCTATTATACCTTAATTTTTGCCAGGAGAGAACACTACGTTAACTTTTTGTTAACGCATTGCCTGGTTGCCGGCATGGTGTATAATTGGAGGGGATAGTTTTTATCCTGGAGACCTGTAGATCTGCGGAAAGGCGTTGGTTGATTTGAAAAAAGGCAGTCGCCGGCGGAATCCGGGCGCGGTTTCCGGGCCGGTCCCCTTTCGATTGGACCCCTTTCAGGAAAAAGCCATTGCCGCTTTGCAGGCCGGTAATTCTGTTCTGGTGGCCGCCCCTACGGGCACGGGAAAAACCCTGATTGCCGAGAAGCTTTTGGAGAAAGTGCTGGCCGAAGGCAAGGGCGCCGTCTACACTTCGCCCTTAAAGGCGCTTTCCAACCAGAAGTACAGGGATTTTTGCCGCCTGTTCGGGCGGGAAAAAGTTGGTTTAATCACCGGCGACCTCTCCATTAACGAAACAGCCCCTATACTGGTCATGACGACCGAAATTTTTCGGAACTGGTGTTTCGCCAACCCGGAAATGTTGGCCAACACATCTCACGTTATTTTCGACGAGATGCATTATTTAGACGATCTGGAAAGGGGCACTACCTGGGAAGAGAGCATTATTTTCGCTCCCGGGCACATTAAGATTTTGGGCTTGTCGGCAACAGTGCCCAATATCCGCGAAATAGCCGTCTGGATGGGGGAAATAAGGGGCTCCCCGATTAAGGTGATTGAGGAAAAAAGACGCGCTGTCCCCTTAAAAATCAACTGGCTTTCCCCTGGCGGCGATATTTTGGACGAGGCGGAAGCGCGCGCCGAAGTGGAAAAGCGAAAGACAGCCCGGCGCATGCGGCGCGTGACGGGCGGAGGCCGCTACCGGTACGGCGAGGACAGGCAGCCTTTTCATAAGGCGTAAGGGGTTACCTTAATTCGTCTGGCAGCGAATCTATTGCGGGGGAATGGCGAATGGCCGAGAACAATTCTAACTGTGTAGAAGTGATCGAAACAATTCAAGATCATTTACCCGCTTTGTATTTTGCCTTTGGCCGGGGCCGGACGGAAATGCTGGCCGAGGAACTGGGCCGCGCTTTTGATTTTTTAACCGGCCGGGAAAGACAGGCGGTAAACAGAGCGATCAGGCAGGCGGAAGAGAGTTACCCCGGCTTATTCACCCTCCGGCGGCAAAACCTGCGCCGCCTGCTTTTGCAGGGAATCGGCTACCACCACGCGGGGCTGCCCCCGGTGCTTAAAGAGCTGGTGGAAAGGCTTTACGAAGAACGGTTGCTTTACGTGCTGTTTTGTACGGAAACCTTTGCGCTGGGGGTTAATTTTCCCGCCGCCAGCACGGTGTTTGATTCCTGCCGCAAGTGGGACGGGCGGGAATTTCGCGGTTTAATGAACCGGGAATTTTTTCAAATGGCCGGCCGGGCCGGGCGCCGCGGGTACGACCGGGTGGGGCACGTTTACGTCCGGATTGACGAGAAATATCCAGAACAAACAGGTTTTTATAACGAGCTGGATGTAGAGCCGGTCAGGGGGCGCCTGGCGATTTCGCCGAACACGGTCTTGAGCCTGCTGTACTGGAAAACTGACGAAGAAATCAAGCGGTTTTTGGCGCAAAACCTGGCCGTTTACCAGAATAACCGGGAAATCTGGCAGCTGCGGCGGGAACTAAAAACCCTTGCGGAAAAGGAGAAACAGCTGGCGGTTTGTTTTTGTCCGGAGAAGGATACGCCCGCCTGCCAGCTGCACCGCCTGGCTTTAAAACGGGAGCTCAATCATCTCAAGCGGCGTAAATATCGCCATCGCCCCGGCGCCCGGGAGCGCCGGGAGGAGCTGAGGAAGTTGCTTTCCGCAGGCCGAAAAGATTGCAACTATAACAGCTGCGCGGAAGCCGAGAAAAAGCTAAAAGGTTTTGCCGAACGAAAAACTTATTTAACCGCTCGCATTGAGAATTTGCAAAAGAACTCCCGGGATTTTGTTTTGGAGTTTGAAAACGTCTGGCGTCTGCTGGAAGAATTGGGTTACGTGCGGGGCAGGGAATTGCTTGCCCGCGGGAAATTTGCGCTGGAGCTGCACGTTCAGGAAATCCTGGTGACCGAACTGGTTTTCTCGGGGATTCTTTTAGAAGCCTCCCCGGAAGAGGCGGCGGCCATTTTGGCGGGCATCGACTACCAGCCCGGCCGCGATGAATGGGTGGAAAGGTGCCCCTTTTCTTTAGAACACGTCGTCCACCTCCGGAAGTTCCTTTTAAGGAGCGGGGTTCCCGAGTATATGTGCGTCTGGAGCCACCTGCCGGCGGCTCTGGCCGCTGCCTGGTACCGCGGCGCCTCTTTTGAGGAGCTCATGCAAAAATGCAACCTGGAAGAGGGGGATATCTTCTCCATCTTGCGCCGGGAAATCGACCTGTTACGGCAGATCGAACGGGCGGCGGGAAAGGACGCTTATCTGGCGGACTTCGTGCGCGCAATTCGCCAAACGCTGGACAGGGAGGAAGTGGCCCTGGTCGGGGTGTAAAAGGTGAGGGAACGCTGGTTGAGAGAAAGAAAAAGGGGATAGACCGCGGTTTCTATCCCCTGAAAAGGCTATTTGCGCAGTTCCGGGGGCAATTCCGGCTGGTACCAAAACCATGCGCTGGCCGGGTACACTCCCGTGGAAGCAACGACCATGGCTACAGTAGCGACGATGCCCATTAACCAGTGTTTAAACCTCACCTTTTTCACCTCCTTATTTTTTAATCCCTGCAGGGGGTTATTTGCCGGGAAAGAAGCCTGTCTACTATTCCTATAAAGCGGTATCCCGCCGGAGTGATCGTAAAGGCCTGAATGAAAAAACCTAATGATGCCGCCAGGACAAGATCTGGTTTTAAAGGAATATACAACCCTGTAACCAGATAGAAAGCTACTATTATTAGAGATGCAATTCGTAGGCCCTTATGGTGAAGTAAGCTAACAATCGGTTTTGCCGGCGTGTCTGCCGGCGCCCAGCACCACACAATGACCAGCGACCAGGCGGTGACGCAAATGACTATCGTTTCCAGCGGGAGAGAATAGGCAGCCAGATAGCGAGACAGTGCTCCAATACCTAAAAAAGTGACCAGAGAACTGACCAGGCAGCGGTAATAAGCCGTACAGTGGGCTCCCCCGGCAGCCAGGCGAAAAATGCCGCTGGCCAGCGCGGCGGCGGCTACCTGGGGAAAGATTCCCAAGGCAAGCGGCAGCGTGACAAATAAAATTAACTTTACCCAGGCGCCAATAATTATTTCCAGACCATAAGCAATGATTCCCTGCCGCTCGTTCATCTTCAATTCTCCAGCGATAATAGCGGCCAGCCTGACGGCATAGTTATGAATCATTGCCTTTCCCTCCCGGCCGCGAAAATTTTACGGTGAAGATCGTCGGCGGAGAAGATACCGAAATTGTTCCCCCGTGCTCCTCCACTATTTCGCGGACTATGGAGAGGCCCATACCCCGGTTTGAACCTTTGGTGGAGAACCCGGGCGCAAAGATATGGTCAAGAATTTCGGGTTTTAAACCCGGTCCCGAGTTGAGCACTTTGATGATGTAGTTTTCTTCGTCTTCGCTGATTTCTACCTTAACGAAGCGATCTTTCGGTTCCAACCCCATAACGGCTTCGAAGGCGTTGTCGATCAGGTTGCCCAGAACCCGGTTCAACTGGTAGGGACGGACCGGCACGGCATGCAAATCGCTCTGGATGGTCAGATTAAAGCTGATCTCCTGGGCCGCGGCCTGATTTACCTTTCTTTGGATTAGCGCCCCCACCTCCGGTTGCTTGAGATTAATGAGCTGGGCGGACGTCCGCGCTTCCCTGACCACTTCGGCCAGGTAGCTCTGGGCACTTTCTGCTTTGTTCATTTGCAAAAGGCCGTAAACAGTCTGCAGGTGATTGAGAAAATCGTGGCGCTGGGCACGAATGTTACGGATTAACTCCTGAATGTCTTCCATGCTCCGGGCTTGTTGTTCAAGTAAAATGCTTTGGTATTCGCTTTGCACCAGTCTTTTGAGGATCAGAAAACTCAAGACGGCATTGGCTATAACTATTAATATTATGACCAGGATTATCCCCATATAGGTAGTTAAGTTATTAATTATGACATATTGTGTAACTATACAAAGGATAAAAGATTGAAAAAGCAGAAAAGTGATTAATACAAAATTAGGAGAAACCACGCTCATTAATGATGCCCCCGGTTTTGTTTTTGTGTTCCTGACTTTTGTTCAAAAGGCCAGTGTGTGGAAAACCTGATTTTTTTCTTCGCGCACCACCAGGTTACAAAGCCAAATAAAATCAGCTCAGGTAAAGGCACCAGCACACGCAAAACAGGTTGGGTCCAGATTTCTTTTATTCCCCTGCCGGTAATTAAAAAGATTATTGGCCATAAGATAATTTCGATGATTCCTAAGGTAACTAAACTTAAGAGGGCGCCCGTTGCAGCCGCAGGGAGTGTTGTCCGGAAGAAAATAATGAGCAGGGCGCACATAGCAAATAAATGTACCAAAGTATGGGTTCCGTAGGGCAGGGGAAAGCCACGGACAAAATAAGAAATTAATGATAAAATCACCGCTGCCGGAACAATCCTTTTCCAGCGTAAAGGCACACCCATCAGGGTGAGGCCCAGGGCGAAAAGAATTATGCTTTCCGGGATAGATTGGAACACCAAAGCCGTTAGGGGCATTTTATCCATTACTATTTCCTCGCTCGCGGCTGCCCAAAAGCTTCCCAACACGGCCCAACTTCCCTGTTATAAAATTTCCCAGAGTAAAATTTACCGCCCTTTCCATATTATTCTTCATATTTTGATAATCTCCTTCTTTTTCCCAAAAATTTTTACATTTATTTTTTTCGTTATTTTTACCCTGGTAAGCCTGAAAAAGGGAAATTGCCTGAAAAATCTTCCGGTGACAGGTTTCGTCAGCAATGTCGGATTGTGTCTTTTGGGACCGGTTTTGTCAGGGTTCCGGGGTGTTTTCTGAATATTCCCTGGCGGCCGCCGGTAATTTTCCGCGGCGCGCTGGGACTTTTTGCTTTCTTAATTTTTATACCTGTATAAACCCTGGCGATTCATCGGATCACCTCGTTAAATTATTCGTAAATTCTATTAGGAAAATAAGTTCTTTTGCCCTATATAAAAACCTCCCGGGTTTGATTTTTTTGTTTCTCTCCAGGAGGTTTTCAGGCGTTAACAAACTAATCACTATTGGAAATTTATTTCCGGCCGCTTTGCTTATGCCCCTTTCCGGTCCCTACTCCACCAGCGACTGCTGGTAGGTTAGCTCTTCAAAAGCTTTGATGTAGGCGTTGTTAACCTTGCTGCCGAAGCGCACCAAAAGCATATTGGCGGGGTGTTCCAGGATGTCCGGATCGTCCGTGCGCCTTTTCTTAAAGCCTACGCTGCCGTACAGCCTGCTTAGCATCCGCTGGTAATTCCAGGCGTTCATCCTGGTTCCCTGCAGGTCCCAATGCTGCTGGAACTCGCAGGCGATCACAATATATTCCTCAAAGTGATCGTTTTGAAAAGCTTCTTTCAGCAGGGCGGTGGCAATTCCAAAACGGCGCCACCGGGTGCTGACTTCGATGGCGCCGAGCTCCAGGATGCGCGGGTGCCTGCTCCAGCGCGTATAGGGGCTGGGCGCGTGAAAAGACAAATAGCCGATAATGGTCTTCCCGTGCCTGGCTATATAGACCATTCCTTCCGGGGAGTCGGCCACGAGCATCAAGGCCTCCTTTTGCCGCGACGGGTTGCGAAAGTTGCTCAAGTGCGGGTCAATTAGTAGAGAAGCGAGATAATCCCTTTCCACAGGCCCCACAATGTTAACCTGTCCCTGGGGAGTGTTTATTTCTTTTTTCAAATTGTTCTTTTCGTTGGTTAAAATCGTAATCACCACCAGTCTTTTTGTAAAAGTTTAACCTCTTTTCAAATGAAAATATTCTGAAGAGTTGTGGGCAAATCCTCCTTTTTTCGAAAAAATTTTTATATGTTAAGGCCGTATTTTTGGCTCCGGTAAAGCAGAGCGGAGCGGGTGATCCCCAATAGTTGGGCGGCCCTGGTCTGGTTTCCGCCGGTTTTTTCCAGAGCTTTTAAAATCAGCTCCTTTTCCACCTCGTCCAGAGAGATTCCCTGGTCCGGAAAATTTATTATTGAACTTGCCGTTGTTTTTTGCGTGGCCAATAATTCTTTAGGTAAATGTTCGGGTAATATTTCGTTGCCTTGACAAATAATCGCCGCCCTTTCGATAACATTCTGGAGTTCGCGGATGTTTCCCGGCCAGTGGTAACGAACAAGCAGTTCCAGGGCCGCCGGCGAAATCTTGTTGACCAGGTAAGTGGGCCGGAACTTTTCTACAAAATGTTGGGCAAGCAAAGGGATGTCTTCTTTTCTTTCTTTTAACGGGGGCATGTTAATTTGAAAGACATTCAAGCGGTAGTAGAGATCCTCCCGGAATTGCCCCTGTTTCATGGCTAATGTGATGTCCCGGTTGGTGGCGGCGATCACCCGCACGTCGACGTTTAACGTTTCCGTCCCTCCGACGCGCTCAAAGGATTTTTCCTGCAGCACCCGCAAAAGCTTCACCTGCATGGACAGGGGTATCTCGGTAATTTCATCCAGAAAAATTGTTCCTCTGTCGGCCAGTTCGAAGCGTCCCAGCTTTCTGGCCACTGCTCCCGTAAAGGCCCCTTTTTCGTGGCCGAAGAGTTCGCTTTCCAAAAGTTGTTCGGGCAGGGCGGCGCAGTTTACCGGTACAAAAGGCCCGTCCTTGCGCAGGCTTTGCTGATGGATGGTCAGGGCGGCCACTTCCTTGCCCGTGCCGCTTTCGCCGGTAATCAAAACTGTGGCGTTGCTTTTCGCCACTTTTTCGATCAGTTTTTTTACTTCCTGGATGGCTTTGCTTTCGCCGATTATGGAGGTGTATTTCCTGGCCAGTTCGGCGCGCAGGAAATTCACTTCGGTGACCAGCTGGCTGACCATGAGATTTTGTTTGATGACGATTTTTAATTCATCCAGGTCGAAGGGTTTGGTGAGATAGTCGACGGCGCCGATTTTCATTGCTTCGATGGCCGTTTCAATGGTTCCGTGGGCGGTCAGGATGATGACGGGAAGCCCGGGCAGGATTTCCCTGGCTCTCCTCAGAACTTCCAGCCCGTCCATTTCCGGCATTTTTAAGTCTAAAATAACCAGCGAAGGGCTCTCTTCCTTGATTAATTCCAGGCCCTTTTTGCTGCTGGTGGTGGAGAGCGCCTGGTATCCCTCCTGGCGCATCGCTTTTTCCAGCGCCCAGCAAAGATGTTTTTCGTCGTCAATAATTAATATTTTGGGTACCATCGTCCAACCCCCTGGTTGTTTGTGCCGCCGGCAGCTTTACTTTAAAGGTGGTTCCCTGCGGGCCGGTGCCGGCCACTTCAATGGTGCCTCCGTGGCTTTTGATGATCTGGTGACTGATCGAAAGACCGAGGCCGGTGCCGCTTTCTTTCGTAGTGTAAAAAGGATCGAAAATCTTGGGCAGATCTTCCGCCGCAATGCCGCCGCCGGTGTCGCTGAACGCGGCGCAAACACCGGCGTTTTCCCGGTAGGTTTGGATGGTCAACGTGCCCCCGTCGGGCATAGCGGCCACGGCGTTCAGGATTAAATTGACAAAAACCTGCTTGATTCTTTCTCCGTCCGCTTCGATCAGGGGCAGGTTTTGCTCCGTTTCCAGTTTCAGGGCGATGTTGTTTTGGCGCAAGAGGGAAGAAGTAAAGGTAAGCACCTTTTCCAGTAAAGCGTTGACGGCCACCGGTTGCGTAAGGTGCTTGACCGGACGGCCGAAATCCAGCAATTCCTGGATGATTCTGTTCTGGCGATCGACCTGTTCTTTAATTATCCTAACATATTCGTCGATGTTTGCAACGCCTTGAAAGTCCGTTTCCATCAGCTGGACGGTGGTCCGGACCACGCTGAGCGGGTTGCGCAGCTCGTGGGCGACGCCCGTGACCAGCCGGCCCAGCGCGGCCAGGCGTTCGGTGCGGCGCAGCTCTTCTTCCAGCCTTTCTTTTTCGGCTAAAGAAACAGCCATTCTGTTTACGGCCCGGGCAATTTGCCCTGCCTCGCCGGGCAAATCCGGAAGGAGTTTGGTTAAGTCTTTTTCCAGTTCGCCGAGGCCCTCTTTAATCAGGCCGACCCCTCTGGCCAGGTTGTGGATGATGATCAAGACCCCGGCGGCGCCGGTAAGGAGGACAAAAAGAGTGATGTAGCGGATGAGCAGGCGGAAATTCTGGCTGCGGGCAAAGATGGGGTGCAGGCGTTCGTCCGCCCAGGCCACGGCCACCAGCTTATCCTCTATTTTCACCGGCAGAAAATATTCAATGGTTTGTTCGTTCAGGCTGGTGGTTAATTTGGCCAGCGGGCGGCCGCTGGCGCTGGCGGCGATCAACCCGGAGTCGGCCTCCGTAAAGATGCGCTGTTCCCTCTGCCGGGCTTCTTCGGAAGACAACTGCCGGTATTCCCGCAAGAAACCTTGCACGAAGATTTGCTGGTTTTCGAGCAGGTAAAGTCCGAACCGGACACCCGGATAATTCGGCACCAGGGGGCTGGCGGCTTCGGTAAAGGATTCCCGGAAGAGGTTGGTCCGGACCTCCGGGTCCAAACCGGCCAGGCTTTCGCCGGCGAGCTTTTGTTCTACCTTGCGGAGGAGCGCCGGAACCACCTGGTTCTGGACAAGGGAGCTCAGGTGGTCTTGTTTTTCCGCCAGTACAATTTCGTCGCTTTTGGCGGCGAAGAAAAGATCGTACAGGACGACCAGCACAGGAATCAACAGCAGGACGATAATAACCAGAATAATTTGTGAACGCAGGGTGGGACTGCCCCGAAAAATCCTCATTGGTTTGCTTCTCCTGTTGAATTGTGAACAGCCGCTGTCTGATATCAGACAGTTGAAAAAGATAATGTAATAACGTTCACAAGCCATCTTAATTCTATAACTGTTTGTTTTTAGACACCCGGGTTTTTCCCGTTCGGCGGGAAGCCATGATTTTTTTGCGGAGAACCGGCCGATCTGCTCTGGCACGGTTTGTGCTTTATTGATCAAGGAAATCACTTTTTTCATGTTTATTATAGCACAATCAAAGGGCTTGATAAAGGGTTGGTTTGAAATTCGTTCAAAATGTACGGGATTTTCTTCTCAACTGACGAGGGGGGATGCCGGAAGAGGGAATGTTTTGATTGCCTGGATTGCTTAGGATGGGGAGGGGAAAAAATGGTGGAGAAGATAAGTTCTTTATGGATCATGGCTTCGACAATCAGTCCGTCGGCAGCGCCGGATTCCTTGACGGCGGCGGCCGCGGCTGGCGCTCAGGGCGGGCCGCCCTGGTGGGTGTGGCCCCTGGCGCTCTTCGTATTTACCATTATCCTGGGTATTCTCGCGGTGCTGGCGGGGGTAGGGGGAGGAGTGCTGTACGTACCTCTGGTCAGCAGCTTTTTCCCGTTCCACCTGGATTTCGTGCGGGGTGCCGGTTTGCTGGTGGCCCTTTCCGGAGCCCTGGCGGCGGGTCCGGGCCTGTTGCGCAAAAATCTGGCCAATCTGCGGCTGACCTTGCCCGTTGCCCTGATTGCTTCCACCTGCAGTATTCTCGGTGCTTTTATCGGCCTGGCGGCGCCGACGTGGATCGTCCAGACGGCGATGGGCGTAACCATCGTTTTGATTGCCGTTTTATTTATCATCTCGAAAAATACGGAATACCCGGAAGTGAAAAACCCGGACGGTCTGGCCAAAGCGTTGAAGATGGAAGGCGCCTACCGGGAGGAATCCTCGGGGAAAGTGGTGAACTGGCGGGTGTCCCGGACGCCTCAGGGGATGTTGCTTTTTGTGTTCATCGGGGTTCTGGCCGGTATGTTCGGTCTGGGCGCCGGGTGGGCGAACGTCCCGGTTTTGAACCTGCTGATGGGGGCGCCGTTGAAAGTGGCCGTCGGAACCAGCAAGTTTTTGCTCTCCGTAACGGATACGTCGGCGGCCTGGATTTATTTAAACCAGGGGTGCATCATTCCCTTGATCGCCGTTCCTTCCATCGTCGGGATAATGTTAGGTTCTTTTTTGGGCGTAAAAATTTTAGCGGTAACCAGGGCTTCGCTGGTCAGGTACATCGTAATTGGAATGTTGTTCTTTTCCGGCGTTAGCTCCATTTTAAAAGGTTTAGGAATCTGGGGGTGAACTAATGATGGAAAAAGAACCAAAGCTGACCGTGGCCCCGGAACAGATCAGGTACGCCAATATCCTCTTTTACGGGACGTGGGGAGGTATCCTGGTGCTCAGCATCCTGTTTCTTTTATACGCCGCCGGGTTGATTACCCCCTTTGTCCCTTCCTCCCAGGTGCCTGTTTACTGGGGGTTGAACGTCCACGATTACAACGCGCGTTTAAACCTGCCCGCAGGTTGGGGATGGGTGGGAATGCTCATGTACGGCGATTATCTAAATTTTATCGGCATCGCTTTTTTGGGCTTGCTCACGATTATCGGCTACCTGGTTTTGATTCCTTATTATTTGAAGAGCAAGGATTTGACTTACGCCACCATTGCCGGACTGGAAGTAGTTATTTTACTGCTGGCGGCCAGCGGAGTTCTGCGGGTGGGTCATTAAAGAACGAGCGGGCAAGGTAAGTAAGCATGTCTACGAAAAAGGCACAGAGGCACAAAGGAAGAAAAACAAAACGCGTAGATTCCCTTCTTAAGTTTGGATGAGTTTGCTTGCCGGCTTCGCTTTATCCAGACTTCCTTACCGGGGAGGGAAGGGCATGTCCAATCAAGAATTTGTAAAATATTTCACCAGGCGAAAGGAAGCTTTTCTCCAGGAGTATAACGAAAACAGTTATAAAAAGGTGCTTAACTGGTTCGAGCGCTGGCTGCAGGAAGAAGAGATAAAGGCGGGGGAAAGCCCCGCTGCCGGCGATCTGGGGGATTTCGACGACTTTCTGGACGAGGTGCTGGCGCGCACCAGAGAAAGACTGGGCGAGTGGGGGATCCGGATGGTTTCTCCCTCGTCTAATCAGTGGCTGGGCTTAAAAGGTTCGTGGCGGTGTATTAAGGTTTTAGAGCACAGACATGTCTATTATCGTATTGGGAAAACCAGGCCGCGGAAAGGGACCTATCAGGGGCACGAACTGCTGGTTTTGGATTTGGTCATGGACGGCCAGAAAAAACAGGTTTTCCTGCCGCTGTTGAACAGGAAAAAAGAAGTGGAACGGGAATTGGGCGCAGCGCTGGAGCGGGAACTGCCGAAAGTAGAAGCTACCGGCAAATACAGGTTGAAAATGTTTCTTCCTTTCCGGCTGGTGGAACGGTGGGAAACGGATTTAGCCGCGCAAAAACTGGCCAGCTTCATTCTGGTGACCAAGAAAACGCTTAACAAGCTGGGGGTTGTTTGATTCAGCTGATTTCCCGTTCCCGGGGCAGGGAGCGGATGTACGGCCGGTTTTCCGCGGTGCCCCCGGGAAAAGAACGCGGCGACCGCAAGCTGATCAGGAAATGGCCGGCCAAAAGGAGCGCGCAGAGCAGGATCATCCCCCCCAGCGCCAGCAGCCCGGCGATTTTTGCGTGCCCCGCTATTTTTAAGGCCGTCGTTGCCGCCCCCAGCAGCAGCAGCCCGCCGAAAGCGGGGCGAAACAGGCCGGCTTTAATTTCCGGCGGCGCCAGGTGGCCGGCCCAATAGCCGAAAAACAAACCGGTCAGAAAGAGTAAGAAGGGTCCGATCACCAGGTGGCCGGCGAAAAGATAGGTGAGCAGGGCCGCGGCGCCGATCAGGGAGGAAGCAATCAGGTCGGTGGCTGCGGCGACTTGCGGGGGAGCGTGCAAAACCCCGGTCAGAAGAATGATCCCCAGCAGGCCCGCCCCCAGGCCCCAGAACCCTGTGCCGAAGCCGATCCCCAGCCCGGCCAGGAAAACCGCCGGGAGGGACAAAAATTCGATAAACCGGGTGCTGCCCGGGCCGGGCCGGAATAAAAACGGCCAACCGGACGGAAAAGGATTTTGGCCGGGGCCGGAATTTTTTTCTTTGCCCAGGGAATACGCCAGGGTTGCCGCTCCCGCGGCCAAAAGAAAAACAGCGCAGGTGGCGGTAAAAATATTCTGATTGACGCCCGATATTCCGGCGAGCAGCGCATGACCCAGAAACATGCCGATGATGCCGAAGATGCCCAGGGCTAACCCCAGCCGCCGGTGCGCGTAAGAAAGGGAACCTTTCTGGACGAGGGTTGCGGCGGTCTGGCAAAAGTTCCCGGCGATGACGGTGCCGGCGGCAAAAACGGGCGGCAGGCCGAAGATATTCAACAGCGGAACGGCCAGCAACTGGGCGGCGGTTCCGTAACACACCCTTAAAATACCCGCGTAAAGACCGATAAAAAAGATTGCCAGCGTGTTGGCCAGGGGATCAATCATTTGCCTGCACCCCTTTCAGGTTTCAAAATAATCTTGACGACCCGCCCCCGCCCGGTCCGCCGGAGGGTTTTCCCCGGAAGCCGCCCACGGCGGCCGGTACCCTCATCATTCTAATCCACAACCTCTGTTTTCTAAGGTGTCGCCCGGCGGAACAGGAAGCGGATGAAACTGGTCCGGTGCTTCTGGAGGCGCCGCTCCCGCTTCCAGAGCGGATAAAATTTTTTTCTGCGCTTTATCCATCGCGATCACCGAACTGCCGATCTCACCCCCCATTTCATTAATGACTATTTTGACCGGCTCTAAAATTTGCAGGGCGGCAGCCGCATTTATATTCATTCCCTGTTCCTGGAAAATATAGTCGAGGAGCCTTTCAACCAGGTGGGTCAGCCAGGAAATAAAGATCTGCCCCGGCAGGCTCCCGGCGGCGGAAACCGGCTGGTCGGGGCATTCGATGACACGGTAGCGGGCTTGAACGGCGGCGAAATCGTTGTAGATCCGGATAATTTCGGAGGCGGGAAGATCTTCGATATTTGTTTGAATAACGAACCGGCGATTCTGGAAAGGGTTGGCGCATACCAGGCAGCGCCTTTGTTCCGCTTTGCTTTCCCGGTACCAGAGGTCGTCGGCAAACCGGTGGAAGTTTTCCAAAAGATCTGCTGAGAAAAGGTCTGGCGGGAAAAGGTGGGCCGGCGAGACTTCACGGCCGGACCGCCCGGCCTGGGCGGCAGCAAGGGAAAGGCCGGTAATGTATTCCCGGATGGACATAGGCGGATTTTCTTCGGGATGGGCGGGCAAATTGCCGACCAGGATAACCCGGTAATCTTTAAACCGTTCGCCGGCCTGGGCCGTTCTTTTCGCCAGGTTTTGCCCGCCCGCGGTGTTCCGGGCTGCTGCGGCGTACCCGGCCGGGATTCCTGCCGGGGTCATAAATAAGTCCAGGTCGTAGAAACGGCGTTCACCGCGCCGGCTGAGAAAGTGGGCCGGCTGCGCAGGGATGTTTTCCAGCAGGCTTTTCACGGCAAAAAGGTAGATGGGCGAGGTTATTTTTCCCCAATCCTGCAGGCGCGAAAAAATGTGTTCCTGGAGGCGCTGCCCGTTTTCGGCCAGGAAGCTTAAAGCCTCTTCCCGGGGCGGCGGGTTTGCCTGTTCGGAAGCAGGCAGGTAGAGGTGGCGGCGCCATTCCTTGACCGCTTCCGCGGGGAGGCGCAAGAGTTCGGCGATAACCAGCAGTTCTACAGTCAGGGCCAGGTCCGGCGCCATGCCGGGAAAAGCGCCTGCCGCACCGGTGAGGCCCAGCCGTTCCCAGATTTTATGAATCAGCAGGGCGTCGCCGTAACGTAAAACCCTTTTTATTTTCAACTTTGGTTTGCCGGAAGGTTCCACGCCGCAAACTTTCGCCAGGCTGGTCATCAGGGCCCGCACCCGGTCGGGGTCCAGCTCCTCGATGTTCCCCAGGTTGGCAATCACTCTTTGCTTGATCTTGTTCCCCTTCCGGTAGTTTTCAATGAGCTTGACGTACGTGTATTCCTTGCCGTTGCTGCGGGTGGTGATTTTGCGGAAAAACACCGGCCAACCCTCCTTTGTCACTACATTTGGACAAGTTTTTTGCCCTTTTTAACCGGCCGTAAATTAATTTAGTACCCCGGGTGGTTTGTGATATCTGTCACATACATGATCACATTTTTTGTCTCTTACTTTCTTACCTGGCATTATAACATCTCATCCTGAATTGTGCAATATCTCACATATTAAGTTCCACAATCAAAAATATTCAAGCTATTCGGTCCGGCCCGGTTTGGTTCCGGGCCGGACCGGCATCACCAGAAACCAGGATGCTTTTTATAAATTCAAGTGTTCATAATGGATTAGTTTTGTTATAATTGGAGGAAAGGGGAAGTTGAATGAGCGAAGAATTGGAAGTATTAAAGATAGTCACCGGGCGGCTGAACGAGGCGCAAGTCCCGTACATGCTAACCGGGTCAATTGCTGCCAACTTTTATGCCGTCCCCCGCATGACCAGGGATATTGATATCGTGGTCGAACTGCGGACGGTGGATGTAGAAAAAGTGTTTTCTCTTTTTGTCGGTGATTTTTATATTGACAAAGGGATGATTTGGGAAGCGATTACTCAACAAAGGATGTTTAATATTATTCACGAAAAAGCAATTGTGAAGGTGGATTTGATCATTAAGAAAGACGATCAGTACCAGCGTCAGGCCTTTGCCCGCCGCCGAAAGGTGGATATTGAAGGAATTGAAATGTTCATTATTGCCCCGGAAGATTTGATTCTTTCCAAATTGCTTTGGGCCAAACAGAATTTATCCGAATTACAGCTGGCGGATGTGCGAAATTTGCTCTCCAGCTTGACGGAACTCGATCATGTCTACCTCTCCAGGTGGGCGAAAGAGCTGGCGGTTGAAGATCTTTACAGGGAGGCAGCCAAATGACCGGCGATACTCACCCCGATGCAGCCAGGCGGTTCCAGGCGATGATCATGAGACGGACGGGCGAA
Organism: Bacillota bacterium; assembly: GCA_040755215.1. Classification (GTDB taxonomy): domain Bacteria; phylum Bacillota; class Desulfotomaculia; order Desulfotomaculales; family Nap2-2B; genus JAIMBK01. Next base: position 773 of record JBFMBG010000045.1, on the reverse strand, counting down.
GAACGCCTTAAGATGGGCTGCTCGATGTTTGATACCGCCCGCCGCCTGGCGCTGGCTTCCCTCCGGGCGGAAAATCCCCGGCTCACCCCGGGCGAGTTACGCCAGGCGCTCTTCCTGCGGTTTTATCAGAGTGACTTTGACCCGGAAACGGCCGGTATAATCCTTGAATTTTTAAAGAAAAGGACAAGTTAATCCGGCAGGCCTATTTTCGTAATTTTCAGATGCAAAAAAGGGGTTGACAGCGCAGCAGGAATTTGTTATTTTTAGATCAAACCTTACAGGCAGGGCCGAATCGAACAACGATAGGCCGGCAGTCTCTAGCCTTGGTTAGAGACTGCCGGCCTTTTTTCATCCCCGCCCCTTGGGACAATTTAAGCCGACGCTGCCCGGCAAGGGAAGAAATTTAGCTGGCAAAAAAATTTATAAATTTTTGTTGACAGGCCGGGCAATAAGAAATAAAATAAAAATGTGATAGTGAAATCAATCACGAGCCCGGGGAGGGGAGCAGGTAATGGCCGATGAAAAAGGAGTCGTCCAGAGCCTTACGAACAGAGAAAAACAGCTTATTCTCTTCATGCGGGAATTGGGCTGGGGCGAAGTCAGAGTGCGCGTGGAGAACGGGCAGCCGGTATTGATTTACGAAGCGATTAAAACTGTTAAACTGGAAGAACAACCGCGCCGGGTAGAGCTGAAAAATATCAAGAAATGAGGAAAAAAGAGAGAGGGGGTCTGTTGAGGACGAGAAAGGTATTTTGTCAGAAGGATAGTGAATA
>JBFMBG010000044.1:0-28500 GCA_040755215.1 Bacillota bacterium | reverse complement strand
ATCTAAATAAAAAGAAGTTAGAGCGGCGGCTGGTACGTCGACTAGAAGAGTTGGGCTATAAAGTGACTCTGGAAGAAGTTAGGTCTGCTGCCTAATGATGGGGTCTGGATTCTATTTTCAAGGGAGGGGTCTTTAGTTTGGCTCAAGACAATGCCCCCGCAGGTAAAAATACCCTGGTTGTCCTTGGCGAGGTCCCTGCCCTGGGTCCCTGTTTTCAAAGAAAAGAGGAAGCGGTCCGGAAAATGAATTTGTTGCTGGCCACGATTGCCGGATTAACTAATCAAACCCCTGTTGCTCCCTACCAGATCATCCTCAAGCGGCAGGTCGATGGCTGCTATACCCTGGCGATAAAAAGCGACGCGGTAACGATTGATGTTCTGGCGAATATAGATGAATTGTTGTTAAAGAGATTTCAAAAAGTTTTTCGCAACTTGTTCATTCTGACCTGTTTTTACGAAACCGCCGGGAAACCGGAGTGCCTGGCGGTTACGGACGGCCTGGGGGCAGTGCTGTACTCGTATTATGATTTCAGTTTTTTTCAAACCAGTTGACATCTTAATCCAGATGTTCCCAGGCAGTACAAATTTTATAATAAAGGTATAATGGACAAGCTTTGCAAGTTGCCGGTTCAATTATTTGCAAATATTGTCGTATAAAGGGAATTGTTCGCAAAATAATTAATCTGGTATTCTTAAAATAAATTACCGGTACAACCAGACCGTGGGGATGAAGGGACGACCTGGATAAACAAATGAAAGGAGCGAAAAAATGCGTATGACCAGACGAACTGCGTTGTTGGGAACAGTAGTGGTTTTATTGTTTTTTGGATTTCTGGTCCTGGCGCCGCTAAATGCTTTAGCGGCAGACTGGCCGGGCCTCCTGGCGGCGGATAATATTGGCTACAAGCTGGTTTATAAGTTTTCCCTGACTCCCAAAAATGAATCTAATTACAGTACCTATACTTATCGTTTGATTAGCTATAACCCGGCAAAAACATATTATTATTACCCGGCCACAAAAATTATCCGCATTTACTATACTGATCGCTCCCCCGTCATTATCCGGGAACCGGGGCCTCAACCCGGGCCGCAGCCGGCTCCGGAGCCACGGCCGCAGCCGCAGCCCGAACCGCGGCCCCAACCGGCACCGGCACCAAAACCTGAGCCGGTAAAGGGGTTAACCGCCGACGAGCAGTGCATGGTGGAGCTTGTCAACCAGGAGCGGGCCAGGTACGGTTTGCCTGCCTTAAAGGTCAACCCGGAGCTGGTTAAAGTTGCCCGTTTAAAAGCGCAAGACATGGTCGCCAATAATTATTTCAGCCACACGTCACCTACTTACGGAAGTCCGTTTGAGATGATGAAGCAGTTTGGCATTACCTACCGCACAGCCGGAGAAAATCTGGCCGGCGCCCCGGCGGTGGAAATAGCCCACCAGAATCTAATGAATTCGCCGGGACACCGGGCCAACATTTTAAACAGTTCCTTCACCCAGGTAGGCATCGGGGTGGTGGAAGGGAGCCCCTACGGGAAAATATTTGTCCAGATGTTTATCGGATAAGGCACTAAGGCACAAAGGCACAAAGGCACAAAGAAAGTAAAGGCACAAAGGCACTAAGGCACAGAGGGTAAAGACAACTTCTCCCTTTGTGCCTGTTTACTTTGTGCCTTTGTGCCTCTAAGAGGGGCTTTTTTATTTGCACAGCAAATTACCGCACATTTATCCCCGTCACTCATATATATATTATTAGATTATTTTTGAAAGGGGGAAGTATGCATATGGCAGCAAGCGCGGTCACCACGGAGAGGTTGCGGGTTCACCAGGTAATCAGCGAAAATACGCAGCAGACCGTGGTCCGGGGCAAAGTTACCGTACCAGAAGCCAAGCCGGACGTGGATAAAATCCTGTCTACGGATAAAACGGCAAAAATTAAAAAGCTGGAAATCGTACCGGACAAAGTAATTGTCGAAGGAACCCTCACCCTGCAGATCGTCTACGTTGCCTTTGACCCTGCCCAGGCTGTGCACCACATGCATGTGCAGTTGCCGTTTACTACCTTTGTGGAAGTGCCAGGCGCCCGGCCGGGGATGGAAGTACAGGGGAAGGTAACTGTGGAGGACATAAATATCGTTCGTAGCCGTGAAGACGCCCGGCAATTTGACGTGGCCGCCGTTTTATCCGTGTTTGTTAAGATAACGGAAATCCAGGAAATTGATGTCTTAACGCAGTGTCCGGCGGGGGCTACCTGCAAAACCGAAACGATTAAAGTAGCCCATGTGGTGGCCAGTAAAACAAAACAGGTTATTGTAAGCGACGATTTTGACGTTCCGGAAGAGAAGCCGTCCGTGGATAAAATTCTGGATGTAATGGTTTCGGCAGAGATCACCAACAAGCGCGTTTTGAAAAATAAGGTGATCGTTGACGGGAAGGTTACGCTCGACATTTTATACGTCGCTCTCGAGCCGGACCAGCCCGTGCATCAGCTGCACAGAACCTTTTCTTTCAGCGATTTTATCGAGGTGCCCGGTGCCGAGCCCGATATGGACGTCCGGGTCGATGTCCGGGTGGAAAGCGCCGACGTGGAGCAAATCCGGCCGGATCGCCTGCGGGCCGACGTGGTGCTCATGCTCACGGCCAATGTTTTTCAAACCAGGCAAATCAACGTCATTACGGAAGTAATGGGCGCCCAGGCCACCATGGTCAGGCTGAAAATCGATCACGTCATCGGCGAGGACAGCACCCAGGTCGTCTTGCGGGATACCTTTGAAACCCCCGAACCAAAACCGGACGTGGCGAAGATTTTAAATATCACCGTAGACAAAGTGGAAATAACCGAAACCAAAATCTTGAAAAATAAAGTAATCGTCCGGGGAGACGTCATCGTTCAGGTAGTGTACGTGGCTGCCCTGCCCGATCAACCTGTGCACGCCGTACACAGAAAGATTCCTTTCCGTACCTTTGTAGAAATTCCAGGGGCCGAAGAAGGCATGGAGGTGGACGTCAGAGCAGTTGTTGAGTTTATTACGGCGGATAAAGAAGGTTGCAACGTGACCATTGAACTGGTCCTGAAAGTCACCGCCAGAGTTTTTGAGACCCTGCAAAAAGATGTCGCCGTTGAAATAACTGTTCCGACGCCGGCGCCAACGCCCCCGGTCTGCGTTCCGGGAGAAGTGATCCGCTATACAATTCAGCCCGGCGATACTTTCTTTATCCTGGCCCAAAGGTTCGGAACAACTGTCGAGGCCATTATGCAGGCCAATCCCGGGGTCGACCCCCAGAATTTACAGGTGGGGCAGGTCGTCAACATCCCCTGTCCGCCCGCCAAAGGTTAATAAAAAGCAAAACAAGATTTCGAAAAGGAGGTTTTTTAATATATGCCCATTCAATTCGAGTTCACGGAGCCCGAACAGGTTTTGTGCATGAAAATAGTCACGCCGGTGGTGCTGGCCGAAACAGAAGCGCAGGTCGTTATTGATAAAACCCTCCACCTTCCCGAACTGGTGAAAAAGGTAGACCACATTGACGCCCGCGTGAAGGATTTCGAGGCGGAGCCCGTATTTATCCACGAAGGGATCGGCCAATGGCAGGTAGTGATTCCCAAGGAATGGTCGCAACACTTCAAGAACGTCGTCGGAGGAGTCGCGGTCCTGAAAAAGGTTATCGTCAGCGGGGTGTTGCATAAACAAATTTTCTACGTCAACAAGGATGACGTGGTGAAGCATGTTCAGGAAGAAGTGCCTTTTACCAGGATGATTGAGCTGAAAGAGCCGCAGCCCGTGCTTAACGAAGACGAAGTGGTTATCCGGCCTTTAAAGCCCAGGATTGACGTTTCCTGGGAGCTTATCCGGGGAAGCCGCCTGCAGCAGACCGGCGTAATTATCGTCCGGATAAAGATTGTCGAAGAGCGCCAGATTTTTGTGCAGCTCTGTCCGTCTCCGGAAGTTTGCCCGCCCGGCAACCTGCTGGAAGACCCGGGCCTGGAGCAATGGGTCGGCAATGTCCCGGTATTCTGGGGTGCTACGGCTAATGTGGCCCCAACCAACATTGTGCACAGCGGGAGCAGAGCCGCGGAACTGGGTACGCCCACAGCAACCGCCGAGGCCGCCATCTTCCAGACGGTGCGCGATCCGCAGGCGATTGGCCCCGGCCGAACCTACAGATTAACTTTCTGGGCAAGGGAGAACGTCACCGCTGCCCCGGTGAGCAACTTTAGTTTAAATGTGGATATCCTCTTCTTTAATAGATTTGGTCAGCAAGTCGACGGCGTAAGCCAGAGTTTTGCCAGCGCCGCCATTCCGGACAACGCCTACCAGCAGTTTACTATAAACACTCCCGCCGCGCCTTTAGGCACGGCCACTGCGCTGGTCAGGTTTACCTTCCTGCCCGGAGCCAATAACACCAACACGGTAAAAATCGATGACGTTAACTTTGAATGCACCGGCGGGTTTATCAGGTAAACACCTGCAGGCAATGAATCGCTTTGCATATTAAAGCTGTGCAAAACAGCTTTTCTTTTTAAGGAGGAGGTTGTATTTTGTTTGGTCTGAATAAAATATTGCAGCAACTGCAGCAATCGGAAAACGATTTTCGGAAGATTGTAGTATGTGTTGAGCGCGGCGACGGGGCGGTGGGGTTGTTCATGAACGGGCTGCAGGAAGTGGTGGAAGTGCGTTTTGGGGCGGATGCCCCGGATTTGCTGGCTGCGGGACGGCTGGCGGCCATGCTCGGGGAAGCTTTTAACGAAGCCCTGCGGGAATCCAGGCGCCTGCTGAAGGAAGAAATCTCAAGGTTAACCGGCGTTTCGAATTTGCCGGAAATTCCCGGTATATTTTAGAGGTGATGGGGATGGTTAATCAGGATCAGAAAAGCGGTCTGGAAAATACCTTATTTTCATTACTGGAAAGAGGGGGCGGACCGGAACTGAATCAGGGGAGCCTGCTTATTTTAATCAGTCTGGTCAACCTGATGGGGATAATCAATCTTTTAACGCAAAGGTCAGGCGTCCCAAAAGATAAACAGGAAGATGCCCTTGCGCAGTAGGGCAAAATTATTGGTTGTCGAAAAGTCGGACGCCCGGGGTGCGGGTTCCTTTAAGGCGTCCGACAACCTGACAACCAGTGCTTTTTTAAGCAGATCCCCCGGAATTTCCTTGCGCCGGCTTTGTCGAGAAATTCCCCGGCGTTTTCTGGACATCGGGCGATTTTCCGTAGCCCGGTGCAATCAGGGCTTCCATTAATGTGTTATAAAAGCCATCTAATCCGGAACGGAGCGCCTGAACGGCACTTTGGGTGGCTTCAACAACAGCCGCCAGTTGACCTAGTTTCTTTTCGCTTTCCGGCGTTAAAGACAGCAAAAGCAACGCCGGCACCACGAGAGGGTTGAAGTTTTGGGACAAGTGAAATCCCTCCTTCCTGAATTTTGGTTTGCGCTTTACCATATTTTATGGTTTAAAGACAGATCTTGTTACCAATATATTTTTATGGAAAAAGGCGTCGCATGTTATTGTGCCAGGATTGCCACCCGCTTTGCAAAGTGCGCACCGTTTCTTGCGTGGTAGCCAGAAAGGATTTGAGGAGAGCAAGTTTTTCTTCTACTCCCGGATTTGTGGACAGCAGCAACAGGATGAAAATTAAAAACAGGGTGTAAGGATTGTTGGGTTGCAGACCGGTTGGCATCTTTTATCCCTCCCGTAGTTTCATTTTTCCTTGCTATACTACGCTTGAAAAGGTGAGCATGTTACATTTTGGAGTTTGAAACTTTTGTTAACGCTTTGAATATATTTTCTTTATAGAAGGGAGGCGTTAGCGTGGAAGGGGAACTGCAAGAAGGTTTTCACCTGGAAGACGTGCTGGATAAGTTGCTGGACTTTCAGGCTGCCAAAGGAGCGGACTGCATGGACAGCATGTTAATGCTCAGCCTGGTAAACCTGCTGGGGATCATTAGCTTGTTGAACAAACAGTCCGGTGTTGCCGTTTCTGCTCAGGCGCCGGGAGCAATGAACCCCCTTTTGGGGATGCTTTTAAATATGTTGTCAGGGCAGCAGGAAACACGCGCGGCCGAATCAGGGCCGGGGCCGGGCGCCCTGACGCCGGCTGCGCTGATGAGCTTGCTTGGTTCGCCGCCCGGCAAAACCCCGGATCCTTCCGGGCTTTTCAAGATGCTCGGGAGTCTCTTGGGAGGACCCGGCAGACCCCCTGCCCCGGCCGAGGTTTCCGAACAGCCGGAGCAAAAACCCAGGGTCGAGGGTGTTCCGCCGGGGAAGGTAAAAGAAATGAAAAAAGCGGAAGGGCCAATCAAATGGGACCCGCGATTGGGCAATGCGACTGGATAGCTTCAATCCAGTCGCATATATTTTGGGGCGCCGGAGAAAAATAGGCCGGGGAGCATTTTGGGGGTAATTCATGAGAACGTTCGCTCTCTCCATTAATAATGAAAATTGAGGCACTAAGGCACAGAGGCACAAAGAGAAATATATAAACGACCCGGAATATTTACTTTGTTTTATGAAGGCATCCAGGAGGGTTTCTTAAATTGAGCGCCAAAATACTGGCCCTGCTGATTGCGGCGGGTTCGGGGGTAACCATGGCCCTGCAAGGTTCCTTAAATGCCGCCCTGGGCAAGGTCATCGGTTTGCTGGAGACCACTTTTATCGTTCATCTGATTGGGCTGGGCGTAGTGGCGGTTTTATTATTTGTTTTTTCGCTGGACAGCGGCAGGCTCGGCCAGTTTGCCCAGGCACCGTGGTACACTTACCTCGGCGGCGCGCTGGGGGTTTTGATTATTTACGGCGTAGTGCGCAGCATTCCGAAGGTAGGCGTTGCGCCGGCCACCACCGCCATTATTTTGGGCCAGGTGCTGACGGCAAGCTTAATCGATCATTTTGGTTTGTTCGGCATGGAGCGCCTTCCCTTCACCTGGCACCGGGTCGCGGGGACGCTGTTAATGGCCGCCGGCGCCTGGCTGCTGCTAAAAAAATAGACTTACAGAAATAGATTTAGGGAGGTTACGAAGGCAACCCCCAGGGAAATTCCGCTTACGGCCGAAAACCGGTGGTGCCGGAAAGATTCCGGAAGCAGTTTTAAAAAAACAATGTAGCTCATTGCTCCTCCGGCAAAAGCCAGCAGAAAGGAAATTAATTTCGGCGAAAGATCGATTAAAAGCACCCCCAGGGCGCTGCCCAGGGGAGTCACCATACTCACCAGCAGATTAATGGCCAGAACGCGCCCAACACTTATCCCGCCAGCCCGCAGCGGGGCCGCCGAGGCCATTCCCTCCGGGATATTGTGCAGGCCGATGGCCAGGGTGAGCAACGGGCCCAGGGTGAGCGGTTCCGTGTAACCGGCGGCGATGGCCAGACCTTCCGGCAAGTCGTGAATGGCTACTCCCAGGGCAATCAGGTAGCCCAGGGCCAGGTAACGGCGGTGGTAACCGTTGGCCGGCGCCTCCTGACTGAACAAAAAATCTATTGCGCCGACAAAAAATAAGCCGGTGAATACCCCGGAAAAACACTGGCTTAACCGCCCGCGATAAAGCGCCGCCGGCAGGAGATCGCAAAGGATGACCGCCAGCATAACGCCCGCGGCCAGTCCCAGCAGCAGGGAAAAAGTACGGTACCGCAGGCGGCCGAAGAGGAGGACGAGAAGCGCCCCCAGGCACGTCCCGAGACCGGCGGCCAGGCCCATCAAAACTACATTGCCCACCCGCTTCACCTTCCTTAAATGATTATATATTAAAGGTGGCGGATGGATAGCACTGTTATTTTTAGATGGGGATGGTAATAATTTGCCCGGGGAAAATTTCTTCCGGGTCGATCCGGGAATTTGCCTGGATCAGACTTTCTAAGGGAATTCCGTAGCGGCCGGCGATTGCCCAGAGGGTGTCTCCGGGCTGGACGGTATAGGTGCGCCCGTTTCGGGGGGCTTGCCTTCCGCCATCGTCCTGTCCGGCTACAATAACCACCGGGGTGCCGATCTGGACGTGCGGAAAGAGGTTTTCGATATGGTGGTTATACATGCGGATGCAGCCGTTGGAAACGGCCTTGCCGATGGAGTCCGGGTTGTTTGTGCCGTGAATGCCGTAGTTGCCGCCGGGGATGTTTAAGCCCAGCCAGCGCGTGCCCAAAACGCCGCCGGGATTCATTAATTTGCTGATTATCTGGTATTTGCCGGTAGGAGTAGGAGTGGCCGGTTTACCCACCGCCACCGGGTAAGTCTGGATAATCCTTTCCCCCTGGTAGTGGTGCAGTTGCCGGTAAACGGTGTTAACGAGCAGGTGAGTTCCTGCTTCCACAGGAAAGTGACGCGCCCGCACTTGTGCCGTTCACCCCTTCGGTTGCCCCCGGCGGCTCCTTCATGATATTTATATGTAGGCAGCAAAACAAGTGCAACCCCCGGGGAAGGAAAAAACGGGGGGTTGGTTGTATTTATTGAAAGTGGTGTAAAACTAAGCAACAACGGCCTGTGATGGCACGTTTTAAAGAGGAGACGAGTAAAATGCTGCAGGAACTGGCCCGCGCGAAAATCAATCTTACCCTGGATATACTCGGCCTGCGCCCGGACGGTTATCATGAGCTGGAAACGATTATGCAAACCCTTCGGTTGCACGACCGTTTATCGTTTGCTATGGCTGAAGAGGGCATTTTTTTGTCCTGCTCCCACCCCGATGTCCCTGCAGATGAGAATAATTTGATTTATCAAGCGGCGCTCCTCCTTATGGAATATACCGGCAAGAAAGGCGGGGCGAAGATCCGCGTGCAAAAAAACATCCCCGTTGCGGCAGGACTGGCCGGGGGTTCCGCGGACGGAGCCGCGGCTTTGAAAGGCCTGAACAGGTTATGGGGGCTCGGTTTAACCGCCGGGGAACTGCTTTCTTTGGGCGCGCGGCTGGGCGCCGACGTTCCTTTTTGCCTTTGCGGCGGAACGGCTCTGGCCCGCGGCAAAGGGGAGGTGTTAGAACCACTGCCCGGTCTGGAGGGGTTGGGGGTGGTCCTGGTTAAGCCCCCTTTTGGCGTTTCCACTGCCCGGGCTTACCAGTTATACGATCAAACGGGCGGCGGGCCCCGTCCGGATAATCAGGCGATGCGCGCGGCCGTCGCGAAAAAAGATGCCGACGCCATCGGCCGCCTGCTGGCAAACGTGTTCGAAAACGTGGTTGCGGACCTTTACCCTGAAATAAGGGGGATAAAGAACGCCCTTTTGGAAGCCGGAACCTCCGGCGCGTCTTTGAGCGGCAGCGGCCCGGCGGTTTTCGGCCTCTGCGCAAACGAAGACCAGGCCAGAACGGTGGCCGGCCGGTTAAAAGTTCCTCCGGGATATACGGTATTGGTGACCAGTACCGTTTAAAAGCGGTTAGAAAATTTTCAGCCGGTTTACTTGCAGGATTATTTGCCGTTAAGTAAAATTAAAGAAAACTCACCACGGGGGGTGTGGCTTATGGATCAGCCCAAGTTTGTGCCCATCAAACTGGATAATTACCAGCCCTTAAGGGACGTTGTTTTTGAAACGTTAAGGGAAGCGATCATTAAGGGGCGCCTGAAGCCCGGGGAGAGGCTCATGGAAATTCAACTGGCCGAAGAAATGGGGGTAAGCCGCACCCCGGTCCGGGAAGCCATCCGGAAACTGGAACTGGAAGGGCTCATTGTCATGGTTCCCCGCAAAGGGGCCTACGTGGCGGGTATTTCGGTAAAAGATATCGTTGACGTTTTTGAAGTGCGGGCCGCCCTGGAAAGCCTGGCGGCGGGCCTGGCCGCGGAAAGAATTACCGAAGAAGAGCTGGAAGAATTGGAGAGGGCGCTCGTGCAGATCTCGGAGGCCAGCAGCGGAAACCTGGATGAGGTGGTTAAAACCGACACCAATTTTCACGAAATTATTTACCGGGCGAGCCGCAACCAGCGGCTGATGCAGATTATCACGCATCTGCAGGAGCAAATCCAGCGTTTTCGCACCACTTCCCTGGCCCAGCCCGGGCGGACGAAGACGGCCATTGAGGAGCACCGGAAAATTGTCGAGGCCATTAGCGAGCGGGACGTGGAACTGGCCCAAGCGCTGGCCAGGGAACATATCGAGAACGCCGAACAAAGCCTTTTGAGCGCTTTGCGGGAGGCTGACTGATGATGGTGGGCGCGGTGGTTTTGGCCGGCAGCCCCAATAACGGTTTGTTGCAGGGATGCAGTTCCGCTGCTTACGAAGCGTTGATCCCCATCGGTTCCAAAGTAATGGTGGAGTACGTTTGCGAAGCCCTGCATGCTTCGGCGCACGTGGAGCAGGTGGTGGTGGTGGGGCCGGCGGAACAACTGGCGGGCTTTCTTGCTTCCCGGGGGGTCCGGACGGTGCCGGCGGGACAAACGGTTTTAGAAAATGTCCAGATCGGCATGCAAGCCCTACCCGCGCCCGGGCGGGTTTTGGTGGTTACTTCAGATATTCCCCTGCTCACCGGGGAAGCCGTTGACGATTTTCTCGCGCAGTGCCGCGATGAAGCGGTCGATCTTTATTATCCCATCGTTCCCAGGAGCGCTGTCGAGAACCGTTTTCCCGGCGTGAGGCGCACCTACGTTCGTTTAAAAGAAGGAGTCTTTACCGGCGGCAATTTATTTTTAGTTAACCCCGGGATCTTTCCCCGCTGCCTGCAGAAGGGGGAACAACTGGTGGCCGCCCGCAAAAACCCTTTGCAGCTGGCGCGCCTGGTGGGTCTATCCTTTTTAATTAAATTTATTATCCGCCGCCTCAGTCTGCAGGAGGCGCAAACAAAAGTGTCCCAATTGTTAGGAATAAGAGGCGAGGCGGTAATCAGCCGTTATCCGGAAGTGGGTCTTGACGTGGACAAGCCGGGGGACCTGGAGCTCGTGGCGAAAGTTCTTCACACCGTCTGAAACGAAAAAGGGTGGTTATTATTTGGAGCAGGAAAACCGGTTGACTCCGGAGATGATCAAAAAAGCCAGGCAGCGGCTCCAAGGGGTGATTCACGAAACGCCCCTTGATTTTTCGGCCACTTTTAGCCGGCTGACCGGCAGCCAGATTTACCTTAAACTGGAGAATTTGCAGAAAACCGGTTCTTTTAAAATCCGGGGTGCCTATAATAAAATTTGCACCCTGGACGAGGCTTCCCGAAAGAAAGGGGTAATTGCCGCCTCGGCGGGCAATCACGCCCAGGGGGTGGCTTTCGCGGCGAGGCGCGCCGGGATTAACTCTGTTGTCGTCATGCCCCGGAACGCGCCCGTTTCAAAAGTGGTAGCCACCCAGGAGTACGGCGCGCAGGTAATTTTAGCCGGTGAGGACTACGACCAGGCTTTTGCGCACGCGCTGGCCATCCAGAAAGAGACCGGGGCTGCCTTTATCCACAGTTTTGACGACCCGCAAGTGATTGCCGGTCAGGGAACGATTGCGCTGGAGCTGCTTGCTGCCCTGCCCGATCTCGACGCTGTGGTGGTCCCGGTAGGGGGCGGCGGTCTGCTTGCGGGGATTGCCCTGGCCGCGAAAACGGCTAAACCGGCGGCAAAGATTATTGGTGTCCAGAGCAAAAGCGCACCGGCGGTTTACCTTTTCTTAAAGGAAAAGGAAATCCCGGCCCTTCCCGGGGGCCGGACCATCGCCGACGGAATTAACGTGCGCCGGCCGGGGAAGCTTACCCTTGAACTTATTTCCCGTTACGTAGACGAAGTTGTCCTGGTGGAAGAAGAAGAAATTGCGCAGGCAATTTTGCTTCTCCTGGAACGCTCCAAACTGGTTGTGGAGGGGGCGGGCGCCGCCGGCCTGGCCGCCCTCCTGCACGGGAAAATATCCCTGCCGGGAAGAAAGGTAGCGGTTGTTTTAAGCGGCGGCAACGTGGACATCAATATCATTTCGATCATTATTGAACGCGGCCTGGTGAAATCCGGCCGCCGCCTGAATGTCAGCGTGCTCCTTCCGGACCAGCCGGGGAGCCTCTCGCAAATGCTTGCCTTGCTTGCCGGCGTACGCGCCAACCTCATTTCCGTCAGCCACGACCGCATAAAACCCGAAGTCCCCTTAAGAGAAGCGGAAGTAAACCTTGTTCTGGAAACCCGCGACCGCGGGCATGTTGAACTGGTCCTGGAAACGTTGGCTCAAGGCGGGTATAAAGTCCGGAAACCGTTTTAAGTAAATTGGAAATTTGCAGGAATTTTTGCAGGAATTTTTTTGTTAATGGAGAAAAAACATGAAGGACAGATTTATTGTGAGGAAGGTGGTGACAGCAAAAATGGTGGTTACCGATGTCCGGGTCCGGAAAATCCTTAACGAAGGGAGAATGAAAGCGATAGTTTCGGTAACGCTGGATGATATGTTCGTAATTCATGACGTAAAGGTCGTCGAGGGGAATAACGGTTTGTTCGTAGCCATGCCGAGCCGGAAAATGCCCGACGGGGAGTTTCGCGATATTGCCCACCCGATTAATTCGTCAGCCAGGGAAATAATTCAAAGCGCGGTTTTAAGGGCTTACGAGAACGCTCTGTAGGAAAAAGGCAGGGGCAAAAAACAGGGAAAAAAATAAATTTTCGGGCGGGAGTTTTGGTTATCCTAAACTCTCTTTTTTTTGCAAAAGGGAAAAGCAGATCTTTGTTGAATATAAGGAATAGAGCATACAGTATAATAACCTTTGGTTTTGTTATTAACGGACAGGATAAGAGCGCACTTATTTTGCGAAGAAAATATTGTTACGCTGACGTCCGCCGGCTGACGGCCGGCGACTGTTCCGGGAGGTGTCTTGGTGGAGCTGGCAGCGGTTATTTTAGCGGCCGGGAAGGGCACGCGGATGAAATCCGGGTTGCCCAAGGTGCTGCATAAAGTAGGCGGTCGACCGATGGTCAGTTACGTCCTGGCGGCCGTAAAGAGGGCCGGGGCAAACCCGGTTATCCTGGTGGTGGGGCACCGCGGGGAACTGGTGGCGCAGGCTTTTCAGGCCGAAGCGGAGGTAGTTTTTCAGGAGCCCCAGCTGGGTACGGCCCATGCATTGCTGCAAACGAAAGAAGCGCTTACCGGTTTTTCCGGCCAGATTCTGGTCATGTCCGGAGACACGCCGCTGGTAACCGAACATACGCTGCGGGAACTTTTCGAAGCGCACCGGAAAGGCAATGTTTTTGCGACGGTGCTGACGGCCAACCTGGAAGATCCCGCAGGGTACGGCCGGGTAGTGCGGGACGAGTCCGGCAGGGTCGTGAAAATAGTCGAGCAAAAAGATGCTACGGCCGGCGAACGCTTAATCAAGGAAATTAATACCGGTATTTACTGTTTTTCCTCGGCCGGGTTGTTTGCCTATTTGAGCCGGATCAAAGCAGAAAACGCCCAGCGGGAATACTACCTTACTGATCTCATCGAGATCCTGATCAATGATAAGCAACCGGTGGCCGCGTACCAGGCGGAACGGGCCGAAGAAATAATGGGGATCAACGACCGCCGCCAGCTGGCCGCGGCGGAAATGGTTTTGCGCCGCCGGAAAACAGACGAATTAATGCTTTCCGGAGTGACCGTCCTTGACCCGGGAAGCACCTTTATCGATCAGGAAGTAATCGTCGGCCAGGATAGTGTGCTCTATCCTTTTACTATTCTTGAGGGAAAAACCGTAATCGGGCGGAACTGTACCATCGGGCCGGGGGCGCATTTAAAAAATGTCCGCACCGGAGAAAATGTGTGCATAACCAATTCGGTAGTCGTGGAAAGCATAATTGAAGACAACTGCAACGTAGGCCCTTTTGCCTATATCAGGCCAGGCTGCCATTTGAGGCAAAACGTCAAAATAGGCGACTTTGTAGAATTAAAAAAGACGGTGGTGGGGGAGAACAGCAAGGTGCCGCACTTGAGCTACCTGGGGGACGCCACGGTGGGCGCGGATGTAAACATCGGCGCGGGAACAATCACCTGCAATTATGACGGCGTCCGGAAGTGGCCCACGCAGATCGGCGACGGTGCATTTATTGGCAGCAATACAAACCTGGTGGCGCCGGTGGAAATCGGGGCCGGGGCGGTAATCGGCGCTGGTTCCACCATTACCAAAAATGTGCCTCCGGGCGCGCTGGGGGTTGCCCGCGGCCGCCAGCGGATTGTGGAAAGGTGGTCGGTGCGTAAACAAGCCAGGGAAAAAGGGCCTGGTTAGAAAACAGGTTATCTCGAAGTGAAGTGGGGTGGACAGGTGTCTTTGAGTAAAAGGTTGAAAATTTTTACCGGCAACGCCAATCCCGGGCTCGCCCGGGAAATCGCCCAGTACCTGGGGGTGTCTTTAGGGGAGGCTAAAGTCACCCGTTTTTCGGACGGGGAAATTCAGGTCAGGATCAACGAAAGTGTGCGGGGGGCGGATGTATTTATCGTTCAGCCTACCTGCACGCCCGTGAACGAGCATTTGATGGAACTGCTGGTCATGGTGGACGCGGTGAGAAGGGCGTCGGCCAGGAGAATTACGGCCGTAATCCCTTACTACGGGTATGCCCGGCAGGACCGCAAGACCCGGGCCCGGGACCCCATTACCGCCAAGCTGGTGGCCAACTTAATTACGGCCAGCGGCGCCCGGCGGGTGGTCACCATGGACCTTCATGCCGGGCAGATCCAGGGCTTTTTTGATATTCCCGTTGATCATTTGCCCGGTGTGCCCATCCTGGCCCAGTATTTTCTCCAGCAAAAGCTGGAAGACGTGGTTGTGGTTTCCCCCGACCACGGCGGGGTAACCAGGGCAAGGGATCTGGCGGAGCGCATCGGCGCCCCCCTGGCCATAATTGATAAACGCCGGCCGGAGCCGAATGTTGCCGAGATTATGAATATCATCGGCGATATCAAAAATAAAAAAGTAATCATGATCGATGATATTATCGACACGGCAGGTACAATCGCCCAGGGCGCCCAGGCGTTGAAAAAGTGGGGAGCAACGGAAATTTACGTTTGTTGCACGCATCCGGTCTTAAGCGGACCGGCGATCGAACGCCTGAACCAGGCGCCGATTAAAGAGGTGGTGGTTACCAATACGATTCCTTTGGCTGCGGAGCAATGCTCGAAAAAAATAAAGGTGCTTACCGTGGCGCCCCTCCTGGGCGAAGCGATTATTCGCATCCACGAGGATCTTTCGGTGAGCAAATTATTTGACTGAGCACTGATTGGCAGGTGCTTTATTTGGGATTGTCCTAATTGGAGGTAATTAATTAAGGGAATTATTTTTTCTCGTGCCGGCTTGTAAAAAAGTTTATTTAATTTCTGGATCTTCTTTGGGCGGGCCTTCTTCCGGAATTATGTTTTCCTGGTGGGGAGCGTTTTTCTGCGCCGGGTTTTTTAGCCGGGTGTGGTTTGTTTTACGCCGGAAGGGCAAATTCAACCCGCCGCCCAGTTCGCGGCTTTTGTGTACGGCGCTGCTCCAGGCCTGCGCGGCCGTATTTTTCACGGAGCGCAAAGTATCCTGAAAACCGCCTTCGATTTTGACAAGATTATTCAGGCAGTCGTCTGTACAGACCGTCACCTGCCTGCCCAGGGTGCGGATAAAGCTGGCGTCCAGGTAGGCCCGGCCCTGCATAACGTTGTTCAGGATCCCTTCCGAAAATTCCAGGCCGACAATTTCGCCGGTTTGCAGGTCGATGTAGAATTCGTCTACGTGGCCAAGAATAGTGCCGTTTTCCAGGACGATGCGGGTGCCCAGTACCTCCACCTTATCCTTGGTTAATTTCAAAATTTCCGGCAGGGTGGCTCCTTTTTGGAGATAGTTGCCCCGCTCCACTGTAATGGCGTTTTCGCCGATGCTGCGGAGCTGGTTGAAGGGGATGAATTTTTGTTCTTTGAGCCGCCCCTTTTCTTCTATGATCAGGGCAACTACCGCTTTGCGGGCGGGATCGATCACCAGGCCTTTAACTTTGCCGATTTGCCGGCCTTCTTCCAGGCTGAAAACGGGCAGGTTGAGGAGCTGTTTGCTTTTCCGCATGGATTTCATCCTCCCTCAAAGATAAAGTCACCACAAAGACGCAAAAATCACGCGGAGTGTTGCTCTCGAACAAAACATTTTTAGAAAAATAATATGCGTAAGAAAGCCGCGGCATGATAGCGGGGAGAAAAAATGATGTTGGTTGTCGGATTGGGGAATCCCGGTTCGGAATATGCTAAAACCCGTCATAACGTGGGTTTTATGGTTGTCGAACGGCTGGCGGCGGAGTTTGCCGCGGGAGAGTCGTGCACCGGGTCCGGCGCGGTGGGGGCCGGCTCTGCAGGGGGTGGCGCAGCGGCGCCAGGCGGGCCGGCAGGGACCGTCCGCCCGGCGGGGGGGTGCCTGCGGTGGCGCCTGCGGTGCCGGGCGCTGGTGGCCGAGGGTCACTTTTGGGGGCGGAAGGTGATTCTGGCCAGGCCGCAGACCTACATGAACAACAGCGGGGAAGCGGTGGCGGCCCTTTTGCGCTGGTATGGGTTTGGTCCTGCGGAACTGCTGGTAATTTGTGACGACTTGGACCTCCCTCCGGGGCAAATCCGGATTCGAAAAAAAGGGGGGGACGGCGGGCACCGGGGTTTAAAATCAATTATTGCGGCGCTGGGAACGAAGGAGTTTCCCCGCCTGCGCATCGGCATCGGCCGTCCGGAGCCGGAAGTGGACGTCGTCAGGTGGGTCCTGGGCCGTTTTAACGGCTGGGAGGCGCCCGTGGTTGATGAGGGCGTGGCCAGGGCCGTTCAGGCGGTGCGGGTGATCTTAGGCGAGGGCATTGAGAAGGCGATGAACCTGTTTAACTGATCCTGCCGGCAACATGACAATGCTCGCCGGCAAAAGACCCGGTGCTTCGGAATGGATTTTTAAGTTCGCCTTGACTTGGTAACTTATTTATAGCATAATATAGATGGAGCTCAAGGAGCGGGGCGTAGCTCAGTTTGGCTAGAGCGCACGGTTCGGGACCGTGAGGTTCGCAGGTTCAAGTCCTGTCGCCCCGACCATTTTATTTTCCGGGAAGCCTTGCCTGCACAACGTACTTCCCCAGCCCGAAGACCGCGCCTTTGCCCACGTGCACCAGCTCACCCAGCTTAAGCAGCGGCCAAAAGTCCGCCAGCGGCCCTTTGTAGCTGGCTTTTCCCACCAGGCCGCCCATTTTCATTTTCGTGTCCTGCCGGGAGGAGTAGCGTTCCCAGTCCAGCCAGCGCGTCCTGTTTTCGTTGAGCTTTACTTCTTCCGCCCTGCGGATAATCCCGGCAAAGTCTTCTTTCCATTCGTACCCGTGGTAAAAATAGCAAAGAGAAGAAATCCGGCGCAGAAGATTGCGGATGAGGATGTGAAAATCCGGCCTCGCCGCCAGGCCCCCCTGGAAGGTCAACCGGGTAGGGGTGAGGAACTCCAGCGTGATTTCGTTTTTGGCCGGGCGGGCGGCGGGCAGGTTCCAGATGTCTTGCCCCCGGATAACCAGTTCTTCCGCATGGACCACTTTTTCTGTCCCGCGGTAAATTGTCCGGCGCTCGCCGGCGGGGCCAAGGGCGGCGATTTCCTGCACGCTAAACGGCCGCCGCCCTTTGCCCATCCCCAGGCGGCCCAGTTCTTCCACGGTTACGATGAAGTAGGGGAGCAGGTTTCTGGTTTTGCCGACCAGGGTAAGTTTGCAGGCGAGCGTTTCGCCGGATGCGTAATCGGTCTTTTGTTCCAGGGGCGGCTCTAAAATAAAGGGGCGCGGGATGCTGGTATATTTGCTTAAAGCCTTTGTTTCCGGCGGCGGGGAGGTTTCAAACACCAGGTGGTAAGGGCAGTTTTCCTTGAGCAGGCACTCCCGGCAGCTCTCGCCGCGCCTTGCGCAGACCAGCCTTTGAAAGACGCGGGCGAAGCTGCCCCGCAGGGTAGAACCTTTGTAGGGGGGCAACAAAAGTCCCTGTTCGCCGGCGGCCAGGACGATTCTGTATTGGGCGCAGGAAAATTCCCGCGGGCAGTTGATGGGCACGCTCATCTCTCCCGGAAGAGTGCTTGGCATTTTTCTCGCGGGGCGGGCCGTTTTCAAGCCGTTTCCCGGCCGGCCGCTTTTTATTCTTTAAAAAATGTAACACACCACCGCAATTCCGGCAAGCAAAATTTGTCTTTGGCCGGCCGGAGGGAAAAAGTTCCCCTGTGGCGAATTATTGAAATCAGGAAGAGAAATTGGCGGAGGGTGAGCAGCCAGTGCAGACAGAGGAAAGGAAAACGCCGGCCGATCTCCAGGCGGAACTTGCCCGGGTCAAACGCCAGTTAAGAGAACTCGAGGCGGCTTTTTACAACTCCTGCAACGGAATCAGCATTGTCGACAAAACCGGCAAAATAATCCGTTCCAATAAAGCCATGCGGCAGCTCTACGAATTGTCCGAAGCGCAGTTTGTGGGGAAAAACGTGCGGGAACTGGTTGCCGAAGGCATCTTTAACGACGATGTTTCGACGAAAGTGATTTCCACGGGCCGCCCCGTTTCCATCATCCAGGAAGTCGGCAAAAGAAAACGCTGCTTGACGCAGGGAGCCCCGGTTTTCGGCGCCGACGGGCAGGTGGAGCTGGTCATCGTCAACAGTCACGACGTTACGGAATTATACGCCCTCCAGGAAAAACTGAAGCAGTCCCAGAAGCTGGCGGACCGGTACCAGGCGGAGCTGTCCGAGATCCGGATAACGCTGATGAAAGATGAAGATATCATCATCCGGAGCAAAAAAATGCTCGACGTTCTGGATTTAGCCCGGCGGCTGGCGCCGGTGGACACGACCGTGCTCATTTTGGGGGAGTCGGGGGCCGGCAAAGAAGTGGTCGCCAATTTGCTCCACAAGGCCAACCCGCAGCGTTCGCCGCGACCGTTTATAAAGGTAAATTGCGGAGCCATTCCCAGGGACTTGCTGGAATCCGAGTTGTTCGGCTACGAGCCGGGCGCCTTTACGGGAGCCTCCCGGGAAGGCCGGCGGGGTCTTTTTGAGCTGGCTGACGGGGGCAGCATCTTTTTGGACGAAGTGGGCGAACTCCCCATGGATCTCCAGGTGAAGCTTCTGCGCGTTCTGCAGGAGAGGGAGTTTAACCGGCTGGGGGGCGCAAAAGTAGTGAAAGTAGACGTCCGCGTAATTGCCGCTTCCAACAAGGACCTGGACGAGATGGTCAAAGCCGGCCTGTTTCGCCAGGATCTGTATTACCGGTTAAGCGTGGTGCCCTTAAAGGTTCCTCCTTTAAGGGAACGAAAGGAAGATATTGTGGCCATTGCGCAACATTACGTGACCTATTTTAACCGCAAATATGGGTTTAACAAAGTGCTCTCGGCGGAGCTTCTCGATGCCATGGAAAGCTATTCCTGGCCGGGCAACGTGCGCGAATTAATCAATGTCGTCGAGCGCATGGTGGTCACCAGTAAGGGGAACATTTTGGGTGCGGAAGCATTTCCGGCGGAAAGCAAAAAGAGTTCCTATCTTGCTCACTTTAATAAGGGGACGTTTGATCCGGGGATGAGCCTGAAAGAAATTACGGAGATCACCGAAAAAGAGGCGATTGCCCAGGCGATTAGATTTAACCGCAAAACTGTTCTTGCCGCGGAAAAACTGGGGGTCAGCAGGGCCACCCTGGCCCGCAAGATGCGTAAATACGGCATAAGAATGAGGTAAAGAGGCTCATTGTTGATCTGCTGTCTCAATGATGAGCCTATTTTTGTCTTATATTTGAGACAGAGTAACATTGCTGCCGGACTACCAAGGCAAATGCAGAAGCGTTTTTTCTTTGGCATGATCTTTGCAGATATTTATTTTGTGATTTCTTTAAGAGAGGTCCACTTTAAGGACAATTTCCTCGTGACAAGTTAAATTGACTGAAAAATGAATGAAAGTATATCTTTTTGAGAATTGCCCCATAGTTTAAGGGCATTTCCTGATCGTCAACCTTTGTAGCCGGCAGGGCCGTGCTCTTTGCCTGGCCAGGCGTTGGAGCAGGGATGAGATTGTTTTTGCTTAACTTTTTTCGGGTGGTGCCTGGGCGAATATCCCGAAATTGCCAGATCAAAAGTTTACCTACGGAGAGGTGGTGAAGTATATGGGAATAAGGTAGATTAAAGGTCGTACTGGTCACAAGGAGGTAAGTGGCACATGAAAAAACCTGTTGAGGGGGTGTTGAAATGACCAATAACAAGTATAAGGTATTCGGGATTTTACCGCTTTTTGTTGCTGCTTTACTGTTTTTAGCCGGTTGTGGAGGGTCCGGCGGAAAAGAAAACAAGGCTCCGGCAAAAGATACTTCCCCAATTAAAATCGGTTTCCTTGTCGATAAGACTGGTGCCCTGGCATCTTACGGGTATGCCCACGAAAAGGTAGGCAAGGCGGCGGTTGAAAATATCAATAAGTCGGGCGGAGTTAACGGGAGACCGCTGGAACTCGTCATCCGGGACACCGAAAGCAACCCGAGTGTGGCTGCCGTTCAGGCCCGGCGCTTGATTGAGAATGAAAAAGTTGACTTTTTGCTTGGGTCCAACACTTCGGCCGTGGTCTTGGCGGTAGCGCCAATCGCAAGGGAACTAAAAACGGTCTACTTTGGAACAGCCGGTGGCGCTCTGCTGACCACCCCCGGTAAGGGGAACCGTTATGTTTTTGACTTTAATACAAACGTAAAGCAGGAAACTGCAGGTGTTGTGAAGTTTATCAAGGATGATTTGAAGGTAGATAACTGGCTGACCGTGGTTGTTGATTACGCCTGGGGATGGGACCAGGAGCAGTCTTTCGCTGAAGCGGCCAAAGAAAATGGCATCAAAGTCGTGAAACAGATCAGAGTTCCGCTGGGTACGGATAACTGGCTGCGCTACCTGCAAAACATTCCGCAAGAAGCAAAGGGTGTCTATTTCGCCAATTTTGGGACGGACTTCCTGGCCTTTATCCGGGATTTGCATACCGTCAGGCCCGATCTTGTCAAGATTGGCGGAAACTACGTCATATCAGGTCAGAAAATTGAAGAACTTGGGAAGCCGGCGGAGGGTCTATACGTCGTAACAGGTTATCCAACCTGGGCCACTTCAGACGAATATGATCTTGCCTACCGCAAGGCTATCGGGATGGATGACAAGGGACGGGAAACAGGCAGCGGGAAGGCGTTGGTGCCGTCGTATCAGTGGTCTACCTGGGAAACGCTGCACGCGATCCGGGATGTGATCATTGCCAGTGGGTGGACCGGCAAGAAGGATACCCCGAAATTTATTCAAAAGCTGGAAGAAATGAAGTTTCAGAAAAGCCTTTCCTATCCGGAAGGCGACAAGTATTTCCGGCCGGAAGATCACCTGGTTATTAAAGGTGCCTGGATTGAGCAGATCAAAGACGGCAAGCTGTCAGTTGTAAAAAGGATTCCCGCTGAAACCATCCTTTATCAGCCGATGATTAATTTGCCAAAAGAACAGCCCTTTGAAGGCAAATAGTTCAACGTTAAGGGTGGCCTTGACAAAGAGCCCCCGTGTTTGGCAAACCGGTAACCCGGAATAAGCAAAACGCGGGGGCAAGTCAGGGCGGCACTAAACATGCCCGATTGCAGGGTTGGCCTATCGTGGAGGATGATCCGGATAGCTAATGTTTCCGGTGCGGGGGTGCCATTATGGGGAAGCATTATTCGGAATGGGAACCGGTGTTCAGGTTGGTTCCCGGGCAGAGCGCCTTGCTTGTCATCGATATGCAAAAAGGATTTATTGAAGAGGGTGCTCCGCTGGAAGTGCCCATGGCGCGGGAACAAGTTCCCGTGATTAAAGAGTTGGTTGCGTTTTGTCGCCGGCGGGCAATTCCTGTTCTCTATACCGCTTTCTGTTTGGGGCCTGATTTTTATTATGATTTTTACTGGAAAATGGCCAAACAGAGGGGCCTGAAAGTTGACCGGCCCGACTGTGATTTTTGGGACGGCAAGCGGGAAGTTGAAATTGTGCCGGAATTACAGCCCCTTCCGGGTGAACGGGTGATTAAGAAATGCGGATACGACGGCTTTGCAGGCACTGAATTGGACATTGTGCTCCGCTCCCTGGGTGTTAAGTATTTAATTATCACCGGTACGGTACTCAACTGGTGTGTGGACAGCACGGTAAGGGGAGCGTTTCATCGTCATTATCATGTGGTGGTGGTGGCTGATGCCGTCAGTACCTTCGATCATGCGGGGGGCACTGCCGAAGATTGGTGCAGGATGGAACTGAACCTCTTTGCCGAGGCATTTGGACGGGTGATGTCCGCTGCGGAAGTTATGAAAGAACTCGCCGGTTCTTGATAATATCCATGAATCCCAACCTAAAACCTTGAAGATTACATGACAGGCTGCTTACCGCTTTTTCTTTAAATATGTTGTATTCAGCAGTAAATATTAGTCCTGGGAAGTGGGTGAATTTTTGAACGACCTAATTTCTACCATCTCGTTTATGTTTTTGGACGGTATTATCTGGGGGTTTGTAATTGCTTTAATTGCCCTGGGCTTATCCCTGATTTTTGGAATTATGGGCATCGTCAACATGGCCCATGGCGACATTTTCATGATTGGGGCGGTATTGGCCCTGGTCTTGGGAGGGCTCCTGGGCAGTTTTTGGCCCGCCTTAATAGTCGTCCCGCTTCTTGTCGGGATCTGTGCGCTGCCTGTGGAGCGGTGGATCTTGCGGCCTTACGAAGGCAAGCCGCTGACTACCATGGTGGCGACGATTGGAGTTTCCTTTATTATTCAACAGGTGACGTTGATGGTTTTCGGCGGGGAACCCCACATGGTGCACGAGCCGATTCAATTTACAATCCCCCTGTTTGGTGTCGCCTATTCCGGATATAGAGTTTTTGCCGCCGTGATCGGTATTGTCTGCATTGCCCTTTTGTGGCTGGGATTGCACCGGACAAGCTTTGGGATCTACATCCGGGCCACCATGGAACAGCCGGAAATGGCGGATGCCATTGGCATCAATACCAGTCTGATTAGGGCCGTCACCTTTGGAATAGGGGCAGGTATGGCGGCCTTCGGGGGGGTACTGGCAGCACCCATCCATAAAGTTTTTTACCTGATGGGTGCGGATGTAATCCTTTTTTCTTTCATAGTCGTGATTGTGGGCGGACTGGGCAATTTGGCCGGAACCCTTGTGGCTGCCTTATTATTGTCCGGGATTGAAGGAGTGTTATGCGTATTTTTTGAACCCATTAATGCGCGGGTGCTTATTCTGTTATTAATGGCATTGGTTGTGGTTTTCCGGCCGAGGGGTCTGTTTTCTGCCTGAATAAAGGCCTGCGTAACGCAACGCGTACTTCTAGGGAAGGGGTCTTATGTCTAAAATGATCAATTCATGGTCACAAATGCGGTATTTTAAACTTTTGATAATTGCTGTGGTCCTGGTGGGCCTTATTTTGCTGGGACTTTTTTCAGCGTCCGGTTTTTTATCGCTGCTGATCATTATGATTATTTACTCCATATACGCGCTGGCGTATGATCTGCTGTTGGGGTATGCCAATCAGCCGAGCCTGGGTCACTCGCTATTTTTCGGCCTGGGTGCTTATGGAATGGTCTTGCCTGTTCTGCATTGGGAGTGGGGTTTCTGGGCGGCATTGGGAATGGCTCTTTTGGCGGGTGCCGTGGGGGGGCTCGTAGTTGGGTTTTTGGCCGTCAGGGTCACGGAGGCTTATCATGTCATTCTGACTGCCCTGATTGCGTCCGTAGTTTTTCTTTTGGCCAAGAATGCAACCCCTTTGACAGGTGGCAGCGGCGGGTTATCATTTAACGTTCCGCCGGTTGTTTTCGGGCCGGTAAAATTATCCGTCTATGACCCGGAGACAAACTTTTTCCTGGTGCTCGCCTTTGGCCTGGCCGTTTATTTGTTTCTCCGGAGGCTGGTTGGTACACCGCTGGGACGAATTTGGGTGGGCATCCGGGAAAATGAAAATCGGATGGTCTCCCTTGGTTATAACGTATATTATTACAAGCTGGCGGCTTTCATTGCGGCGAGCATGCTCACGGCGCTTGCCGGAGCGCTTTACGCAGTAAGGCTTCGCTACGTCAGCGCCGAGTTCTTCGACTTTATGTGGTCAGTATTGCCGTTTATCTGGGTGATTGTTGGCGGCATTGGCACGCTTGCGGGCCCAATTGTCGGCGTTGTCTTGTTCACGGTGTTTCAGATCTATGTAAGCGACTGGTGGACCCATTATCTAATCCTTTTTGGAGTACTGATTTTAGCCGTGTTGAGATGGGCCCCGAAAGGTGTTATGGGTTATGTCAATAACTGGTTGAACACGAGGAATGCAAGGGTGGGAGATAAACATGGCGGGTCATCGGCAAGTCATCTTAAGGGTTACTGATTTGGTGGTAAAATTCGGGGCGCATGCCGTCGTGGACGGAGTGAATATAGAGATTTATTCCGGCGAGATCCGCGCCCTGATTGGTCCAAATGGTGCCGGGAAAACAACCCTGCTCAACGCCATATCCGGGATCATCAAGCCGAGCGGGGGCCGGGTTGTTTTTCGTGGCGAGGATATCACCGGTCTTCCACCGCACCTGTCCTGCCGCAAGGGGATTGCCCGGACCTTCCAGATCCCGAATATTATGCCGGGCCTGACCGTGCAAGAAAACATCTGGCTAGGTATAAATTCAAAATCAAGGATTCCCTGGCATCCATTTCAGGAAGCTAAAAAAATGGCCAATGTTTCTAAAGACGTGGCGGTGCTGGGCGAACTGGTCGGCCTGGCGGATAAGCTGGATGAGTTGGCCGGCAATCTGTCGCACGGGGATCAGAAACTTCTGGAGATCGCTATGGCGATGAGCCTGGACGGAGCTTTGCTCTTGCTGGACGAGCCCACCCAGGGAGTCAGCCCCAGGGAAATAGATAAATTTATTTCGGTGATCAAGAAGTTAGCTGAAACGAAAACCGTATTGATGATCGAACATAATATGGACGTGGTTTTGGGGATTTCAGATCTGGTGACTGTTTTAGATCACGGGAAGGTAATTGCCCAGAACCTTCCTGCGGAGATTGTTCATGACGAAAGGGTCCGGCAAGTGTACCTGGGTACCTGATAGCCTCAGGTTGTGAATTAATTTGGAAGAGGTGAGGTGCTTGTTCCTTCAGGTTAAAGACATCCATGTTTTTTACGGGAAGAGTCATATTTTGCGCGGCGTCTCGCTGGATGTAAAAAAAGGGGAAATTGTCGGCCTTTTTGGGCGTAACGGTGCCGGGAAAACCACCACCCTCAAGACAATTATGGGTCTTGTCAATCCCCGGCAGGGGGGAATTTTCTATGCGGGAGAAAATTTGACCGGGCTGCCGCCTTATCGG
The DNA here is from genome assembly GCA_040755215.1 of Bacillota bacterium. Lineage (GTDB taxonomy): Bacteria > Bacillota > Desulfotomaculia > Desulfotomaculales > Nap2-2B > JAIMBK01. The sequence goes on along the minus strand of JBFMBG010000044.1, from coordinate 3,325 downwards.
CGGGCGGGTAAAGGGATCGGTTATATACCCCAGGAAAAGCTGCTTTTCAGCAAAATGACCGTGTACGAAAACCTGCTCACCGGGATCAAAAGCCGGAAGCGTAACGAGACCTGGAATTTGGTGCTGGACCTGTTCCCCGTTTTGCGGGAGAAAATGGCCAGGAAGGCAAGCTCCCTCAGCGGCGGCGAGCAGCAAATGCTGGCTATTGCCAGGGCGTTGTTGACCGAGCCGGATTTGTTGCTGTTGGACGAACCCAGCACAGGTCTTATGCCCACCATGATTTCTCGCCTTGCGGAGGTGATTCGAAAGCTAAATACCCTTGGGATTAGTGTTTTGATTGTTGAGGAAAAAATCCCGTTCGCGTTGAAACTGGCGCACCGGATTTACGTTATGGATGTCGGACAAATCGTATATCAGGGAGACGCAGAAAGTCTGGGCGAAGAAGATCTATTTATTCGCTATTTAGGGGTGAACCGTCAAAAATCGGTCGTAACCTGAAATGTCGCCCCGGGAAGATATGGCGCTACCATATCAGTTTATTTCCCCTTTTCTTATCGCTGTTGAAGATGTGGAAATATGGTATAAGAATGAGATAGGCGCTCAATATTGAAACATTGGATCAATATTGAGCCTATTCTTGTCTTATATTTGAGGCAAAATTAATAACCTCTCCGGATTGCTTCAACAAACGTTGGACGTTTTTTCTTTGGCACGATCTTTGCATACCCTGATTTTTGAAATTAATGTTTTTAAAGAGAGGGATTTAAAAATGGCTTTGCTTCCAGAGGTTAAGAAGCATTACGGGAAACAAAAATTGTTCATCAACGGCGAATGGGTTGAGTCTAAGTCCCCTCTCTGGGAGGAAAACCGGAATCCGGCAACCGGCGAGGTGATTTCTGAATTTCCTACGGCCACCCAAGAGGAAGCCCGCGCGGCGGTGGAAGCGGCCCACCGGGCCTTTGGGGCGTGGCGCGAAGTCCCCTTAAGGGACCGGGCACGCCTCCTTTTCGACCTGCGGGCGAAGTTCGAGGAGCACTTCGATGAATTGTCCCGCGTTCTTGTTCAAGACCACGGAAGAACCATCGACGAAGCCCGGGGTTCGGTGCGCCGGGTGATTGAGAACATCGAATCGTCCTGCTCCGCCCTGTACGGCCTCCCCCGGCAAAACGAATACGCGGACCAGGTGGCCCGGGGGATCGACCAGTACCTGGTCTGGGAGCCGCTGGGTGCTTTTCTGATCGTTACCCCCGGCAACATTCCCATGCACGCCTGGTCTTCCTTTGTTCCTTACGCCCTGGCGGCAGGCTGCACGGTGGTAGTCAGCCCGAGCCGGCAGGATCCGGTGGCTGCGGAGTACGTCTGCCGGGTAGCCCAGGAGGCCGGCTTCCCGCCCGGAGTGATCAACCTCATCCACGGTGGGCGGAACATCAACAAGGAGATCCTGCAGCAGCCGGAAATCCAGGGGGTTGGTTTTATCGGCTCGAACCGGGCCGGCAAGGAGCTTTTTGAACTGTGCGGACAATTGGGGAAGCGATCGTCAATCAACGGCAACGGGAAAAATCACGTGGTGATCATGCCCGACGCGAACGTGAATGAGGCCGTGCAGTGGCTTTTGCGGGCCTGCTTCGGGATGACGGGCCAGCGCTGCCTGGGGACGGACAACGTGGTGGTGATCGGGGATATTTACGATGAACTGAAAAGCAAATTCAAGGAAGCCGCCGCGGCGATGAAAGTCGGCTACGGACTGGATGAAGAGACCGACATGGGGCCTTTAGCCACGCCGGCAGGAAAGGAAAAGGTGCTGCAATGGATCGAGCGGTCCCTGGCGGAAGGCGCCCGGATGGTGCTGGACGGCCGCGCCGTCAAGGTGGCGGATTACCCCGGCGGTTATTTCCTGGGGCCGACCATTCTGGAGGACGTCAACGTCGACATGGCCATGGCCAAGGAAGAGGCGTTTGGTCCGGTGGCCGCGCTCATCAGGTGCGCCAGTCTGGAGCAGGCTATCGAATGGATCAACACCAAAACGAATCTCGGGCACTCGGCCTGCATTATTACCAGCAGCGGCAAAAACGCCCGCCAGTTTATCCGCGAGGTCAACGTGGGCAACGTGGGGGTAAACGTGGCCATTCCCCAGCCCTACGCCTTTTTCCCGTTGGGTTCCCGGAGGGAATCGTTCCTCGGCACGGCCAAATCGCGAATGGGTTCGATGCGGCTGTTCATGGACGAGAAAACCGTTTGCGTACGGTGGATCTAACACGGCGGGGATAAAAAATGAACAGGCTTTCGCTGTAGGGCTGTTATAAGGAGGAAGGGTGCTTCAGAGCCGTTGCTCCGGGTGTGGAAACCGGGGGCGGTTTTTTGAGAACAGGCTGAAAGGACGGATTGATCGTGAAAACAATTGCGCTCACCAATATCGGGGCAATTGCCACGGGGGACGTAGACAATCCCCTGGCGCAGGCGGATACCGTGATCATTGCGGAGGGGAAAATCCAGAAAATCGGCGACAGGAGTCTTCTAAAGGAATCTGCAGTGGACGAGACCTACGACGTAGGCGGGATGACCCTCACCCCCGGACTTATCGACTCGCACTTTCATCCGGTGCTCGGGGATTACGCGCCCCGGCAGAAAACCATCGAGTACATCGACAGCTGCCTGCACGGCGGGGTGACCACCATGATTTCGGCCGGGGAGGCGCACACGCCGGGCCGCCCCACTAGCCCCGCCGGGGTGAAAGCGCTGGCTATCCTGGCGCACCTGTCTTACGCCAAGGCCCGCCCGTCCGGGGTGAAGGTCCACGGCGGGGCGGTGATCCTGGAGCCGGGGCTGACGGAGAAGGACTTTGCGGAAATGGCCGCCGCCGGGGTCTGGCTGGTGGGGGAGGTCGGCCTGGGGGGCGTCAAAAAGCCCGCGGAGGCGGCGGCGCTGGTGGAAATGGCGCACCGGTGCGGGATGGTGGTGACCATGCACACCGGCGGCACTTCCATCCCGGGGAGTTCCACAGTGACCGCCGAAGACGTGATGACCGTCAAACCCGATGTGGTGGCCCACATTAACGGCGGGCCGACGGCGGTGAGCCTGGCCGAGGTGGAAAAATTAATTAACGGGACCAGCTTTGCGCTGGAGATCGTTCAGTGCGGCAACCCGAAAGTGGCCTGCGCGGCATTGCAATTGATTAACGAGCGAAAGGATTACCGGCGGATCATCATGGGCAACGACGCCCCCTCCGGAACGGGCGTTATCCCCCTGGGGATTTTGCGGAACATCTGTCTGGCCGCGGCGCTGGCCGACGTGCCTCCGGAGATAGCAGTGGCGATGGCGACGGGTA
>JBFMBG010000043.1:0-28554 GCA_040755215.1 Bacillota bacterium | reverse complement strand
TCCTTCAGTAGATGCGGCGGTTTATTCCGGCATAGTCTGGTTCACCGGTTGGGCTCCGGGGAGCGAGTGGGATAATCAACTTATGGTGATCACTAAGCTAAATCTGACGGATAACGACCATGCTTTTCTGGCTGGCTACCTGGAAAGCGGCGGCAGGCTTTTCATGAGCGGTTGGGCTGCTGCTGGTTACGGCGCTGAAGTTTTTTTAGCTAATTACCTTCATGCTCAAATGGTTGGTCAAGCCGAAAATTTAGTCGCGGCTGACGGAGCCGGACCGTATGGAGGGGTTGCTTATAATTTTGCAGTCCCTGCATATTTCTCACTTTTCCAGCCAGCCAACCCAGGTAGTGCGACGGTTGTGTTAAGTCCCCGGCCTTACGCTTCCTGGAGCGGCACTTCCATGGCAGCGCCGTTTGTCTCCGGCGGGGCGGCGCTGGCCTTTTCCCTGCGGAATGACCTTGCGCCCAGTCAGTTAATTAATATTTTGAAAGAAAATGTAACTCCTTTGGATGCCTTAAAGGACAAGACAGCCTCCGGCGGCACCCTCAACGTCTTCCAGGCCCTGGCCGCCGTTCCCACGCGGCCTGGCGACGGAGACGGCGGAAGCGGAGGCGGCGGAGGCACCCTGCCGAAAAAAGAGGAGCCTGCCCCGGGCACCGCCGAAATTACCGCTACCGGCGAGGCGCAGAGCGCAGAGGTGCTGGATGGAAGGGTGGTCATTAACATTTCCGCCGGAGCTCTGCCGAAGGACGCCAGGCTGGTAATTAAACTGGCGGCGGAGGCGCCGGAAAACGTTCCGGCGGGAGCGGTGGCGGCAAGTCCGGTGATCAGCTTCGAGACCTCCGGTTCCCTGGATAAACCGGTGAAGATCGGCATCAGGTACGATCCCGCCAAACTCGGTCAACTCGACCCGCGGGCGCTGCAGGTGTTCCGGCAAAACGAGGACGGCACCTGGACGGCGGTCGGAGGCAAACTGGACCGGCAAAAGGGAACGGTAATGGTGGAGCTGGATCATTTCTCAAATTATGCCCTTTTCGCCATGGCCAAGGCCTTTGGTGACACTGCCGGTCACTGGGCGCAAAAGGACATCGCCTTGATGGCCGCCCGGGGGGTTATCGGCGGCTACGAAGACGGGACTTTCCGGCCGGAAAAAGCCGTCACCCGGGCCGAACTGGCCAGTTTGCTGGTGAAACTGCTGGGCCTGTCGGAAGTGCGGCCCCAAACCCCGACCTTTGCCGACGTTGACCCCGCCGCCTGGTATTACGCAGCGGTGGAAACGTCGGCCCGGGCAAAGCTCCTGGCAGGCGACGGAGGCAGTTTCCGGCCGGACGATACCCTCACCCGCGAAGAGATGGCCGCCGTGGCGGTGCGCATAGCCGGGTTGTCCGGGCTGCCCGGCAGCCTTTCGAGGTCAAACTTTGCCGACGAACAGGAAATCGCCCCCTGGGCGCGGGAGGCGGTGGCAATCGCGTCCGCCCACGGCTTAATGCGGGGGGTGGGCAACCAGCTTTTCGCCCCCCGGGCCGGCGTCACCAGGGCCCAGAGCGCAACACTGCTGGCCCGCCTGGGCGACCGGCGCGGCCTCTTTGAACAGACACTTACCCTGGAGGGCAGCCTGGTGATGAGCGCCGTCGAGGGACCGCATTTCGAACTGGTTGCGGCGGACAATACCTATGTCCTGGTTGCGGACCGGTCCGACCGCGCCCTTTCTAGCTGGCTCAATACCCACCTTGGCCAGACCGTGCGGGTAACCGGCTACCTTGTGCCGGGACCGAACATCTATATGCGCGGCCCGGTGCTGCGGGTGATCCGCGCCGAATCCCTTGCGCCGTAAATAAACCATTTGCCAAAAGAAAAAGGGGCCAAAGTGAGGGGCGGGAAAACCGCCCCTCGTTCAATTCGGAAAAAGATCCGGGCGGTCCTGGCCGCCCTCTTCCGGCGGGGAGGGGCCGAAAAATGAAAAATTCCCGGTGCAGAGCAAGGCCGGGCGAGCGGTATCGTTCCGCCTGAAACGAGCCCCCGCAAGATGCGAGCCCCGGTTCTATCTTGTCCACCTTGTTCATAAAACTTAAAAAGGAGGTGCGCAAAAGAGGTGGTCAACTACATCTGGCTGGGCATGATTGTTTTCAGTATTCTTGTGGCCGGGGCCAACGGGCGGATTGAAGTAATCACCAGGGCGGCCCTGGAAGGGGCCGACAACGCGGTGAAAATTTCTTTGAGCCTGATCGCCATCATCGCCTTCTGGCTGGGGATCATGCGCCTGGCGGAGGCGGCCGGCCTGGTGCGGGCCCTGGCCGCCCTGGTTCGGCCGCTGACCCGGTTTTTGTTCCCCGGCATACCTAAAGATCACCCCGCCCTGGGCGCCATCATCATGAACTTGAGCGCGAACATTCTGGGCCTGGGCAATGCCGCCACCCCCATGGGGCTGATTGCCATGCAGGAATTGCAAAAATTAAACCGCGGCGACCCCAAAACGGCTACCGCCGCGATGTGCACCTTTTTGGCGCTGAACACCTCCTGCCTGACCCTGATCCCTTCCACCATCATCGGGATCCGCCTGATGTACAATTCCAGCGATCCCACGGCCATTGTGGGGACAACCATCTTCGCCACCGCCTGCGGGATGGGCGTGGCGATCGCGGTGGACAGGGTGATGCGTTTTATATACCATTTGCAGGAGCGGTAAAGCAATTTGGAGCCGCTCAGGCAGAAGGGGCATAGGGATAAAGGCACAGAGGCACAGAGGCACAAAGGTATTAAGGGGTAGAGGGGCAAAGAAACAAGGCGCAAAGTATACAGGTACAATGACCCAGAGCAAAAAGCCCACGACTAATCCCAGGGGTTTCTTCTCTTCCGGGGAAGGTGAGTGATGATTGAGTAGTTGCAGCTTTTCTTGATTAATTGGAGCCGGGTAAAGTTAAGGGAGGACGCAGGTGCCGTGTACGAAATAATCGCGGAAATTTCCCGCTGGGCGATCCCGCTCACGCTGCTTTTCGTACCGCTGGTGGCCATGCTCAAGGGAGTGCCGGTTTTCGAAGCGTTCGTGGAAGGGGCCGGGGAAGGTTTTGCCACGGCCGTTAAAACCATCCCCTACCTGGTGGCCATGCTGGTGGCGATAAGCGTCTTCCGGGCTTCCGGGGCCATGGAGTTGATGGTGCAGACCCTCTCGCCGGCTCTTAACCTGATCGGTTTTCCGGCGGAGGTGCTGCCCCACGCCATCATGCGCCCGCTGTCCGGCGGCGCCGCCCTGGGAATTGCCGCGGACCTCATCGCCGCCCACGGCCCGGACAGTTTTGTCGGCCGCCTGGTGTCCACCATGCAGGGTAGCACCGATACCACTTTTTACGTCCTCACTTTGTATTTTGGTTCGGTGGGGATAACCCGGTACAGGTACGCAATCGTCTCCGGGCTGGCCGCCGACTTTACCACTCTGGTGGCCTCTGTGTTTATCGTTACCAAGATTTTTGGGGCGGGGAGTTAATTTAAAGCCGTTGTATTCTAATAGGTTTATTTGATGGCTTTGATTAAGAGATTCTTTGCTATTGCCCTCTCCTGATCCGCCTTTCCCAGGGAATCTATATTTAACCGACCACAGATGATTCCTATAATTACTTTCTGTTATAAATTATTGTATTTTTTTATCTTTTTTTCTTAAAAGTGCTTGATTTTTCCTTTGGAGCAGGATATACTTTTCTTGATTTTTTAATAATCCCAAAGGCGCCAGGTGAATTAAATGAACGAAGTCATCATGACCCTCGATGAAGTGGCGGAATACTTGAAAATTAAGAAAAAGACTTTATATAACCTTGTCCAGCAAGGAAAGCTTCCCGGTTTTAAGGTTGGCGGCGCCTGGAGGTTTAAAAGGGAAGATCTCGATTTGTGGATTGAGGAGCGGAAGCGAGATACACCACACAGACGAGAAGATTGATGTGGGCACGTCGACATCACCGGTTAAGGCAGATAGTCTGGCTTTTATAGCGGTGGCTCAAAGAAATTACTTTTTGGCGGTGCTGTTTTATGGATGAAATCATGAACGGCAATACAGACCAGGAAAATTTAGTTGAATTTTGTGAGCAATAATAATAAGATATTGTTCATAAAGTTATTTGTTTTGAGCATAGGAAATAACCATTTTTTCTAACTACACTTCAGCAAAAAAGGCTCAGACCACCGAAACTAATCCGAGAGTAAAGACTCCCGTCATAAGGTTAGTGAAAGGTTGGTTAAGTTAAAGTAGAAATGACTATGCGAAAAGATTATTTATACTATCAACAAAAGGAATTAGATGACCAAGATGAATTCGCGATTTTTGAGAGTGCATTAAGAAGTGTGAGTATCCAGGCCTTCAATGCCATAATTGCATGCGGCATCCGCGACCTGGGTGGGATGTTATCAGTCTCTGAGGATCAGTTGGGCATGATCAAAGGCGTGAAACCCAGGGTGGTTCAGGAAGTACTTAGGGTTAGAGACAAACTTAGACAAAAGCAGCAAGGATACAAGCTTTTCGAGAAACTAAAAAGAGATAAATCTTTTCCAAGACAGACCAGTCCGGAGACGGATTCCCAAACTTCAGAAGCTACAAAAGAAGTTTTTTATTACTCAAATATTATGGGTAAAGCCACTAAAACAAATAAATATAAATGGACTAATTATTCCTCTGCAGTTGTACATTCCGACAAAAAAGAAACCCCAGCGACCTGTAACCTGATGCAAAACCTGGAGGAGTCGGCCAAGGATAGTGTTCTTCGTAAAGCACTGCGCGAGTTATTTGCTGGAATGAATGTAGATGAAGCGGGGATTTACGAATGTACTGAACTGATCAAGTTATCGAAGTTAGACCTTTCAGCACAGGACCTTTGGAAGCTACGGGCCGTTGCGTTGTTCCCAGAGGATTCGCTTGCCGATATCAGTTCACTCACTGTAGGTTATATAATTGAAACAGGGATTTCAGATGAAGCGGTTTCCGCACTTCTGCAGGGTTTGCTCGAAGCATACGGCCATTCTCAGGAAGTCCGCTTTGCTGAGGGACAGCTGGATGAATTCCCAATAATTTGTGATTCGGATGTTCATGGCATAGCAAATCTATACTTGGGTACGTTTGGGGTTCCCAAAAAAATAGTTGCGTTGATGCGGGGCATGGGCATAATAACCTGGCGTGATACTGTAGGACATAGCGAGCGGGATATCATTAATATGCACGGAATATCGGGGCGATCCCTTCGTTGTATACATTACTTGTGGTTGCTTAGGAAATATGCTGAAAAAGTAAGGCAGAAGATACCGGAAGAGGTCTATTCGAGTTTCGAGAGTTTAGTCAATTATTACATCGAACTCGGGGCAACCACACCGAGGCAGAAAACAATTATTAAAGGGCGTTTGGGCCTTTTAAACGGACGACAGTGGACCCTCGAGGAGTTGGGCAATATCGAGGGGATCACCCGGGAGCGTGTCCGTCAGATTGAGAAAAATTGCATTAAGAAGCTACAGCATCGTAATAATAAAGAGAAATTACAACCTCTGTGGGAAGCAGCTTCCCATATCTTAGAGCGCTCCGGCGGGATATGCCTGGCTAGCGAATTAGCCGATTCACTGACCAGCCTATGGTCATGGCCATCGGTGCCACCAGATGAAAGCGTAGCTGGGCTTGTTGGCGCAAGCAAGATTTTCCAAGTTATCAGGGAACCACGATTAAGTATAATGATGGAATCATGCCCATGCATAAATTGTTTAAGGGCGGAACAAATGCTGGTTAGAGCGATTGAAGAATCTCAAGGCGTTCTGGCGGTACAGGAAGCTGGGCGAATCCTGTCGGAGTATTGTAAGTGCGAATGCCGTGTCGATACATCTGAGGCGGTTAATTTTTCATGCGGGTATGTGCTTCACGTAGCTGAAAGGATCGATATAATTATAACAGACGGGAATTATTTATATAACCAGATGGCCTGGGTGTGCCGCTATGGTCGGCTGAACGAGATGATAGAAGCTATTATGCAAGATTGCACTCAGGCAATGCATTTTACTAAGGTTTACCAGAAGGTACGTGAGCTGCGCCCTGACGATAAATCATTGTCTGAACGTTATGTCCACGCATGTATGAGCAACTCACCTGCCTTGCTGCTGTGGGACAGGGGTACTTTTATTCACCGTTCCCATGTAGAGATTCCTTACGGTCTAATTCATGAAATAGAGAATTATATATTGGAGCGGCTCAATACAGAGGTTCCTTTCATTTCTGTCAGCGGTGTCTTTAAGAGCTTTAAGGAAAGATTGGTTGATTCTGGAGTTCCGACTGAAAGCGCCCTGTACAGTTGTCTGCGTGAAGCTGGTAATGCGATGTTGGTTTACCCCGAATACCCTTATGTAATGCTTGAGGAAAATGAGTTGCAACGATTGCCTCTCCCGTTCGTCCTTGAGCAGTTCGTTCGTAACCAACAAGGCGTTGTTAGCCTGGATAAGATTAGAGATTATTTAGTAGGTGCGCTCTGTGTAAGTGAGCAATTACAGTGGACATACATTTATAACATACCTAACGTCATACAGGTTGAAAGGGCACAATTTATCCATGTAGATGAACTTAATATCGACCGTGATAGGCTACGGCCAATATTGGACTATATTGATTCGCTTTTGGAGAGTACAAACCATGTGGCGGTCATGAAAATTTTTGAAGATAAGAAGGTTACATGTAAACTCCTTGGAATTTCAAATCCATTCATGTTATATTCAGTTTTGCAGTTGTTCTGCAGTGAGAAATACGACTTGTCGAAGTACCCACGTATTCGTATACTTGGGATAGGGAAGAAAGGGAAGCGTACTATTGGGGTGTCTTCAGAAATAGCGGAATATATTCGAAAGAAGGACGCTCCGTGTAGCTATGACGAGTTATTTCATCACTTTGTGGATGAACTCGGATACCGGCCTAACACCGTATATAATGTCCGGTGTCGAGATGATGTAATCTGCTACAGCCAGGGTGCAGTAGTTCACTTAGCTACGTTGGGCTGGACAGATGAGAAGCAGCAAATACTCGAACAAGTTGCCGCTGCGCATTGTATTGAACGAGAGCGGGCGGGAAAACCTTATGGTTTAATTACACATCTATATGAGTTTGCACAACTGCCGGAATTGCCTGTATGCGCTCCGTGGACTACTACTTTGCTCGGAGAATTGTTATGTCGTAACGGGCACTTCTTCATCGTAGGTACGCAAAAAAACGCATTTGTTCCAGTCTCAAATACGAGAGGTATCAGAAGCCTTGTTGACTTGCTATATATAATACTAAAGGAAAATTACGGTGGAGCCGCAAATCTTGCGACTTTTGAGAAAGATATGCAGGACGCAGGTATCCTTCAAAAAAGCTTAACCCCGATGATGCTGGGCGACGAAAGCCTGGTAACCATTAAAGGGAATACAGTGGTATTAACGGAGTTGTGTTAATTGTTAAAGGAACTAAATCTTCTTCCGGTGTACGATAGCGAGAGCTATGATTTAATTCGCGATGTTCAGGTGCCGTTACTTGCCCACTCAAAAGACTACTTGCGAGGGGTAGGTTTCTTTACTTCTGGGTGGCTACGTCTTGCAGCCCAAGGTGTAGTATCTTTGGTTGAGGCTGGCGGCAAAGCGCGTGTAGTGGTTTCACCAATTCTTGAGGCTTCAGACTGGGAAGCCCTAAAGCTTGGTGAAGCCGCGAAAACGGACCACGCATTGCGTGCTGTTTTGCAGCGGAGCATAGACAATTTGGCTAAGTCGCTCGATAAGGATACATGCAATGCCTTGGCCTGGATGGTGGCTGACGGTGTCTTCGAATTCCGTTTTGCGGTCCCGCGCGATCATAAGACTGCAGGCAATTATCATGATAAAGTTGCAGTGTTTACAGATGTTAATGGTGATCAGGTGGTTATTCATGGGTCGCTCAATGATTCTGTTGAAGGGTCGCTGAATGGTGAAGCCTTCTCGGTTTTTAAATCCTGGGAGGCTGGCCAGACTGCCTATGTTGAAATGCATCGCTCGCGCCTTGAAGCTTTATGGAATAATAGAAACCGGAAGTTTCATGTATATAGCATCCCCGAGGCGATTCGTGAAGAGTTCATTAAGTTGCGCTCGACTTCAGAGCGCCCATATAGACTTCCTGCGTTTACGGTTACTGTTACTGGTGCTTTACCTCATTGCAGCATAAAACTTTATGATTATCAGAAATTGGCTATAAAAAACTGGAATGAGGCTGGGCACCGTGGCGTATTTGAAATGGCAACCGGTACCGGAAAGACGTTTACTTCTTTGGCTGCAGCGACTCAGGTGTTCGAAAAGCGTGGTCGTCTTGCTCTGATTGTGTTAGTTCCGTACCTGCACTTAATTGAACAATGGGGAAAAAGCTGTCGGGAATTTGGATTCACCCCTATTCCATGTAGCAGTCAGCATGGCCGCTGGGAAATCGAGGTGAGGTCTGTCGTTCGGGATTTCAAACTTGGTGTATGTTCGAATATCTGTGTGCTGGCCGTTCATAAGACAGCTGCCACAGACAAATTTGCTGCTGCGCTAAAATATCTTCCTTTTGAAGATACTCTACTTATCGGAGATGAGGTGCATGCACTGGGTGCACCTAATTTACGGTCTGCATTGTTGGAATGTTCCGGAATGCGCTTGGGCCTTTCAGCTACCCCAAGACGTTGGTTTGATGAAGAAGGTACGGAGGCTATTTTCCGCTACTTCGGGCCGGTTTGTTTTGAATTCCCTCTGGAGCAGGCCATTGGCAATTTCTTGACGCCTTATGAGTATTATCCGCAACTTGTAAGCCTCACTGACAAAGAGGTTGACCGATACGAGGAATTGACGCATCGAATCATGGCCATTGCGCCGGCAGGAAAGATTGACGAAGACGCCAAGGAAAAATTGCAGGCGCTGCTTTTAGAGCGCTCTCGTATTGTCTATGCTGCGCGGGCAAAGCTTCCTGCTTTACTTAATTTGCTACGTGAAATAATCGCCGAACACGTTCAAGCACACGAGGAACCCAGGGGGATCCTGATATATTGTGCACCTGGTCACCACAAGGAGGTATTACAGTTAGTTTCAGGTACAGGTTTGCGGTGCCATGAGTTCATCCATGCAGTAAGTCTCCCTGAGCGAGAAAAGCTCCTCCAGCAGTTTGCCAGGGGGGACATTCAGGTTTTGGTGGCGGTCCGGTGCCTGGATGAAGGGGTAGACGTGCCGTCTACCAGAATGGCTTTCATAATGGCGAGCAGCACGAACCCACGTGAGTTTGTACAACGTAGAGGGAGAATACTTCGCCGGGCTCCGGGCAAAGACCTGGCGGTGATTTACGATTTTGTCGTAGTTCCACCTCTCGACCGAATTGATATGAGACTTGGAGCTGATCTAAGTGTACTTCAGCGCGAGATGCCGCGATTTGTAGAATTTGCCTCCCTTGCCCGTAACGAGTTTCATGCGCGCGCGACTGTATGTGATATCCTCGACAAACTTGGTATGCTTAATTTGCTTGAAGAAAAACCGTGGCATGTTTATCATTCCCTGAAAGGATGGGATTGGTATGAAGATGAGTAGTATATATAATGCAACACCCGATGATGTCAATGCTCTAATCATTGAAAAGCTCAACTCATATCCTCCGGAAGTGCGGGAGCTGGCTATTTGTGCAGTGCAGTTGTCGGAAACATTACCAGAAACGGCGGTGGCTGATCAGCTATTGGCCTTGGTGCGAAAATTGGCGCGTCCACAAGAAGGTGAACGCAGATGATATTGCAGAAGATGATTCTAGAGAACTTCCGTCAGTTTTACGGGAGGCAGGAACTTGAGTTAATGTCTCCTGGTGATCCCGAGCGAAATGTAACGGTGGTATATGGCGAGAACGGGCGCGGCAAGACAGGTCTTTTCCGAGCACTCGTATTCTGTCTGTACGGAGAACGCAGGTTGTCGCAAGACGGCGATGTGCCTGACAAAGAGCTACAATTGGTTAATATGTCAGCCCTGCGGGCGAATCCGGGGAAACCTGTGGAAGCTTCAGTAGAATTAATTTTTACTCACAAGGGAGGAACCTACAATCTACGCCGGGCAATTGTGGGCATGAGTGAAGGAAGTAATGTGATTGAGGAAATTAAGGAGATCAGGTTGAGGCTTACCGGAGTGAACGGTAACACAAGAACGATTGATCCCAAGGATGTCGGTGAGGTTATTGACAGGGTCCTGGACCGGAGAGTAAAGGAATATTTCCTCTTTGACGGTGAGAAAATTGAGCGTCTCACACGGGCTGGGGTTGAGCAGCGCCGGGAGATAGGCCGGGGTATTCGCAACCTGCTCAACGTTGATGCGCTCGAGAATGCGATTGGAGCCATTAGGCGAGTGGTTAAATCTCTTGAGAATGACCTTGCCAAATCGGCTTCTTCAGAACAACTCTATCAGCTCATGCAGAGACTTAGAAAGAATGAGGAGGAAAAGGACGGGCTTGAGAAGAAACTGGAACAATTAGAAGAAGAGCGGAGGAAAGCGTTAAAAGAAATTGAAATTACGGACAAAAGGCTCGACGAATTCAAGGAGATACGGCACTTACTCGAAAAAAGGAAGGCTTACGAGCAGCAGTTTCAAACCATCGAGCAGCAGGCTTCCGAGGCAATGCGTAGTATGCGCAATATGGTTTGTAAGGCTGCCACCTTAATTATTGCTCCTACGATAACCAATGTATTCGAGTACATTGAGAGGCAAAAACGAAAGGGTGATATTCCATCCGAGATTCGCAGGGATTTAATTCAACGTATACTGGATGAGCATCGGTGCATCTGCGGCAATGAAATCATTGAGGGAACGGATGCCTATAAAAACATCCTTGAGTGGTTAAAAAGAACAAGTGATGCTGCCGTACAAGATGCCGCTCTCAATCTTTGGCGGTACTTGAGTGAAATATGTCATCACTTTAGTGATGATGAAGACTTGATCCAGAAGCGTATAATTGAACATAGCAATCTAATCCAAGCAATGGACAACATTCGCCGTGAACTAGATCGAATTAGTAAAGAGATAGGTGGGTCAGAACGGCAGGATGCTACCGAACTCGAAGCACACAGAAGCTATCTGCAAAAAAGCGTTACCACGATTGAGGCCGCCATTCAGAATTCGGAAGCACAGTTGAAGCAGTTGGAGAATGAACATGAGCGACTGTTAGCACTTTTAAAGGAAGCGAAACTGAAAGCCGACCGAAATGATGAATTGTCCCGGCGTTCCCTTCTAGCCCGTGAAACGTTGGATGCGCTAAACGCTGTTCATCTCGAATTCACGCGTGAGATTAAAAATATAATTGGAGAGATAGCTACTAAAATCTTTCATAGATTATTAGATGACGAAGGACGGGTGAACCTTCATACAATTCTAGTTAACGATGATTATTCATTAGAAGTTCTCGACCGTTGGGGTCGCCCATTTCTAGCAAACATATCTGCTGGCCAGCGACAGATTATGTCAATCGCTTTTATTGCGGCTTTGGCAATGACGGCTTCTCGAAAAGATAGGATTGAGATGCCCTTGTTCATGGATACGCCATTTGGCCGTCTTTCGTACGAGCATAGAAAGAACCTGATAAAAGAGGTACCGGCACTCTCTTCGCAGTGGATTATGCTTGCTACTGATACAGAGTTCCGTCAGCAGGAAGCTCAATTACTCAAGGCAACCGGGAAATGGGGCAAATTTTTCTTCCTTCGTGGCACTAATGACGGCAACACCAGGGTTGAAGAAAAAGATATAAATACCGTCTATGCTATTCTTCAAAGTGGGGATGATTATCTATGAAAATGGACGGCCAGATTCGGGTTAAAACTGATGCCAGATATAAAGAGCTATACAACAACATGAAGAATAATTTTGTGGTGGGTGATTTCCACGAATTATTCTTTGTGTGCGCCTGCATTGGGTATCGTAGGAAAAAGCGCAAAGAAATTGCCAGGGGCGATGACCGTTTCTGGTCAAGAACAATCACCCCATCCGAATGGGGTTGCTATTATGCTATGCTTCTTGAAGATAATAATTATGATTTCTCGATGATCATGGATGATAAGAAAGTGCTTGCAGTCATCGAGGAGTATGCGAATTCTGGTATGGAAATACTCATTGAAGATTTTCTGAATAGTTACCTTCTCCCAGGCTCTAAGGAGAAAGAACCACAACTTGACCCCACTTGCTCGAAGACTTTGCCAAAAGATTTCTTGTTCTATATACTTGAACAGTCGGAGGTAAGCAGTTGAGACGACAAGCAAGAAATATACTACTCGTGGAGCCTAAATATAAGAGTAAATACCCACCACTCGGACTAATGAAAATATCAACGTACCACAAGCTTAAAGGAGACCGAGTTGTTTTTGTTAAGGGCTGTGTTCCCGAGATACAGAGCCAGAGTTGGGATCGAATATACATTAGCTCTCTTTTTACATATTATTGGAAGGAAACTTTACAAACAATATATTATTATCAGGCGAGCGTGCCTAGTCCTGCTGATATATATGTTGGCGGTGTGATGGCTACGTTGCTTTATGACGATCTCAAGGCGGCTACTGGTGCCACAGTTATCCCTGGATTATTGGACAAGCCTGGTATGCTTGACGCCGATGACAAGATAATTATTGACACCCTAACACCAGACTATAGTATTCTAAATAATATTGGCATCAACTTTTATTACAAACTACAGGATTGTTATATTGGGTACGCAACTCGAGGCTGTCCGCGTCGATGTCCATTCTGTGCCGTTTATCGAATTGAACCGGAGTTTGTGCATTACCTTCCACTTAAGAGACAGGTACAATTAATCCAGGAATTGTATGGGGAGAAGCGAGACCTTATTCTTTTGGACAATAATGTACTTGCCTCTGACTGCTTTCCCAAAATAATTAGGGACATTAAATCTCTTGGATTCGAGCAAGGCGCGACATACTCCTACATTAATAAGTCGGGCATAACTACAGTTGTGAAGCGTCATGTGGATTTCAATCAAGGACTGGACCTACGACTGCTTTCGGAGGACAAGGTCGCTCTTCTTAGCGAAATAGCTATCAAGCCGTTCCGTATTGCATTCGATAACCTCAGTTATAAGAAATTGTATGAGGAGAAGGTTCGCCTTGTGGCCAAATATGGTCTGAAGTACCTTTCTACTTATGTTCTCTACAATTACCATGACCATCCCGACGAGCTATATAAACGGCTTGAAATCAATGTGAAGTTAAATGAAGAACTAGGTCTGCAGATATTCTCATTCCCAATGCGTTATATTGACTTATCCTCTAAAAGCCGTTCTGCAGATACCAACGGGAATGTAGGTAAATATTGGAATAAGAAGTATCTGCGGGCTGTGCAGTGTATTCTTAATAGGACGCGTGGCGTTGTTGGAACTCGAAAAGGCTACTTCGAAGCAGCTTTCGGGCATAACCTGGATGAATATTACAAGATTTTACTGATGCCGGAATCATATATAATCAACCGCGATTTGCATGAGAAAGACGGTTCAACTGAACTGTGGTGGTCACAGGTATGTTCTCTATCCAGTTGGGAACGGGATATCTTCATGGATATCGTGTGTAACCACAGCTTCCGCACGGTGAATTATTCTGAGTTGTCCCGTAAAGTAAGAGATACATTGTCGCATTACCTTGTGCGCGATGATAGAAAAACCAAAAACAGTAAATATTATGAAGCCGGGCTTTTACCGGATTCACCTTCAATGCCTTCACTAGAATGAAATAAGAAAGGAGTTTTTAACGATTTTTTTCCAGTTAAAGTAACCTTAGAAAAACCTGATCCTGACGATACTTCTGTTTTTATCTATGGATTATTAGTTGAACCTAAAATAAAGCAAATTGAATACACAGATGAAATTTCGGGTTGGGTTCTTTATTTTAAATAACACCTGTGCCCTTACTGCGACTATACGCTAACAGATGGTCTGGTTGGCGGTTTAATAGCGCTTAAAGATATAGTTGCTTGCTCGATGGCGGCGAAAATTACCGATGATGTGCCTGCTCTATCGTTATTGCTTCAGGATAAAGAGCGGGCATTGCTCTTAAAGTTCATAAGACAAGCGACTGGGTGGTAACCAATGACCGGAATATGGTCATTGAATTATTTGATTCTCCATCAGGCGAAGAGTGCATTCCTTATCTTTTGGATTTGTACCTTGAGGTGTCGGAGGGGGGTCGCCTGTATTCTTAACCACCAAAATATCTTGGGAGGTAGCTGGTTTAATTTTGTTGTAGCTTGTGAATCTCAGTTTAATCGAGGAAAAAACCAGCCAGCTTTATGCTTTTCTGGAGCTCTTGCGTTCTGTTTCTGCCTCCATTATTATGAATCTGGCCGGCAGTAAGAATTTGGCTGGCGAAGTTATCGGGATTGGCCTGGCCAGGCTGCTTTAGAAGAAAGCGGGCTCCTGCGTAACTATTTTCTCATCCCCCTGAATATGCACAGGTATCTTTTTGCGCGTTCAAAAAAGAACGATGAAGATGTCTCGTTAAGCAGAAGCGATTTGTTGCTGGTTGCGCTTGACCTGGTGGAACAAGATATCCATTTTTAGATTATCGAAGTGAAGTGCCGTTTTTTTCGGTGGAACGGAAAAACTCTTGAAGCTCTAGAGACAAAAATGATGGAGCAGATGGAAAACACCATCCAGTGCCTGCAGGAGCATTTCGATTCCTCATTCCAGATGCCAGACAGGCTGGACGCCACCTGAAAGTGAAAGCACTTTCTGAGTTACTGTTTTTTTATGTGGAACTGGCTTATCGTTACGGGCTTTATGAATACGATTACTACCAGAAGTGTGCCCGGTTTGTCAGGCGGTTGGCAGATAGCTACCACTTACTTTTGAGAAGATAGGCATATTTGCAACCAGGAAGCCTTTTTGTGGGGCAATAAAACCAGCAACTCCCAGTGGACATAAAAAGCAATCAAGATTCAGACCCGCCCCATCACGGAGGGAGCACACAAAAGGCAGTATAGAATAGAAATGAGCAAAATACCCACAGGGATTATGAATACCAGGGAATAGTCGATACTATCAGGAAAGGGGTGGAAAACATTGGGCAAAGAGAGTTCTCCTATGGTTACTGAAGAATTGCTGTCTGAAGTTGTGCAAAGAATTCTTTCGGCGACCAAAAAGCCAAAACTGATCGCTTTGTTTGGTTCACGCGCCAGGGGAAATCCCAGGCCGGATAGCGACCTGGATATTCTTATTGTAATGGACTCCGATTTACCCCGGTGGAAGCGTCCGGCGCCGATTCGCCGGGCATTAACCGGCCTGTTCCCGGCAAAGGACATTGTCGTATACACGCCCCAAGAGGTTGAGGAGTGGAAAGCGGTTCCCAACGCTTTTATTACAACTATCCTGCGTGAAGGGAAAATTTTGTATGAAGGATAAAAATGAATTGGCGAAAGGATGGATCCTGAAGGCGGAAAGTGATTTGGCGGCTGCGCGCCGGACGCTGGCCAGTGAAGGCCCCTTTGATACCGCTTGTTTTCACTGTCAGCAGGCCATAGAGAAATTTTTAAAAGCTTTTTTGGCCTTTCAGGAACAGCAAATTCCCCGCACGCATGACCTTGAAGAGCTGGCGAGGCTATGTTCTCTGTTGGACGAGACGTTGAATTGGGACGAGCTAAATCTTGAGGAAGTCACGGATTACGCGGTTGCCGTCCGCTACGATCTTGAATTTTGGCCAGAACATGATGTTGCTCAGGAAACCCTCAAAAAGGCGGAAAAAGTCAAGGAAGAGATTCTTCTCCGTTTACCTCCTGAGGCCAAGCCCTAGTTTCTGCAATCATTTCCGGTTTGGCGGCCGATCTTACCACCCTGGCGGCGTCGTTGTTTATTGTGCAGAAAGTTTTCGGGGCGGGGAGTTAAATGTTGCTTTTTTACTGAGGCAATAAATCGGTGCGCAACTGCGTCGCTTCCCGCAAATAAACGTGCTTTAATTCCTGCTGGGAGCGGTCGGTATGCACGTGCACCAGGACGCGGATGCACTTTCCCAGCCGGCCCGGAACGTTTATTTCCGTGGCGCAGAGCAGGGGAACGTATTTCCAGCCCAGCATTTCGCGCGCGGCGGTGGCGGGAAATTCCGCGTTGAGATCGGGCGTAACCGTAAAAATAGCGCTGGCGATGTCTTCCGTGGCCAGCTCGTTTTCTTCCACGATGGCCTGCAGGAGTTCCCGCGTGGCCTCCAGGATTTCTTCGGCGTCGTTGCGTTCAACGGTGGTGGCCCCGCGGATTCCGCGCAATATTTTGCCCATCCTTTATTTGCTCCTCTTTTTTACTGGTCTTTTTCTCCGGTCAGCACTGCCCGGTGGCCGATACCGACCGTTACGTCGTCCAGGTGCAATAAACCCAACCCGAAGAAGACCGCCACGCTGATGTGGTCGGAAGAGCGCGCAATGCCGATTTTTCCGCCTACATTTAAGCCAATTGCCTTGGGCATGATCTGGGTAAGGGCCTCCCGCGTGGCGCCGGCCACCGCCCCTTCTTCGGCGTGGATTTCCTTGATCACCCCTTCCCGCTTGGCGGCGACCACGGCCCGTTCGACGATTTTGTTTACCGAAGTGATAAAATCGCCGCCGTAGTCCACGGCCGCCGTTTTAAAGCCTTCCCTGGCAAAACGGGCTTTATACTCCCTTTCCTTTTCGCGGTCCTCGCTAAGCGCCATGATTAAGGCCGCCCTGGCCACCTGCCTGCTGGTGTGCAAAACAAAATCACCCCTTCCGGGCTTTACTTTAACGGAGGGTGTACTTGCGGTCCAGCTGCGCGCGGTAATTTTTAAACTCCTCGGCAATCCGGAAGATCAGCCGCTCCAGATCAAAACGGTGCAGGGTGAGCGTTGCCGGCGAAAGCACCTCTACTTTCCGGAAATCCTCCCGGGTTGTGAACCTGACCAGATCCTCGACGGTGTCGGCGGTAACTTCCAGAATTAGAGGGGCGTAGGCCACTTCCTGGTTGTTCAGGTCGTCAAAAACGGTATAAATGTCCATGCCTATATCGATATTGTCAATATGAATTCCCTGGACGGGGACGTTGCGCAGCAAAGTCACCTGCTGTTCCCTTGCTTCTTCAGCCACCCTGTCCATGGGCTTGCCGCCGAAAAGGAAGCGCCCCGGTTTGGTTGTTCCCTTTATGTCCAGGCGGATCCTGGCTTTGATGTCCCGGTCCGGGATGATATCCTCGGGTTGGAAACCCGCCATATCTGCACCCCCTATCCTTTACATTTTTCGCTAAAAAACAAAGAACTCCTGCAAATTTTTTAGCGCCCCGCTTCCCGCAGGGCAGCTTTTTTTAACTTCGCCACCTCTTCCGGGGTAAGCAGGCGGTATTCGCCCGGCTTGAGGCCCCGCAAAGCAAGCGGCCCCAGCCCGATCCTTTTCAGCCTGTAGACGGGGTGGCCGATCCGGGCGCACATCCTGCGCACCTGGCGCTTGCGCCCCTCGTGGATGCTTATTTCCAGCACGGCCCCCTTTTTGTTTTTTCCTTTTAACTTTACTCTGGCCGGTGCGGTCGGGCCGTCGGAAAGGAGCATTCCTTTGGCCATTTGCGCCAGTTTGTCGGCGGGGGGAACCCCGCTCACCCAGGCCAGGTAGGTTTTCTGCACCTGGTGGCGGGGGTGGGTGAGGGCGTAGGC
Source organism: Bacillota bacterium (assembly GCA_040755215.1). Classification (GTDB taxonomy): domain Bacteria; phylum Bacillota; class Desulfotomaculia; order Desulfotomaculales; family Nap2-2B; genus JAIMBK01. The sequence goes on along the minus strand of JBFMBG010000043.1, from coordinate 10,915 downwards.
AAGTTCCCCGTCGTTGGTCAGCAAGAGAAGGCCTTCTGTTTCGTAATCCAGCCGGCCGACGGGATAAACCCGCTGGCGGACGTTTTTGAGCAGATCGAGCACTTTCGGGCGGCCCTGCGGGTCGTGCACGGTGGTGACGTAACCGGCGGGCTTGTTTAGTAAAATATAAACTTTTTCTCCCGGTTTTTGGACCGGGCGGCCGGCCACTTCAACGCGGTCCACCGCCGGGTCAATGCTTGTCCCGAGCCGGGTGACAATCTGGTCGTTTACTTTCACCAGTCCGGCCTGGATCAGTTCCTCGCATTTGCGGCGGGAAGCCACCCCCGCCCTGGCCAGGTATTTATGCAGCCGTTCCATACCTTTTTGCCCCAGTTCCTGCCCCGAAAATACCCCTCTGCCCGCCGTTCGTTTGCCGTCGCTCCAGGCAAATCGAACGGCGGGCCGGAAGCTTTCATTCTCTGTAGGTGCCGCTAAAAAGCGGCATGAGGGTCTCACCCCCAGTTCCCGCGTTCGATCTTTTTCGCCTGGCAGTGCCTGAATTCCTCTATAATTTGCGGTTTGCTGCGCAAAAAAGCGACAAAATCGAGGAGGCACTGCAGGGTGGGCGTGCTGACGTTGTGTTCGATGCCCTCCACATCTTCGTGCAGATGTTCCTTTACCCCGATCAGCTGCAAAAATTCCCGCAGGGTGTTGTGCCGGTTAAGCAAATAGGCGCCGATTCGCCGCCCTTCCGGGGTCAACCTGATCAGGCCGTATTTTTCGTAGCGCACCTGCCCTTTTTCGTGCAGCTTGTGCAGCATTTTGGTGACCGAAGGGGGCTGGACGTGCAGGGAGTCGGCCACGTCTTTGACGCGGGTATAACCTTCTTGCGCGCTCAAGCGGTAAATCATTTCCAGGTAATCTTCCATGCTGGACGTGAGTTCGTCTTCTTCGGCGCTCAGCACGGCGTATCCCCTGGCCGTGTAAAATTTTTCACCGGGTTCGTTCATTGCTGCCGCCTCCCCGAAAATAGCTTAACCGCAAAACAACAGGCCGACGTGATAAACCGCCCAGGTGATTGCCAGAGCCATGACCAGCGGCAGCAAAAGGCCCACCGCCGTCCACTTCAGGCTCTTTGATTCTTTATAAATAACCACGGCGGTATACGTACAGGGCAAGTACAGCATAAAGAAAACCAGAAAAGTGAACGCCTGCAGGCCCGACCAGCCGGCCAGCAGATGGCTTTCCAGCGCCGCTGAGCCTTCCAGGCTGCTGGTCAGCCCGTTGGTTATGGCCAGCGCCCCCAGCACCACCTCTTTGGCCGGCAGCGCGTAAAGCGCCGCTACTAAAGTTTTGCCGTCCAGCCCGAAAAATAAACCGGCAGGTTTGAGCAGGTCCGCCAGCCGGGCGGTGATTGAAGGGGCGGGCCCGGCGGGAAAATTGCTCAGCACCCAGATCACCACGGTCATCGGCGCGGCTAAAAGGGCGGCTCTGGTCAGCACGTGCCAGACCTTTTCCCGCAGCGTGCGGAAGATCACCGGGCGCAGCCGGGGGAGGCGGTAGGGGGGAAGCTCTAAAACAAACCCGGGGTTGTCCGCGCGGAAAAAAATGGCGTGGAGCAAAAAAGTGCCGGCCATCACGGCGGCGGCGGCAATGGCCAGCAGCCCCACCATGGCCAGCGGGGCGCGCATTCCGAAAAAGGCCCCGGTCACGGCCAGCATAACCCCCAGGCGCCCGTTGCAGGGGAGCAGGGGGCTGGTGAGCATCGCCAGCAGCCGGTGGGAGCCGGTCATGATCCGCGTTGAAGAGACGGCCGGAATGCTGCAGCCAAAAGCCAAAAGGCAGCTTACGCAATGTTTCCCCTGCGAGCCCACCGCTTTAAGCGGACGGTCCATGATGAAAGCGAGGCGCGGCACAAAACCGGCGTCCTCCAGCAGGGCAAAAATGACGAAGAAAATGGCCATTGTCGGGAGCATAACGGAAATTACCGCGCCCATTCCGACGATCAGGCCGTCGACAACCGCTCCGGTGAGCCACCAGGGGGCGTGCAGGCAAATCAGGATTTCTCTCGTTTGGTCAGCCAGCCAGGCAAATATTGCGGCGAGCCGGGCGGAAAGAGGGGCGGCGCCAAAGAGCGTGATGGCAAAGATCGTCCCCAGCATGACCAGGATGATGGGGAATGCGGCCAGGCGGTGCAATACAATGCCGTCCAGCCTTTCCGTAAGGCTCCTCCGGTCATTGCTCCGGCCGGTGACGGCTTCCGCGGCAACCCGGTGCGCGAACCCGTATAAAGCCGCAATGACTTTCCTCTGGACGCAAGGGCCGATGAACTCCCGGCAGGCCGCCGCCTGTTGGAGCGCCTCCACGTATCCGGCCGCTTTTAATTCGGCAGCCACGGCCGGGTTGTTTTCCAAAAGCTTTAGCGCCGTCCACCGGCGCGGCCACCTGGCTGCCGCTCCCGCCAGCGCGGCGGATATTTTTTGCAGGCAGCTTTCGATTTCCTTGCCGTAGTCCACGCGCGGCGCCGGGGTGATGGTTCCTTCCCCCACCGCAATGACCGTTTTGAGCAGGCCGTCGATCCCCTGGCCGGTGGCGGCGCTGATGGAAACCACCGGGATGCCCAGCGCTGCCGAAAGTTTATTTAAATTTATGCGGAGCCCCTCCCTTCGGGCCACGTCCATCATGTTGACGGCCAGCACCAGGCGGGGGGTCAGTTCCATGAGCTGCAAAACCAGGTAGAGGTTGCGCTCCAGATTGGTGGCGTCGGCCATGGCCAGAACCACGTCCGGCTTTCCCTGGACAAGGAAATCCCGGGCGATGACTTCCTCCAGGGAACCGGCGTTGAGGCTGTACGTACCGGGCAAATCAACCACTTTGATGATCTTGCCGTTATACCGCAGGCGTCCTTCCACCTTTTCCACCGTTTTTCCCGGCCAGTTCCCCACGTGCTGGTTCCGGCCGGTAAGCAGGTTAAAGAGCGTGCTTTTCCCGATGTTCGGGTTGCCGCCCAAAGCCACGGTCAGGTAACCGTTCATTATTCGGCCGCCTCCACCAGAATATTGCGGGCTTCTTCTTTGCGCAAAGAGAGGTAAAACCCCCTGACCTTATACTGGCCGGGGTCGCCGAAAGGGGCGACGCGAACCAGTTCGATCTCCGTATCCGGAACCAGCCCGAGATCCAGGATGCGCAGGGCGGGCCCGCTTTGCCGGATTTCCCTGATCAGGTATTTTTTTCCCCGGACGGCCTTTTCAAGAGTTAAGGGCATCTTTTTCGCCTCCGTACCTTTTAAAAAATAGCCTGGTCTAAAAATGTTTCCTGCGGCTACATATTTAAGTTATGATGGCGCGGGGGAAAGGTTACCGCCCGAAAGACGCCCGGGATAAAAAAAGAAAAAAAGGGGCTTTTGTGTTGGCCCCCTGGTAACCCGGTTGATAAAGAAAGTAACTGATCAAGGAGTAACTAATAAAGGCTCATGTTGGACAGGCGGTGCTTTTTATATTTTTTTTGCACCGTGAACTGCCGGCCGCAGGCGGCGCACTGGTAGGTGCCGAAATTCTCCACCGCCCGGGTGGCGGCGCCGCAGTGGGGACAGGCGGCGGGGCTGATCTCAAAGAGCGGCAGCCACATTAACAGGCCGAAACCCGCCAGCCCGGCCAGCCCGCCGGCGACGCCGGGCGGCAGCCGGAAAGCCAGGCCGATTTCCGAAATTAAAACAACGATGCCCGCAAAAATCAGGATCCGCACTAAAATCAGCATCAGTTCAAAACCCGTAGTCTTAACTTCCCCTGGATGCCCCATTTTTCTCCTTCCCCCCCCGAATCGTCTCTTTAAATAAACGTATTATACATAAGAGGAGCAAATTCCTGCTTATAGGCAGGAAAAATGGATCTGGAAAGAGAAGAGGGAAAACGGGTATTAAATTTTTAAAAAAATTGTCGATATATTAAATGAAAAGGGGGGTGGGGACTGTATGGAAGCGCCAAAAGCGGCAGCGCCAAAAGATGCCGTTCTGGAAGTGACCATCGCCGGCAATAAACTGGCCGCTTATGTTTCTGTGCCTCAATTCGTGACCAAAATAGATCCGGAGGCTGTTTACCAGGCGCTGGCGGCCGCCGGCGTGGTGTATGGCCTCAAGCCCGAAGCAATCGCGTCTTTTTCGGCGAGTCCCCAGGAAGAACCCTTTTTGGTTGCGGAGGGGGTGCCTCCGCAACCGGGCAAGGATGAAAGTGTCGAATTGCTTTTCCTTAACGTGGCGGCGCCGGAGGAGGAACCCGGGACCCAACGGATCGATTTTCGGGAAACGAGTACGATTGTCTCGGTGGAAGCGGGTGCGGTTCTGGCCGTAAAACACCCTGCCGTTCCGGGCAGCGAAGGAAAAGGGGTAACCGGCGAGCCTCTTCCGCCCCCGTCGCCGAAAACGATCGAACTGCGGGCGGGAAAAGGAGTGGAAATCCAGGAGGGGGGCACGAAGGCGGTAGCGCTGGTGAACGGCCGCCCCTGGGCTAAGGAAACGGCTACTACCTGTACGGTAAGCGTAGACCCCCTGCTCATCCACAAGGACGACGTGTGTATTAAAAGCGGAAACATTCGTTTTAAGGGCGACGTGAAAATCCTCGGCAACGTTTGCGAGGCCATGGAAGTCTTTGCCACCGGCAGCGTCGAGGTGATGGGGCTGGTCACCAGGGCTGCCGTGCAAAGCGGAGGTAAACTGGTCGTTCACCGGGGCGTGATCAACAGCAGTTTGAAGGCCGGCCGCCATTTTCCGGGAGCGAAAAAAGTCGCTTTCTTGCTTCAGGATTTAAAGGCAAACCTGGATCTTCTCGATAAAGCCCTGGCGCAGCTGAAAGACAGGAAAGATTTTGAAATTCGCGATGCAGATTTCGGGCGCGTGGTGATTGCTTTGCTGGACACGCGCTTTAAAGATATCCGTTCCTTAGTAAAAAATACCATCAGGCAAATAGCCTCTTTGCGCAATCAGAATCTTCCGGAGGAAATAATCAAGCTGACCAAGTCCCTATCCTGCCTGGTAGGGCTGAACCCTTTAACCGTAAATAATTTTAACGAATTGCTGGCCAACGTTTCCGCCGCCGCGGAAGTCCTCCAGCAGCAAGAGTCCAGCCGCGCCGAGATCCGGGTCCATTCGGCGATTATGTCGAATATCCAGAGCTCCGGCAATGTTCTCGTGCTCAGCCAGGGTTGCATCAGCACGGTGATCAATGCCGGGGGAAATGTCGTCATCAAGGGGGCTTTTAAAGGCGGGGAAATTTTCTGCGAAGGAAATGCCGAAATCCAGGAACTGGGCAGCAACCTGGGGGCACCTCCGGTGGTGCGGGTAAGCCCCCGCAGCTTCATCAAGGTAGGGAAAGCTTTTCCGGGGGCGATCATCCAGGTGGGGCAGCGCAGACTTGTCTTAAGCCAGCAGATGGGTTCTTTTAAGGCCCGCTTGAATAGAGAGGGAGAACTGGATATTATATAGGAAAGGCACAGAGGCACAAAAGGCATAAGGGGCGAGGGATAAAGGCACGGGACACAGGCAAAAAGAGTATCCGGGGGCGGAGCGGAACACCGGTACAGAGGGACAAAAGGGATAGAGGGTGCGGGGAAAATGGAGTGGGGGCGCAAAAGGCAGGGGAAAGAAGAAATTTAGACGGGGAGGATCAGCAATTGCAGGAAAATGTACTGGTAATGGTGGCGGAGTTGATGGCCCTGGCCGCCCAAACCGCCCCGAAGGGCCTGGGGCACGACTGCGTGGCCACGCGGGTGATCTCCGGCGATCTGTTGGGGCAGCTGGCCGATGAGATGGTGCGTTACGGCCGGGACTTGCAAAAGGCAAACTTCGACCGGGACGCCGAAAACGTACGCCGTTCCGGCGCTGTCTTGCTGGTTTCCCTAAAGGAGAATAAGCCGCTGGGCTTAAACTGCGGCGCCTGCGGCAACAGCCGGTGCGCGGAACTGCAGAGCCGCCCGGGGCCGGAGTTTCCGGGGCCGCTCTGCGCCTGGCGGCTGATCGATCTGGGGATTGCTTTGGGCTCGGCGGCAAGGACGGCCAGCCTTTTGTGCGCCGATAACCGGATCATGTACCGGGTGGGCGTGGTGGCCCGGAAAATGGGCCTGCTGGAAGGCGACGTGGTGGTGGGCATCCCCGTCTCCGCCTTCAGCAAAAATATTTATTTTGACCGGATGGAGCAAAAAGCTCCCAAAGCCTGACCCGCGGACAGCGCCTGCCCGGTTACCGACGGAAATGAAACCAGTTTGTGCTTTGTACTATTGCTTTTAATCTTGAACTGTTATAAAATAAAGGCGTGATCAATTTCATGAAGACCCCGGCAGGTGCCCCGGGCGACGCCCGGGGAGAATAGGGAATCAGGTGCAAAGCCTGAGCGGACCCGCCACTGTATGGGGGGAGTGTTTGCGGCAGGTTGATTTCAGCCACTGGGGTGGCACTCAGCGTTAAGGGAAGGTTTTGTGAAGTAACCTGGGTGAACCAGGGGTAACTTCGGATTGTTGCAAACCCTGGAAATGCTGAGTGCCACCCCGGGAAGGCGGCGGCAAACGTGCCGATCCCCGAGCCAGGAGACCTGCCTGCCGGAACAACCGCTGGATGATGGTAAAGTCCACGGCCTTAAATGGGCTGTGGGCTTTTTAATTTAAACTTAAGGGGGTATTTGTTGATGTTGCTGGAAAAAACCATCGCGGAAATCGGCGATCTTTACGCAGAGCCGATGAAAAGAGCACAGGAGCGGCTGGACAGCCTGATCAAGCCGCCGGGCAGCCTGGGCCGGCTGGAGGAACTGGCCGTCCGGCTGGCCGGCATTACCGGCAACCCGCGGCCGCGGATCAAGGACAAGGCGGTGATTTTAATGGCCGGCGACCACGGCGTGGTGGCGGAGGGGGTGAGCGCCGCTCCCCAGGAAATAACCCACCAGATGTTGCCGACCTTTGTCCAGGGAGTGGCGGGGATCGGTGTGCTGGCCCGCCTGGCCGGCGCGCGGCTGGTGGTGGTGGACATGGGCGTTGCCGGGCCGGTTGATTACCCGGGGGTGTTGAAACGCAAAGTTCGCCCGGGAACCGGAAACATCGCCAGAGGCCCGGCCATGTCCCGGGAAGAGGCCGTGCGGGCAATCGAGGCAGGCATTGCGGTGGCCCTGGAGGAAATCGGAAAAGGGGCGGATCTCCTGGCTCTGGGCGACATGGGCATCGGCAATACCACCCCCAGCAGCGCCATTCTGGCTGTTTTAACCGGCTGCGGACCGGAAGAGGCTACCGGCCGGGGAACTTTCGTCAACGATGAAGTGCTGGCGAAAAAAATCCGGGCGGTGGAGCAGGCCATCGCGGTTAACCGGCCCGACCCCGGCGACGGCCTGGACGTGCTGGCCAAAGTAGGCGGCCTGGAAATAGCCGGCCTGGCCGGGGTGGTGCTGGCCGCGGCGGCCCGGCGCGTGCCGGTGCTCCTGGACGGCTTTATCACCACCGCCGCCGCCATGATTGCCGCCAGGCTGGCGCCCGGCTCCCGGCAGTATATGATCGCCTCCCATTTATCAGGAGAGCAGGGGCACCGCCTGATGCTGGAATACCTCGACCTTAAACCTATGCTGGACATGGCGATGCGTTTGGGGGAGGGGACCGGCGCCGCGTTGGCCATGCATCTGGTGGAGGCCGCCACGCACGTCATCAACGAGATGTTGAGCTTCGGGGAAGCGGGGGTGAGCGAACTGGAGGAAGAAAAACTAATGGGAAACCCGGTGTTATGATAATTCAGGAAGACTTGAATAAAGGAGGGGAATTGGATATTATATTAAGGGAAGGTAGAAATGCATGAAAATCCATACCATCCACTGGACATATTTGAGCATAGAACATATTTCCAGGCATAAGATAATACCCGAAGAAGTTGAAGAAGTGTGTTTTGATGATGCTCCTCTGGTTGAACGCGGAAGAGGAACGGAGATTTATTATGTGCTGGGAAAAACTTTATCTGGCCGGTACTTATTTATAGTGTGCCGAAACTTAGGAAAAGGACGGATGAAAATAATTACAGCCCGCAATATGACTGATGCAGAACGCAAAAGGTACGTAAGGAGAAGGTGATTATGCCAAAGATACCAAAATTCAAGAGCGATAAAGAGGCTGCTGATTTTTGGGATACTCATAGTTTAGTGGATTACGAGGAAGATCTCGAACAGGTTGAGATAGAATTTGTTCGTCCAAAGCAGAGAACAATCTTGATTCACCTCGAAAGCGGCGATCTGGAAAAGCTTAAGCTTGCCGCCAAACAGAGGGGAGTTGACCACTCTTCTTTATTGCAGATGTGGGTGAAGGAACACCTGGCCCAACTTTAGGGCGCTTGAATAAAACAGAACCTGCCGGGCATTTTCCGGCAGGCCTTTGTTTTTGCTGGGCTTCTTGAAGCGTTTGCTTGACCTCAAACCGGTCAGCGCAGTTTTTCAAAGCGATCTTTAAGCTTCTTGCTCACCAGCGGCATGGTGGTGTACTCCATTTCGTCTAAGTGCAGGCGGTGCGGTTCAAAGGGCCCCAGGCTCCGCATGTAACCGGCTATCTCGTTAGCCAACTGGCGGGCCTGGTCGAAGGCCGGGTCCGCAAAGAAGTCCTGCGGGCCGATGAGTTTTCCTTCCGCCAGCTGGAAGCCCAGGGCGACCACCCGCGGCGGGCCGTCGAAGCGGGTGGGGGTGGCCTGTTGCAGTCCCACCGGCATCAGCGGGCCGCTGTGCGAGCCGCGCATCCAGCCGCTGACCAGGTGCGGGCGGGCAAAAGGCTCCAGAACCTCGCCCACCGCCGGCAGGCCGCTCTGGCAGCGGACGATCAGGACGGGATCGTCCTTGCCCACGTACCGGCCGGCCATCAGGTTTAAGCGCTGGGTGCTGGAAACGGCGGCAATTTCCCCTGACTGCTTGTGGAAGACGCGCTTGATGCAGTAGCGCCCCGGCGCACCGATAAAAACGAGCATGTCGTAAATTTCTTCCGGAGCGGAGAAGGTGACCCGTTTATTTTCAATCAGATCCCTGACTTCAAAAAGAAAACCGTTGTGCATGTTGGGGTCGATGACCAGGCCGATGGTATTGAAGGGGTCGGCAAAAATTTTATAAAGCGGCAGGTTCCAGGCGCCGGGCTCGGTTTTGTCGGCCATGAACACAATGATGGGCTCGCTCTTGCGCTCCTCAAACTCCATTTCGGCCACTCCCGGCCCCAGCCCCTTGATGTTGCCGGAGAAGGCGTCGGCCAGCAGGTCCTGTCCCGCGCCGTACAGCTTGAGCTTTTTGGCCACTTCCGTGCAGGCCACGAAGGTATCCCAGGCCAGCTGGTGAATTTCCCCGTTGTTCCGGCCCAGTTCGTGGGTCATGATCAGGTTTAAATCGTCGCCCACGTGGGTTACGTAGGAATCGATCAGGAGGGGGCTGCCGCTTAAGATCCCTTTTGCTTTTTCGATCAGGTCGGGATGCATACTGGAGTGCCCTACGTAGCCGCCGACGTCTGCTTTGATCACGGTAACGGTTATTTTTTTGCCCATGATAAATCCTCCCCCGTTGAATGTTATGCTCTTAATTAAATGACATTCTATAACTATAGCGTATTTTCCTGCCTTCAGCGTTAAAAATTTCTCTTCAAGATTTAATTAGTGTAACATGTATTAAGCCGGCGGGTGAATTATGTCATCACGAATGACAAATAAACTGAATATAATTTTCAGGATTGCCGGAAGTCTGGCGGCAATTTCGGGGGATAGTTCCAGGGAATAGGTTACTTCCTTTGGTTCGACGCCCACGATGGTTACCGGCGGCTTGACCCCGAAATGGGCAAGGAGATCCAGGAAACCCAGGAAATCGTCTTCGTGCTGGAACAGGGCCGTTTCCTTTTTCGGGGCGTTGCGGGAGAGTTGCCCGGGGGTAAGCAGGTAAACAGTCCCCGGCGGGCCCCCGCCGGAAAAAGCGTCCACAACGATGAGACGCCCGCTCCGGGCAAACAGATCCCAGTATTGGAAAAGCGAGCCCGCCGCTTCGACGGCCGCAACGCCGGGAGGAAGGCCCTTTTTTTGCAGTTCCCGGACCACGCGGGGCCCGATGCCGTCGTCTTTTAAAAGCGGGTTGCCCAGGCCGAGGATGGTGATTGGCCGCATCTGCGCACCCTCTCTTTCCGGAAAAATATTTTTACTTATACCCGGTAAAGATGGATTTGAGCTTTTTCAGGCTGTCCGTCGTTGAAAAATAAATGTGCGCCGCGGTCAGGGCGGTGGTTGCCACCGCCGCCAGATAGTGCGCCCTCCGCAGGGGGTTTAAGCCGCCGGCGGCCCGGGGGAGTTGTTTTTGCCACGCGTCGACGGCGTAAAGGGAGAGGCCGGTCACCCCCAGGAAGGGAGTAAGCAGGGCAAGCGCGGTGATCAGGATTTTTTGCCCGGGGTTGTATTTGGGAAATTCAGGCTTCTTTTTGGTAAGGAAAAGTTCGTATTTGGCGAAGCCGGGCAAAGCCGCCAGGGTCTGGCGGCCGGGGAGCAGTTCCCGGTAATTTTTGCCCCAAAGGGCGTTGTAAAACCGGGCCAGGTAGGAGAAGGCCAGCACGTAGGCGGAAATAAAATGGGTTTTGCGGGCGGCGTCCATGCTTTTAAACCCCCAGAAGGGTGCCGGTTTGCTGATGTAAAAGCCGCTGATTATCCCGGCCAGCACGGGCGGGGCGTAGGTCCAGTGCAGGAGCCTGGCGGGCCAGGGATGGCGGGGTTTTTTGAAAATTTTCACAATGCCACCTCCTTGAGACAGTAATTAGGGACCACAGGGAACGAAGACGGGCGGCCCGCCGTTTGATTTGCCAGGAGCGACCCGGCACTCACCGGTAATCAGGTTACTTCGACATCAGGCAGGACGATCTGGAACAGTAGGGCATTCAAGAACGAACTACCAGTGAGTGCCGGGCTAAAGGCGCCGGTAAC
>JBFMBG010000042.1:0-28628 GCA_040755215.1 Bacillota bacterium | reverse complement strand
CCTGCACTTCAACTCCATCTCGGGCGGCACGGACATCAACGGTTGTTTTGCCGCCGGCAACCCCATCAGCCCGGTGTACGCCGGCGAACTGCAGGGCCCGGCCCTGGCCATGAAAGTGAAGGCCTACGACGAAAACGCCCGGCCCATCCTGGACCGGCAGGGCGAACTGGTCTGCGAAGCCCCCTCCCCTTCCATGCCCCTTTATTTCTGGAACGACCCGGACGGCGAAAAGTACAAAAACGCTTACTTCACCGTCTACCCGGGCGTCTGGCGGCACGGGGACTACATCGTGGTGCACAGCGACACCGGGGGAATTACCTTCTACGGCCGTTCCGACGCCGTTTTAAAACCTTCCGGGGTGCGCATCGGCACGGCGGAAATCTACAACCAGGTGGAAAAATTAGAGGAAGTGGCGGACAGCCTGGCCATCGGGCAGAACTGGGAGGGGGACCAGCGGATTATTCTCTTTGTGAAGCTGAACCCGGGCTTTGCCTTAACGGAGGAGCTCCAAAACAAAATCAAGAAAACCCTGCGGGAAAAGGCTTCGCCCCGGCACGTCCCCGCCCTGATCGTGGAAGTACCGGACATCCCTTACACGCTGAACATGAAGAAGGTGGAAAGCGCGGTCACGAACATCGTCAACGGGCGGCCGGTCACCAACCGGGACGCTCTGGTAAATCCGGAATCTCTGGATTACTACGAGAAGATTCTCCCCGAATTGCAAAAGTAGGGGGGCAGGAGAGCAAACCGGCGGACGGCCGGCGAAAAGCCGGAGTCCGCCGGAAAAACCTTTTTCGGAGCCTTCCGCAGGCCGGGCCATTTGAGCACTTATTTCGCCTTTCCGGACACCAGGCCGGCCTGCGCCCGTTTTGCATCGGTGAGCTGAAAACCAGTTATTCCCAACATTCAGCAGTTAAAATCAAAGCAGCATCCGGACACCCAACCGGTTGATTCTCCCCGCCATCGATCAAATTCGCGCCTCCCCGCTTATTCTATATCATTTCCAGACAATTTATTACGAAATTCAATCTTTCGCCTGCCCCTCTTTTCAAGTTATTGTGTCCGGGGAACCGCCGGCCGGCATATTCTGTAATAATAAAGGCAACCTGCGGCTGGTCCGGAAAGGAGGGAGGTTTTCCATGCCTGAAATTCCCCACGACTTTTTCACAATCGAGACTTTGAGCACCTTTGGCGGGCAGGTTTTGTTCGTCTCCATGGTCACCGCCCTGCTGAAGTCGCCGCTTAAAAAACGCTGGGGGGACTGGGCCGTCCGCGTCCTGGCCATTGCCGTAGCTTTTCTCACCCAGTTGTTCATCGTTGCCGTCCGGTGCACCTTTACCGTTGAAACGGTGGGGCTGGCGGTGGTGAACGCCATTCTGGTGGCCCTGGCGGCCGGCGGCGCCCACGAATACATCTCGGACCCGCTGGCCAGAAAGATGAGACCGGAGGAATTCGCCGGAAGGAGGGTTCCTTGAGGAGTTCACCCGAACCTTTTAAAAAATAATTCCGTATTTTTGCTTTGGCGTAGAAGGCCGCCCGGCTGATTCCCGACTTCCGGAGAAATAGCCACCAGCCAGGAAAAAACAATGCTGTGTTCTCGAGGGGACGGGAAGGAACGGATTCAACGAATCCCTGAAGAAGAAAGGGGGAAACGCCCCCCAGTTACGTACCGCTGCGCCGCCGGTACATCTGCAAAAAAGCATGGCTCAACGGGTAGGGGCCGCGTTCAAAAAGAGTACAGGGAAATTTGGGGCAATCCCGGGAACAGTAATCAATCTCCCGGCTGATGGCGCAGGCCAGAACGGGACACCGGAAGCCCAACTGCTCCTGAAACTTAATTTTTGCCCTGGCCTCAATACTTTTAATTTTGACTTTAGATTGTTTTTGTGCTATTATACAAGAGTCCATGGGTTAGGTTGTACATTTTCCCTCTCTCAATTTTGTGGTTTGGGAATAATAATCCCTAACGTTAATGGATAAAAAAAATTGAGGAGGTGGAAAAATGTACCAGGACCGTATTCTGACTTGCCGTGACTGCGGGGCGGAATTTACATTCACTGCTTCAGAGCAGGAATTTTACGCCGAAAAAGGTTTTACCAATGACCCCGGCCGTTGCCCCCGGTGCCGCGCTGCCCGTAAAAACCAAAACAGAAGAGAAGGCCGCCATGGCGGTTACAGCCGTGAACGTCAGATGTATCCGGCAATTTGCTCCAGATGCGGCAAGGAAACCGAGGTTCCCTTCCAGCCGAACGGGAGCAAACCGGTTTACTGCAAAGAGTGCTACCGGTCAGTAATGAATTACTAGAAATTAAAAATTTATTTTTGACCGGGAAATAAACCTACTGTCAGTGTTTACAGTAGGTTTTTTTCGCTTTTTATTGTTCGTTTGAAACATCCGGCAACCCGGCGGCCGGTCAGCTTTTCGACATGGTTATGGGAACCTTCAGAGCAGGTCCCGCACCTGGAAAACGTAGCGGCAGGCCGGGGTATGGGCGCAAACGGCCAGCGGACCGCGCCGGGAGGAAATCGCCTTTAAGAGGTGCCCGGCCGGACAGGTCAGCCCGGCGGCAGCCAGGTACCCGGCCAGGATCTCCGGCGTCAGCCTTTGGGCCGGGTGGGTACAGTCCGGATAGGCGGTACAGCCGAGAAACCAGCCTTCGCCCGCGCCGGCGCGCACCGTCAGCGGGCGGCCGCAGCGGGGGCAGGGGAACCTGTTCTCCACGTAAGCCCGCAGGCCGGCGTAGCGCCCGCTTAAAAATTCCCGGCGCAGGTCCATTTCCAAAAAGTACATTAAAGTCCGGCAGGCTCTTTCCCCGCTTACCCGCACACTCAAACGATCAACCCGGCCGTCGCCGGGCCAGGGGCAGCCGAACCAGAAAATTTCCCTGCCGACCGCTGTAAAGGGGATGCGGGCGGCCGGGTGGCTGACGAGATAGGGCTGCAATTCCGGCGGAAAGGCCGGCGGGCGGGCGGCGCGCAGGAGGAGGCGGACGCCCCCGGCCAGCGCGCGCTGCAGGGCGCCGGTTACCGTCCGCTCCGGCGGACCGGCGGCGGCCGGCCAGTCCAGCTGCACCGCGGCCGCTCGCCGGACGTCCTCCTGCCAGTCCGCCAGGGCGGGTCGGCGCTCGCCGTACCAGCGCAGCTCCAGGGCCGCACCCCGGAGGCCGGCGGGCAAACCGGCGAGGAGTTCTCTCCCCTTGACTACGCGGCCGTTCTGTTCGATAAAGCGAAAGAGCTGCCGCACGGTGGCGTCACCGGGCAGGCGGCTCTCCAGAAAAGAGCGGTGGGCGAGCAAAAAGAGCTTCCCCCGCGCCCTGGTGACCGCCACGTTCACCAGGCGCTGCCCGGTGTTACCCGCCCGGCGGGACAGGATGCCGCCCGGGCCGCGCTGCCCAAAGGCGTCCACCAGGTCCAGCACCACGGCGTCCTGCTCCGCGCCCTGAAAGCGGTGGACGGTGGCGGCAACCAGGCCGGCGGCTTCGGAGCGGGCCCCGGCCACGCCGAGCAACCCGGTCACCAGGGCGTTGAAAAGCCTGGCCTGGGCCGCGTAGGGCGTCAGCAGCCCCACCGTAAGCCCTTCTTGCCGGAGCTGCCGGGCCAGCAGCAGGGCCAGGAAAGCGGAAAGAGGATTGAAGCGGGAAGTGCTGTGCCGATAGCAAAGGGCGGGTAAATCGCTCACGTCAACCAGCACCAGGGCCGCCCCCGGGCAAGGGGCGGCGGCGGCCAGCGCGGCGCGCCGGGCGGTCTCCGGCGCGTTGAAAAGCAAGCCGCCGTACACAGCGTCGTTGACGAAACCGGCGATGGCCGGGTGCATCCGCCGCTGGCAGCGCAAGACGGCGATCGCCGGCATCCGGCCCGCTTCAAAGGCGGCCGTGATCCCGGTCTGGTCGAAGACGTCCCGCTTCAGCCAGTGTTCCACCGCCTTCGTCCCGGCCAGGGCCACGGGGGCGAGCTGGCGGAAATCACCGCTGACCACAAATTTCCGGCGGGCCAGCGAGGCGGCGAAAAAGACCTGCGGAAGGTAAGCCATGCTGGCCTCGTCCAGCAGCACGGCGTCGTAGTGCCCCTGGTAAACCACCGGGTCCGCCGCCGCCATGGCCAGGGTACAACCCAGCACCCGGGCTTCCCGGACCAGTTGGGCCGCTACCTCTTTGAGCAACGCCCGCACCTCGCGCAAAGCCTCTTCCACTTCCCCGAGTTCTCCCGGCCGACTGTCCGGCCGGCGGCCGGCGCGCAGGTCAGCCAGCAGGTCATTGCGCCGGGCTTCCAGTTCTCTTAACTGGTCGCGCAGGTAGGGACAGCGGACGGCGGCCAGGTTAAAGGCCAGCAGGGTGCTTTGCCGCACGGCCGGCAGCCGGGCCCAGCCCCAGCGCAGCACCAGGCCGGTGTCCGCTCCTTCCCCGATCCGGGCCGCCGTCCTGGAAATCGCCCCGTCTACGGCCACGTTGGCGTGGGAGAGGATCAGCACCCGCTGGCCCTCCGCAGAAAAGAGCCGGGCCAGGCGGGCCAGGGTCTCGGTTTTCCCGGTGCCCGGCGGGCCCCAGAGGAAGGTGATCTCCTGAGCGGCGGCCAGGCGCACGGCCTCTTCCTGGGCGGCCGCCGCCCGGGAAGGAGGGAGATAGCGCCGCTCCCAGGCCGGCACCTCCGCCAGCGCCGCCAGGGCCAGGCGGGAGTTCCTCGCCGGCGTTTCGTCCAGGCGCTCCTGTAGGGCGGCCAGCAGAAACCAGGGCTCAGCGAAGATCTCGGCCCGCTCCAGGTAGTCACCCAGGTTTTCGAAAAGAGCCAGCGTCAGCTCGGTGCCCCGCACGGCCACCACTTCCCCCCGGGACTCGCGCGGACCGCAGCGTACGCGCACCGGCGTGCCGTCCAGCAAAAACGCCTCAATTTCCACCTCAAAAGCGTACAAAAACCCGGCGTCACTGCGGTGAATCAGCACCCCGTCGACGGCTGTCAGGGGACGTCCCCCCTCCTGGCGCAGAAACGCAATCTCTTCGGCCAGGGCCGCGCGAAAAGCGGTGATCAGCTCATTTACCTCCACCGCCAAAAACCACCCTTAGTTTTCCCCATCTTCCGCGCCGGCCGCCGCCCCTCCCGGAAGGATCTCCTCCGGCATGGCCACCGTGATTTCCGGCCTTTCCCCGTAAAGATACTGAAGGTCCAGATACTCTACGACGGCCCGGATCACCGTGCGCAGCGGCCGGTCTGAAGACAGGTTCCCGGTGATTTGGTCGAGATCGTCCGGCGCCGGCCAGTTGTAGGCCCGCGCGTGGCAATCGCGGACGGCCTGCAGCAGGCGCCGGGTGTCAAAGGTAGAAAGAGTATCCAGGAAAAGGTTATCCCGCAAAAAGTGGCCGAAGACCTCCCGCACCGTGGGGATCTCGTGCTCCCTTCCTTTGGCGGCCAGCTTCTGCGGCACCACGTCGTAGTCGCTGTTTTTCTGCTTCCAGATCAGCTCCGACCAGAGGTTGGCGGAAGCCGCAAAAACGGTGTAGGCGGCCGTCAGCCCGTAGGAAGGCGACATAAAGCGGGCCGCGTTTAAATAGGCGTTGGCGCGGGCGGTGACGCCCAGGTACATCAGTTGCTCGAACTCGTCGAACAGGATCACCCACCCGGCATAGCCGCGCGCCCGGATTAGATAAGCAAGCAAGCGGAAGTAGTCAAAAATATTCTCTTTTATCGTAAAACGGGGCAAAAACAGGGGCTTTCCAAAGTTCAACCGGTGGATTGATTTCAACTGCGCGTTGGGCACAAAATCGCCGGCCAGGTCGCTGAGGAGGATGTGCTGGTTATAGGCGTCGCCCCCCTCCAGGTAATTTCTCAGGATAGCCTCCAGCCGGGGGTGCAGGTTGCGCCCGGCGTAGCCCAGGATTTCCTCCGCCTCTGCGCTGTCGGGCCGGAGGCCTGCCAGCAGCGGGGTCAGCCCGGGCTGGGCGTAGCCCGGCAGGAAGAGGCCCGCCACCGCCCGGCGGTAAAGGCGGTCCAGCCGGTCAAAAGGGGTCTCCCGGGAAAGCGGCACGAAGCTGACGGTAAAATTCATCTCTTCCGCCTTCTGAAAGATAATATTTAAGAAGTGCGTTTTTCCGTTGCCAAAGTTGCCCTTGACGACCAGGGAAAAAACGCTCCCCTCGGCCTGCACCCGTTTTAACTCGCGGCCTACGCGCTCTAAGGCGGCTTCCCGGCCGTAGGAAAAAAGGGAACTCAAATAACGGGAGGAAACTCCTGAACGCAGGTACTCGATCACCTTTTTGGCTTCAAATCTCTCCACCCGGTTCACCTCCTCCCCCCGCGGACCCGCCGGCGGTTGCTCCGCTGGTGGTTGATCCGTTGGCGGTTCCTTCGCCAGCGGTTGTTTCCCCGGCGGCAGTTCCGGCGGTCAACCCGGCCGCGGCTTCGCTTGCGCCGAAAATGGCCTCCACCACCCGGCGCACCGGCGAAAACATGCTGACGGCCCCCAGCAGGGAGGAAAAGTCCTCCCGCGTCAGGGCGGCCCCCAGCGCAAAAATATTGTTCAGCCTGTCCTGCAACTCCAGGCATCTTTCCACCGCAAAAAATTCCTTCACCAGCGCGTCCTGGTCGAGAAGATCGGCAAACTTATTCGGGCGCGTGCCGGATACCTCGTTCTGGATGCGCATCCAGAGGGCTTCGTAGGACTTCAGGCCGCTTTTTTCGTCGTGAATCAATTCGGGGCGGCCGGCAAAGACGAAAAAAGCCCCCTCAAAATCGGCGAAGTCGTCCACCAGCTGACGCAGGCTCTCGTAGACCTCGTTGCGCGCCGCCCGGCCGTAAAGCGCCCGCCCCTCCGGCCCCCGCTCCAGCAGTGCCTCCAGGCTGTCGACGGCCGCACAAAGCCCCCGGCGGCCGCAGAGCCGCAGCAGGTGGAGGAAAGAAGCCATCATCAGCCGCGCATTATACTTATCAATCCGGGCAAAAATGCGCAGGGGTTTTAAGGCTTTCGCCGGCAAAGGACGGCCTTTCAGCCAGCCGCTTAAGATCTCTTTTTGCTCCGGGGTCAGGCGGCGGACACCCAGGTGGTCGGCGCAGAGCTGCGTAAAAGCCATGGCGAAATTATGGTTGATCTTCCGGTCGTGATAAAGGGCGTCGAGCTTTTCCTGGACCTCGCGCCGGAGCGTTTCCGCCGCCCGCCCCTGCTCCTGCGCCCAGGTGAAAAAATCCTGCCCCGCGGGGATTTGCCCGGCCGGATAACCCAGGCTTTCCACCACCGTTTCGGCGTAGCCGGCAACCAGGCCGGCCACGTCCACTCCGTCGAGAACGGCCTGGTAGAGGGAATCGAACTTGTTCAGGCGCACCTGGCGGGCGTCCGCATACACGGTCAGGTAACCCATCCGCCGGGCCTCCGCCAGCAGCAGGAGAAGGGCGTGGGTTTTCCCCGCCCCCGCCTTGCCGATGAAAAATTTCACCTTGCTGCCCCCGGCGGCAACGTAATCCGCCAGGTAATACTCCCGCCAGAAATTCCAGATGCCGTCCTCCCCGCCTACCGTGACGGCATTCAGCATCTCCCCGTCCGGCGGCGGCAGACCGCGCCGCAGGTTTTCCAGGGCCGCTTCCCCGGCCCCTGTCGTTTCCCCGGCCCCAACCGCATCCCTGACCTCTGTCGCTTCCTTGACTCCGGCCGCTTCCCTGACCTCCGGTTCCTCCGGCTCCACCGGTTATCCCTCCCTGTAAAACTTCATCACCCCGTAGCGCTGAGGCTGCCCCTGGGCGTCCAGCACAACCAGGGCTTTTCGATTATCGCGGACGTTACCGATGAAAAACCGCCGGCCGTCCGGTGCGTACTGCTGGCCGCTGCGCAGTACCCGGTGCAGGTCGAAGGCAAAAAACTGCAGCGGGTAAGCGCGCTTTTGCTGCGGCAGGGGGGTTAACGTATGGTAAACGTCCCTTAAAAGCACTTCCTGCTCGCTGACCTCGATCTTTTTCTTGACGATCTGCCTGGCCGTCTCGGTGTCGTAGGCTGCCGCCAGGGCCGCCAGGAAGCGCCCGGCATCGAAGGGGGCGGCCTGCAAACGCTCGATTTCCTTCTTCAAATGTCTGGCCAGCACACCCGGGCGCAGGTTCCGGTAGACTTTATCGTTAATGGTGACCATTTCTTTTTCCGGCAAAACGCGGATTTTAAACGGCTGTACTTCGTAAACCGGGTATTCCCCCTCCACGGCCAACCCCTCGGCGGTCAGAGCGTCCAGAAAAGCCCGGTGAAAGTCCTCCTGCAGGAAGGCCGGCAGGTCGAAGAGCGGCAGCTTTTCCTGAAAACCCTGCAAAGCATCCTGCTGCCGGCCCACCAGTTCCTCGTGCCGGGCCAGCGCCTGCCGCAAGGCCTCCAGGTTCCCTTCGGCGGCGGCCGTCTTGATCCGCCTGACCACGTTCACCAGGCTGCGGTAAACGTTGTCGAGGTTTTTAAAATCATCCTGCAGGGTCTGATCCAGAAATTCATCAAGAACACTCGCCATATTAACGCCGGGACACCTCCCAAAACTTAAAATTAAACCCAGTCCGGATGGGCTTTGATGCGTTTCTGATCTTTAAGCAACCCATATTAAAATTTTCGCCGGGATTCTACATTTTTCCTGCCGGAACCGGACAAAAAATGTAATTAGCCGGGTCCAAAGACTGAACCCGGCTTAGGCTTTGCTCGTTCTCTTTCTGGAACTGGACGGTGTCCGTGACGATATAGATAATTGACATTGACATATAACATATATGTCAGATATACTTTTCTTAAGGTGATCAATAATGAGAAAAACAATGGTATATCTGGATGAGGAACAGTTTCTTATTTTGAAAAAAGTGGCCACCTCCTCAAAAAAGAAGGCGTCGGAGATTATCCGCGAAGCGTTGACGGCCTATTTGAAGGAGAAAAGCAAAGTCGATTATTTTTCATTTGTAGGAATAGCCGAAGGACCCAAAAAGGGGCGAACTTCAGAGGACGCAGAAGATATTCTAAAGGAGGTTCTGCGTTGATCCTGGTTGATACAGGAGCTTTATACGCTTTGATTGATCGCAATGACGTTAACCATAACGAAGCCAGGAAATTTTACCAGGACGTGGCAGGAAAGGAAATCCTTTGTATATCCTTCCCCATTTTAACGGAAGCGTGGCTGCTTATCGACGCCCGTCTCGGCAGTTATTTTGCGAATCAATTATGGAAAGGAATTTGCGAGGGCGCCCTGGAAATTTTACCCTTAGAAAAAGAAGAATTGCAAGCGGCTTTAGAAATCGAAAGCAAGTATAGTGATAGCGGCTTTGGTTTCGTAGACGCCACCTGCTTTGCCCTTTGTGAAAAATATAAAATCCACCGGGTGTTTACGTACGATAAAAAGCATTTTACGATTTACCGGCCCCGTTTTACCGGTAACCTTGAATTGCTCCCGTGAAAGAAATACACCTGCGTTTAAATATATATCGTTGAGTAACGTTCAAGATAAAACACTTGCTCCTGTCGGCAAGCAAGCCAGCGTGAACGCGCCCTGAATACTCGCCGGACGACGATAAATGCGGCCAACCGCCTGGTGGACAGCATGAATGTGCGCAGGAGCCACTTGCGCGCAGATTCGGTCATCACCCGCCTGCGGCGGGAAGTGGAGGTCAGGAAGGGAATGCAAAGTAGTTGCCCAATACTGCCGGTTGATTTAAGTATATACTTTAGGGTATACTTAAGTGTAAAACTATGTTTATGATCCGGAAGGAGATTAAGGTGGAATTTGCCACAAGCAAAGAACTGCGGTTACGCGCCGGGGAGATCCTGGCCAGGGTTAGAGCCGGCGGACGCTTCATCATCACCTACCGGGGTAAGCCCGTGGCGCTGCTGGTTCCGGTGGAAAAAGAAGAAGCCGGGTTTTCCCCCCGCCCTTACGCCGAAGCATGGGCGGATATAGAACAGGCGCTGGAAGATTCCGCGCCGTACTACCCAGGCTGGCGGGAAGCGCTTCGGGAAAGCAGGCGGCAGAAATGATCTTTCTGGACTCCGATCTGTTTTTGATCGACTTGCGCTACCGGCGCGACCAAAAATATAACGAAAATGCCGCCTTTTTGTCCCGTCTGAAGGAGAGCCGGCTCCAGGCCGTTACCTCACTGTTTAATCTCTTAGAGGTTTGCGGCGTCCTCTCCTTTAATTTAAATGAACAGCAGTTAGGGGACCTCTACTGCCATTTCCCGGACCACTACAACCTGAAAATTTACCCGGAAGCAAAACAAAGGACTTCCTTGCCCCGCCTCCCGGTGGAAAAAATCCTGCAGGTTATGCGAAAGAGGGCAAGTTTTGGAGATGCCCTGATTATCTGCACCGTCTTAGAGCTTGGTCCGGCGGTTTCGCATTTCGTCAGCTGGAACGCCAGGCATTTCGTTCAGCATCTCCCCATACCTGTGCTCACTCCGAAGGAAGCTCTGAATGCCGGTATTTTGGTGTAATAATTCTTTCTATCGTCTTTCTTGCTCCGGATTGAACGGGCAACTCCATTTTTATCGGGAGGAGATCCTTTTTATTAAAATGGCTGTTAAAAATTTTCTCAGGAAGGTACTGTGTACTTCCATGGCGAATCTTGTTAAATATTAGGACATTACTATATCTGGTGATATTTATGGGGGTTTTTAGGACGGAGGCTTTTGCATGAAGCTATTCGAGATTTTACCGGAAAAATTTTTTCACCTCTTCTCCGGTAAAAACCGGCTTTTTTACGCGGAAGCGGTGCTGCTTTTATACGAACAGTATCAGATCCACAGGTTCGGCATTCAATATGAAATCATGCGGGATCTGTTCCAGGAGCTAATCGAAACCCGGGAGGAAGCGGGCCTGCGTTTTGACCTGGAGGAGGAGCAGGAACAGCCGGGACTGACGGGCGATTTCGACGACCTCTTCCGCGTCAAAGCCAATGCCTTGCTCCGCCGGCTGCGGGAAACCGGATGGATTGACGTGGAAGTGCGGGACGGCTTCCGCCAGTATATCTTTTTGCCGCAATACTCTAGCCGGATCTTGTCCGTGCTGAAAGAGCTGTGCGAGGAAAGGTCCGTGGAGTATCAGCGCTTTGCCTTTATCACCTATCAACTCTTGGCAAGCGACGAAGCAAAAAAGCGCCCCAGTTTTGCCATCCTTGAGGCCGACCGGCTCACCCAGCAGTTTGTTGAGGAATTGAGAGTCCTGATCAACAACATGAAGCACCACATGGACCAACTTACCAGGAAAACAACGGTCCAGGAAGTACTGGACCACCATTTCGACGAATACAAAGCAAAAATAGTGGACCGGAGCTACCACCGGTTGAAAACGTCGGACCACGTTTCCCGGTATAGGCAAAGGATCCTGGAAACCGTGCAGAAATGGCTGCTTGACCGGGATCTATTCCGGGAAACGGTGGAGGACAGCCTGCGCAGCGAGTTCTTTGCGTCCCGGGACGAGGCGGAGCAGAAGCTGCGGGGAGCGTTAATGTCGATCGAAGAAGTATACGGCGGCCTTGACGAAATATTTTACCAGATCGATGTGCGCCACAATCAGTATCTCCGGGCTTCCTTTGACCGCGCCCGTTACCTGAGCCAACAGAGCCGGAGAATCGACCATTTGCTGGCTCGCGTTTTGAAATGGGTATCGGAAAACGGCAGGCGGGATGGGGATGGGGCGCCTGTTGATGCGGAGCTCTCCCTCCTGTTCCGCCTGCAGCAGGTAACTCACCTGACGGAGCAGTCCCTTTTCGCTCCCCGGAAAAAGCCCGCGCAGCACCAGCCGGAAGTTCACAAAGTGCCGGAAATCCCTGAAGAGGTCCGAAAACAACTGCGGGAGAATAGTGTTGAACGTTTACGGAAAGTTGTTACGCGGGAGAAAATCAGGGAATATGTCTATGGCCGGCTGGGAAACCGCACTGAGATGGGCATTGAGGAACTGGCTCCGAAAAACATGGAGGAGTTTATTTACCTCGCTTACGTATATCTCTACGGTTACGAGGAGAGCTCCGGCTACCGCCTGGTGAAGGAGGGTTTTAACCGGGTGTTGTCCATCGGCGATTACCGGTTTTATGATCGGAAGGTGATCCGCACTAAAAAGCAGAAAGGAGTCAAATAGAGGTGTTGACCGGCGTGAGCGAACAAGATCGGGAGCGGCTGAAAGATGTCGTCAACCAGTTGCTGGCCGTGAATTATCTGGTGAAAGACCTGGAGCGGGAAAAATATTTCCTGGCCCGGCGCTACCGTGAACAATTGACCTGGTTTTTCCAGTTCCTCGGCTGGGATGTTGTCTTTGACGACCGGCACGAGTGCATTTTTGTTGCTTCCCGGGAAGGGGTCCACAGGCGCTCCCTGACCCGGGAGGAGAGCGTCTGGCTTTTGATCTTGCGCCTGATTTACCAGGAAAAGAGGCAAGAGTTGTCGTTAAGCGAATACCCGATCATCAGCCTTTACGAGATCCGGTCCAAGTACGAGACATTCCATCTGCCCTTTGTCAACAAAACCAGGTTGCAGGAACTGGTGAGACTGTTTTCCCGGTATAAGCTTATGGAGTCCCTGGACACCGATGTATACTCCGACGAATGCCGCTTCCGGCTTTTTCACACCCTGCAGTACGCGGTGGACGCAGACCGGGTGGAAAGGCTGCACGAAAAGATCATAAGGTACGAAACCGGCGCGGAGGGAGGATCTTTTGATGAAATGGATGAACAAACTCCGGCTGATTAACTGGCACTACTTTCGCGATGAAACCATTGAATTCGGCCGTCAGACGCAGATCACCGGCGCCACCGGCGCCGGCAAGTCCACCATTGTGGACGCCTTGCAGACCCTGTTTGTGGCAAACCAGCGCCAGATCCGTTACAATGCGGCGGCCCAGGAAGAGAGCAGTAAACGCACCCTGCTCACCTACCTGCGCGGCAAGCTCGGACGCCTGGAAAAGGGTTACCTGCGGGAAGGCGATTTCACTTCCTATATTGCGGCCGAATTCCGGGACGAAAAAAGTAAGGAAAACTTTGTGGTGGGTTTTGTGGCGGACGTTTTCCGGGACGACACCATTGACGAGGAATACTTCATCCTGTCCGGGGTCAGGCTGGACGACCTGGACTTCCTCAAGCCCTCCGGCCACCTGCAAAACCGGGAGGAATTCCGCAGGTACTGTCACAATTTGAAGGGACGGTCCGTTTTTGAGCGGAACAAGTCCAATTACCAGAAAGCGTTGCTTACCCGGATGGGACAGTTGCACGAGAGGTTTTTCCCGGTTTTCACCAAAGCCATCGCTTTTAAACCCATCGTCAACATCAGGGATTTCGTTTACGATTACATTTTGGACCCGCGGGAACTGCAGTTGGACCTGATGAAACAGAATTTTGAGATTTATGAGCGTTACCGGTTGGAACTGGATGAACTAAGAGGACGCAAGGAAGAGCTGCTGCAAATAGCCGGTCAGTACGACCGTTTCGTCAGGTTAAAAGAAATTTTGGCGCTGCAAGAGTACGTCATCAGGCGTTTGAAGTATACCCTGGAGCTCGAAAAGAAGAACCGGCTGGAAGGCGAAATCGCTTCCCTGGAACGACAGACCGGGCAACTGGAGAAGCAAATCCAGCTGACCAAAAACAAGCAGCGAGATGCCCAGGAAAAACAGGAGCTGGCCTATCATAACTGGCAGACCCACGGGAAAAAGCTGGAGCGGGAAAGGCTGGAAGAGCAAATCAGCCGGACGGAAGGTGAAATCCGGGAAAAACGCGCCCTTCTTAAAACATTCAAAGAATGGCTCGGGCATGAGCAGCGGCTGCTGGAAGACCTGGCAGCCTGGAAAGGGAATGACTTTTGGCGGTGGGAAGAGGGAGAGGAAGACAGGTGGCGGCAGGCGGCGGAACTGCTGGCCGCACTGTCCGGGGAAAGCGTCTCCTGGGAAGAGGGCGGGTTGCCGGAACAGTTCCGGAACGTGGGCGTCTTTCTGGCGGAACTCCACAGCCGCTTCACCAAGTCCGTCGGCCGGGTGGAGGACAGGCTGAAGGAACTGGGCGAACGGGAAGCTGAATTAAAGCAGCAGATCAGCGGCCTGGAACAGAAAAAGCGCCCCTACTCCCCCCACGTGTTGAGGCTCAAGTCCCTGCTGGAGGAGCAACTGGCAGGCCGTTCACCGGTTTGGATTTTCTGCGAAGAAGTGGAAATCAGGGATGAATCCTGGCGAGACGCGGTTGAGGGTTATCTCAACACGCAGCGCTTTGATCTCCTGGTCAAGCCCCGGTTTTTTGCTGAAGCCCTGGCCGTCTACGAGCGGGAAAAGTGGCGGCACAAAATAGAGGGGGTCGGCCTGGTGGATACGGAAAAGGAAATGAAGTACGCCGGCCGGGCCGAACGCGGCTCCCTGGCGGAAATCCTCCAGACAGATAACCCCGTCTTACAGGCCCGTGTCGACCACCTTTTAGGCAGGGTGATGATGGCAAAGGACGAGCAGGACCTGCGCAACTACCGTACCGCCGTAACGAAAACCTGCATGTCTTACAACAACCTGGTGGCCAGACAGATCCCGGCCGACCGCTACGAAATTCCTTACCTCGGCGCCGGGGCCATTATCCGCCAGTTGGAGATAAAACGCAGGCAGCTGGCGGAAGTGACGGAGCAGATCGACCGGCTGAAAAAGGAAAAAGATGAGCTCTCCGCTTGGATGACGAGGCTGAAGGACAAGACTGCCGGATATTCACAAATGGCGGAACACCTGGCGCTGCCCTTGCTTATCGCTGAAAGGGAGGAAATTCTCGAGGGGCTCCAAACGGAGCTGGCCGGCCTGGACATGAGCGAGGTTGAGAAACTCAGGGCAGATTACGAGTTCTGGCGGAAGCATCAGCAGGAACTCCTGGATGAGTTGAATAACCTGGTAGATCAGAAAGCAAAAGGCGAAAACGAAGTCATCCGTAAAACGGAAGAATTGAAACAGCAGACCGACCTTCTAAAGGAGGCAGAAAAAAGATGGCTGGCCTGGGAAGAGGATCACCCCGGCCATTCCGTGGTCAAGGCGGAAGAGCGCTGGCGTGAGGCGGAGGCTCAACACCTGCCGGTGGTCAAAAAAATTGAAAACTGGGAAAACAATCAGAAGGGGAATAAAACCAGGTGTGACCAGGAGTTCCAGAAGTTGCGGGACATGCGTCAAAAATACAATTTCAGCAACAATTTTAACGGGGATCCCGACGCGGAACATAACGACCAGTACCAGTCCCTGCTAAACGGCATCGAACAGGTGGACATACCCCAGTACCAGACCAAGGTGGACGAGGCTCTGCGTCAGTCGGAAGAAGAGTTCAAAGCTCACTTCGTGTACAAGCTGCGCGAGGCCATCGAGATGGCCCGCCGGGAATTCCACGAATTGAACTACGCCCTCCGGCACTTTCCCTTTCACGAAGACAACTATACTTTTTACCTTAAGCACAACGAGCGCTATAAGCGGTTCTACGACGCTATCATGGACCCCGGCCTGATGGAAGGCGGGTCGCTTTTTGAAACAAAGGATGACGAAAGAGCCAACGTGCTTAATGAACTTTTTGAGATTCTGATCAACGGCACAAAGGAGGAGCAAGAAGCGTATACCGACTACAGGCATTACCTGGACTACGACATTGTGGTGAAAAGCCACGAAACCCGTTATCTTTTTTCACAGGTTCTGGCCGAGAAGTCCGGCGGGGAGACCCAGATCCCTTTCTACATTGCCATTCTGGCCTCCTTTAACCACCTGTACTCATCCGGAAAAACCGTGCGCCTGGTGGTGTTTGACGAAGCCTTCAGTAAAATGGACGTGGACCGGATTCAAGCCAGCCTGCGCCTGATCAAACGGATGAACCTGCAACTGGTGGCCGCGGTCCCGGACGAAAAGATGCACCACGTGGCGCCGGAAGTCACCACGACCCTGATTGTCAATTGCCAGGAGTTCAACAGCTTCGTGGACATGATCGGCCGCAACGAGGTGATGGGGGATACAAAGGAAGCGTATGAAACGGTCGGAGTATCCGGAAAAGAAAAAGTATATGAACAGGATTCTCTCTTTGCTTCTTGAGAAATATGAGCGCAGCAAGTCTTTTCAAACTGCAGTTCCCGGAAAGCAGAGGCCGCAGTTTGCGATGAGCAGGAGTCCTCTTGCCGCTGATTATTATGACGAGATGGATTACCGGAAAAGGGAAGCAATCAACAGCGCTCTTGCCGATCTTGCCTTGGAAGCTGTAGTGGATGTAGGCTGGGTTAAATTCAGGGAAGGGCAGCAGGCTGACAAAGTGTTTTTAAACCTCGAAACGCTGGAAAAAGCATACCGCTTGGCTGGCAGAGCACCGTTAACTGATAAAATGTCCGCGCTACGGGATATCCTTGCGCCGCTGTCCGGTCATCCCTGGGGCTGGGTCAGGAAATGGTGGACTGAAGTGGAGGGGGCTCTTTCCCGACGGAGAATAGCCGGACTTGACCTTGAGGACCCGGAGGGTTACCGGGACCTGGTAAAGATATTGCTGGCGCTGCCGGAAGCTCCCGAAGGCGCTCCGAAACGGGTGCTCAGCCAGAATGTTTTGCACGATTCAAAAAGATTTGAGCAAGCGGTGGAAAAGCGCCTGCTGGGCATATTGAAAAAGTATGGCGAAGACGAGTTCGACACGGACGAGGAATACCTGGACAGCATCGGCATTGTGGATTACCCGAAAATGATCCTGATCTGCGGAACGGTACATTTCACCCTGGACGAAAAAGTGGTGAATACCGGGGTTTTCCCTGGGGGAGTGGGCCTTTCCGCCGACACGGTGGAAAAAATGAAAATAAAGGAAACAGGCGTCCGCAAGGTTTTAACCGTCGAAAATTTGACCAGCTATTCCAACCTGGTTCAGTCCAGCCGCGCAGCGCCTTTCACCGGCGGGCCGGAGGGAAGTCAATTCGACCTGGTCATTTACACTGGTGGATTTCCGCACCGCACGTTACAAAAGTTTTTACGCAAACTGGCCAATTCTTTTTCCAACCGCCAGAGCCTTTCAATACCGGAGGCATATCACTGGGGCGACCTTGATTACGGCGGCATCCGGATCTTCGAGTACATCAAGCGAAACTTCTTTGGCGGATTAAAAGCATTTTTAATGGACGTTCAGACTTACGAACGCCACCTGAACACCGGCGTTTCTTTCGGTAAGGATTACGCGGACAAATTGAAAAAGCTGCTTTCCGACCCTTCCTATGAACCGTGGCATCCTTTGTTAGAAATCATGTTGTTTTATGGTAAAAGGGTTGAACAAGACAGCATCCTGCCGTAGCAAGCGGGGACGGTTCTTGCTCATTTTCCAAATTTATTCCTAATTTAAAGCCTACTTAATTCATTTATGTTTTTAATCAAGCCAGCTATGTATTTTTCCATTTCGTCAGTGCGCACTTGTCCTATCTTTTTGCTTGCGGCTTTTTTTAGTTTCCCGGGTAATTCCCTTCTAAACTGCATAATCAATCCAACTGCACTTTTTAAATCCGGCGTCCAATCATCCAAACCTACCACAGATAACATTCTCGTGATTCCAATGTATCCCATGAATTCCAGAGTATCAGCATCATGAAAAATGATTGCCTCAGCAATGTCGGATGGCTCTGCGTAAAACATATGTCCAAGAATAATATCCCTGACAAGCTCAATCTTTTTCGAGGGAAATCCCATTGGGACAAGGATCTCTTCAAAAACCTGGGCCGATCTCTCTGCGTGATCTATTCCTTTTGTTTGATATGGTGGCAACGCTCCTATGTCGTGTAACATCGCTGCTGCATACAGGACTTCCTGGTCAACTCTTATCTTCTCCTCTTCGGCAATTTGAAGTGATAAATGGTATACCCTCTCGAAATGACTATAACCCCAGGCCGGATGTTTATACTCCTTTGTATACGCTGTCAGTTTTTCTTTCCACATCATTCTATCCTCCACTCTGGTTTGCAGATAAATCAGGCCGGATAGACCGGTGCCGGTGCAAAAAAGGCTTGCCCATTTTTCCCCTGTCAGAAATGCCCATTTGCGTCCTTATCGATAAATCAGATACACTATTCTCGCGGCCGCTCAGACTCTATTTTCAAGCAGCCCGGAAAGACTTTCCCGCAATTTTCACCTTCAGGGCCGGGAGACATTATTTTGCACAGACTCGCCCACAATTTTAATTATTTCGTTTCCGTAGGCGTCGATTTTCTTTTCCCCTAACCCTTTTATTCCTTTTAAATCCACGAGCGTAAGCGGCCGGCAGCGGGCGATTTCCTTGAGGACACGATCGTGGAAAAAGTAAAAAACCAGTGCGGTGCTTCCTGGAGATTGCAGGACATCCGGGACCCTCCGGTGACTGATTAAAGCCCATGCGTCATACCCGGGCGCGAGTCAGACTTAAAAGATACTTTCCACCTGAACCGCAAAACCGGCGATGACCCGCGACTGAACCGTCCCCTGCTGCTCTACTTCCTGGTCCAGGGCAAACTTTCCTCCCCGCAGGCAAAAAACCTGAACCGATTTACACTGGGGATCAACGATCCAGTATTCCCTGACGCCGCTTTTTTCGTAAACCTTATACTTGCTCCGCAGATCGTAATAACCGGTACCGGGGGAAAGAATCTCCACCACCAGGTCCGGGGCGCCCTTAATCAGTTTCTCCTCGATAATGGGAAGTCTTTCGTTGGAAATAAAAATTATGTCGGGCTGGTAGGTTTCCGTTTCCTCCAGGTAGACATCAACAGGAGCGTCTAAAACAATGCCCAGCCCCTTTTCCAGGACAAAGCCCGCCATTTTTAATTTTAATTTCATGGACACCATTTGGTGATACGGTGTAGGGGAGGGCGTCATGACCAGTTCCCCCCCAATCAGTTGATAGGGTGAACCCTCCGGAAGGAGGCAATAGTCTTCGTAGGTGTACCGCTTCCGGCCGGCCGCCGGCTGACCCAGGATGGCGCTCACTTTTCGCACCTCCGTTCCTTTTAAATTTCTTTCCCTCATCCAAAAAAACTGGAGCGCAGACCGTTTTTTTCTTTTCCGGCCGTCCGGGGGATGCCCAACCGATCCAGGTGACCAACCACCGCCAGAGGAGGCACCCCTCCCGCGGCAATTACCTCGCCATTGACCAGAACGACCGGCAATTCCTGCCCCCCAAAGGCATCTTTGGAAACGCATTGATAGACCAGCTCTACTTGCCTGCCGTAGAACCGTCTCAACACACCTTCCAACAGGGCGTAAGCAAAGCTCAGATCGCGCTCACCGGACGCGCACCCTTGCTACCCTCACCCTGACGGCTGCCCCCGTTCATTTACCGGGACACTCCCACATACCTCGACTTTTACCGGCATATCCTATCCCCCTACCCCTCCGAAAGCTCTTTCCTTTTTACGTGCGAGTTACTCCTTTGCCCTGTCCATCCCCATTTTTTTATGGTCCTGACCTTAATCCCGGCGGCTTTTTCTTTATTTTACCTGAGAGTTGCTGTTTGAGCAAGGATGAGTGCCTGGAGTAACCGGACGCTGGCCCAAACCAGGCAGGGCATTCGTAATCCCTATTGCAGCCGGGACCTGATTCAAGGCCAACCGGTAAAGGGGAAATTTGAAGCCCCCGAAACTCCTCAATGCCGGGACATGCTGTACTTTAAGCCGGGCAGCCCGGGCTTTTGATCTCAAGGGCCAGGGGCGCCTACAGCTTCAGCCTGGCAATCATCCTCTGCAAGTCTTCGCTCACTCCCGCCAGCTCCTGGGCCTGGGCGGAGATTTGCTGCACTATGCTGTTGACCCGGTCGGCGGAACCCGCCAGGTCCTGCACCCCCTTGCTGGATTGCTCGGCGCCCTGCGCCACGTGCTCGACCAGTTCGGCGTTGTGCTTGATTTGTTCGAGGATCTGGAGCAGGGCCTGCCCGGCCTGTTCCACGATCTGAACGCCGCCGTGCACTTCCCGCGCGCCCAGTTCCATGGCCGCCATCGCTTCTTGCATCTCTAACTGGGTTTCGCCAATCAGTTCGCCGATTTCTTTGGTCGCTGCCGCCGACTGTTCGGCCAGTTTGCGGACCTCTTCCGCTACCACGGTAAAGCCGCGCCCGTGCTCTCCCGCCCGGGCGGCTTCAATGGCGGCGTTCAAGGCCAGCAAGTTGGTCTGGTCGGCAATTCCCCGGATGACGTGCACAATCTGGCCGATTTTATCCGAGCGCTCCCCCAGCCGGCGCACGGCAAAGGCCCCTTTATCCACCGTCGCCTTGATTCCGTGCATTTTCTGTACCGTTTCCTGCACCGCCGCGTTCCCCTGCCGGGCGGCCTGCTCGACGTGCCGGGAGGCTTCCGCCGCGCTGCCGGAACTGGCCGCCGCCTGTTCGGCCACCGCAGCGATTTCGGAGGTGGTGCCGGCAATCGCCGCTACACTTGCCGCCGTTTCCTCACTGGCCGCCGAAAGCTCCTGGGCGGACTCGGCCAGCAGATTGCTTTTTTCTTTAATCCCCAGCGCCAGTGTCCGCAGACCGGCGATCATGACGTTGAAGGCGCCGGCGATTCTGGCCAGTTCGTCGCGCCGGCGCACCTTTACCTGCACTGTTAAATCGCCCCCCGCCACCGTCTCCACCTGTTTAATCAACCTTTTAAACCTGCCCTCCAGCCAGAAGGAAAAGGCTATTCCGATGGCCAGCGCGGCAAGGAGGGTAACGGCGGCCAGGACAAGTAAAAGATTCTGCGCCCCGGCGGCACTTTTCCCGGCCGCCGCTTCTACCTGCTGAATCTCTTCTTGTCGTTTTTGGGCGTAGATCTCTGCTGTTTGGGTCAGTTCCTGTTCTAAGCCGGCCAGCCGCTCCGCCAGTAACCGGGCCCCCTCGTCCTTTTTTCCCGCGGCAACCAGGGGGAAAAATTCCTCCAGCGCCACCTGCCGGTATTGTTCGTTGAGAGCAGCTATTTTCTCCCCAAATTCTTTGTTCACCTGGCGCCTGGCTTTGGCGGCCAGGTCGGCGGCGGTCCGGCCGTTTTGGCCGGTCAACTGGATAAATTCCTGGCGGTAGCTTTCCCGGGGATCGAAAAGATAACTCCTGACGGCAACGGCCGCCCGGACTGTGAGGTTATTCATGCTGTCGGCAGAAATAACCCGCTCCATCTGGACATCCATTTCCACCAGGTACCCGTTAATTTCCCTTATTTTCACAATTCCAACCACGGCTACCAGGGCGGTAAGCAAAACAACCGCCAAAAACAACAGGCAGGTCCGCACCAGCATGGACATTTGCATTCTTGATCCCTCCCCGGTAAATTGGTATTTAGTATCCTTTTTTATAAAGTCTAACCTTCCCTTAAATGATTATTAATGAATGATAACACTTTCACATGTTTTCCCGGATCGAAATTCAGTTTCTCCCTTTACCTGCTATTCGGGTGATTTCCGGCTGAACGCGCGTCTTGCCGATGTAAATCCGGCCGCCGTCCCTGGCCTAAAAAAGCATAGAGCAGGAATACTCCCTGACTTGCTCACTTCATCTGACGGAAGCCCGACCCCCTAAGCTAATAAGCCATTTGCGAACCCACTCCCTCCTATCTAAATAATCACGGGAGATTGTTACATCTTTCCCAAAGTAGATGTTTTATAAATTCTACATATTACTACGCACTTCCTCCTTTTTTGGAAATAATTTTCGACAAAGGGCCCTCGGCGGCAAATGGGCGACAACTAAGAAATTAGCCCCCGGTCCAAACCCCGGAGGCCTTGATTTTCCTGGAGCTGGTGGTCGGATTCGAACCGCCGGCCTGCGCATTACGAGTGCGCTGCTATTGTCATTACGTCTCTGCTAATTCCGGGATAATTTCCAAATTACTTTGCCGGGCGGCCTCCCGGAAGTGTTCATCAAACGCAAAGGCCCGGCGACAATTAAGCAACGTCATGGTGGCAATGGAAACGCAATCCACCACTCCCCAGGTTTTATCCTGATAATTGAAAAATAGCTTCAACCCGGCCTCTTCCATGGCCCGGTTAACTCTAACAAGCTTAATTAATTGAGGGTCATTCAATACTTCCCAGAGAGCCAGCATTTTCTTATGGCCCATACGACCCTTTATTAATGAAAGAGCTTCATACGCTACCCAGCTTGTCGTAAACAAGGGGGTTTTGCCGGATAGAAGCTGATGGTATAGGTCTTGAGCAATAAAGTGATAACCATCCCGGCGGTTAGTTATAGCAACCCACGCTGAAGCGTCGACAAAAACGGCCCGGTTCATTGTTTTCCCTTATAAAGGTAACGACGAAAATTTTTCGCCATATCCCGAGGTCCTTCGCCCATGCCAACTATTTTTAAAGCGCGACATATCTCCTCCGGGCTCCGTTCCACCGGTTTAGATAACTCTTTTCTTAGCAGTTCTAAATCTGATCCGACATTAATTTTTCTTTCGAGATCGCATACACGGGCTTCCAGTTGGTCAATTCTCTCTTCCAGGCCCATTGTCCCTTTTCCACCCCTGATAGAAAATTTTTGTTTAAGAGTATATTACGTTTCACCCACGTGAACCTCCCCCGGAATAAACCCGGGGGCTTCATCCCGAAAGGTTTCTCATGTCATCTGAGTTAAAAATGTGGTCTACCTCAAGCAACATTGTAACAGGTTTTCACGCTAATAACAACGACAAAAATGCATCCTTTACCGAAATTTAGTAGGATGGTGCCAGGGCTTAAAATCCATGTACCATTAAGTAACCGAAGAGGTTTTTCAAGAATGGAAAAGGACGCCCTAACCCCGTTCCGGAACCAGGATCCCTCCCCGAAACCCCGTTCCGGAACCAGGATCCCTCCCCGAACTAAATCTTGAGATACATTTGCAACGCCGCCACAATCCGCTTCTCCCGCGCCTCTAAAAAGCCTTCGTAATCGTCCCTTACCATGCCCCGCTCCTCGCCCGCTCCACCAGGTCGAGCAACCTTTTCTTATCCGGCGTAATATCCAAAACGTTTCACCATCCCCAAGAAGATAAACCGCTCTAAATGACTACTCCAGCTTCAAATCCGCCGCGATCTTGCCAAGTAACTCGTTAATCTTCTGGACGACTTCCTCGGGCAACGCCGCAACGCCGCCTAATTCGACCTGCAGCCGGAAGACAAGCTCGTAGCCGACAGCGGCGTTAACCAGCTCGCCGATGATTTCCGCTAAATCCTGGATCTGATGGGGGCGCAGCTCCGCCTGGGCCACTTTGAAACCTGGCTCCGGCGGCAGTGGCGGCGGGGGTGTGGGCGGCGGCACCACCTCCTTGGCCGGCACCCGGAGCTTGACCTGCCGCGCGCCGCCGAAATCACAGGGCCAGGGTCCTGAATCTATGGTTTTTTCCAGCAGCCGGGCTTTAATTGCCCCGTCTATGGCCTCCTGCACCGTCACCCACGGAAGACTCTTGCCGGCCTTTTGCGAAAGAGCCGCCGCGATACCCAGCGCGGTCGTTTCCGGACCCGACCAGGCCGCCGGGAGGTTATCCGGGAGCACCGCGGTCACCGGAACCGGGGGCGGTGGGGGCTGAAGTCTGGCGTCCTCGGTCAGGATTCCGGCCGGTATCTCCTCGGCGAAGACGCTGGCTGCATCCGCGGTCAGCCATAGCTTCCCTGCCTTAACCGCCTCCGCTATCGCTGCGTAAACAACTTCCGGTTCAGCCTTAGGAATGACTGCCGGTTCAGTGTATCCTTCCCTGGGCACCTGGACGACATGTCCGCCGCGGAAATAGGCTACCACATCCCGAACGGCGATCCCGGGCGGGGTAGGCCACAGCCCCGGCAACACCCCGGGAACCAAAAGATCGGGAGAAAGCGCGGACAGTATAGCCGCCTCGGGCAGCACAAGTTCCAGGCCGGGATCCTTCAGATCCGCCTCCAGCGGCTCCTCGCGCCAGATGGTCCGCACCGACCGGTCCGGACGCACCGCACGCAGGACAAAGAGCCCTTCTTTGACCCCGAGGATCAATGTTTCCAGGATTTCCTTCCGGCGCAGCATCTTCGGCAGGTGGGGGAACTGGGCAAAAGCACCGGTTAAATCTTTCACCCGGCGCGCCGTTTCTCCCTCGCGCCAGAGGTTATAAGGGCCTTCAGGTAAGAGCGCCTCCGCGCTTATTGCCGTTTCCTGGATGCGGACGCGGGGATCGGCCTTGATAATGTTAAAAAGGGGTTCGGTTCCCACGGTAAGCTTATAAGCCAGGATTTCATTCTTCTCCGAAACCGTCACCGCCAGGCAGTAAGCCTGCCGGACCGCCTCGGCGATTTTTTTCTTCGCACCCTCCGTGTTGGCGTTGAGCAGCGCGGCCCGCACCGGCTCAATTTCCTGCCCTTTCAGCATATTGCGCACTTCTTCCCAGCCGAGATATTCCCGGATCCGGTCGCGGGTGATCTCCAGCCCCTCCCGCGACGGCACCGCCAGCACGACGGCGTTGCGGTAAACCCGCGGCCTGTCGGGCCCGGTCGTTTCTTCGATGAAACGCCTGGCCTCCACGCTCGGATTACCCGCCGTGGAGGCCGCCTTCGGCCCCAAAACGGCGTAATGGAACTCGCCGTCGTCCTCGATATCCTTCGGCCGTTCCGGAAGGTTGTGCACCCTGGCGCCGGCCGCCGAGGC
This sequence comes from Bacillota bacterium, assembly GCA_040755215.1. Classification (GTDB taxonomy): domain Bacteria; phylum Bacillota; class Desulfotomaculia; order Desulfotomaculales; family Nap2-2B; genus JAIMBK01. Next base: position 4,120 of record JBFMBG010000042.1, on the reverse strand, counting down.
CCCGGCGGTCAGGCTTTTCAGGCCGCTGATGGCGTCAATGAGCCTGGCTTCAATCAGTTCGGCCGGTACCCGCCGGCACGCCTCGCTGTGCATCTGCCGCAGGTTGGGCTTTGAACCCAACCGCCAGGTTTTGGGCAGCGCCTGGCGACCATCGCCGCGTGTTTCGGCGTCACTGAGCGCCGCCTCGTCGAGGAACCAGGAAACCTCGGCCCAGCGCCCGAGCACCTTTTCCAAATCGATCCTGTCCGGGCGCGTATGGCCGAGCAGGATAAAAAGTTCGCGGGTCAGTGCTTTCTGGCCGATGGGCTGCGAGTGGATAAAAACAGCCATCACGGCCTGTTCGACCTCCCGGAATTTAAGCCCCGGGGTTTCGGCCTGAATCGCCCGTGCCTTGGCCAACTCTCCTTCCAGGATACCTGCCCACTCCTGCCGCTTTCCTTCATACTCCTCGCCGGCGGCAACCGTGGTCAACTCCCTGGCGGCAGCCGAGATCTCCCCGCTGCCTGGAGCGCTCAGGAACACATTCGCAGCGATGAGCGGGCAATGATCCCATTTCTCGGCCTCCCGCAGGGCCAGCGAAAAGGTCCGCAACACGCCGCGCGCCCGCTGAAAGCCTTCCAGCTGGGTCCATTTCACGTAGAAAATTTCCGTCAGGTCCGGGTGGAAGGGAAAACTGCGCAGAAAGCGCTCCTCGGTCGTCTTGCCGTCTTTTTTCGTCTGGTCATCCAGTTCCGTAATGCCCTTGAGCGCGGCCATCACGTGTGGACGAAAAGCTTCCCGGTCGCGGATGGATTCCGCCGTATACAAACGGCGCCGCAGCACCTCCGCCACATCTTCCTTCACTACGGGCTGAACGCCCTCTTCCTGCTCGCGCCGGAAGATATCGTACATCTCCTTGGCGATTTCCTTGCCGAGGGCGTCACTCTTCCTGGGATCACTCGCTAAAAGGGAAACGACCACCGCGCACCGCTCTACTTTCACAGCCGCCTGGGTTAAATACTGGAAAAAATTCTGCAGCCGGCCGCGCCACACCGGGTCAAGCCCGATCTTCTCGCGGGCGTACACGAGCACCTCGTCCATGAGGATGAGGGTGCTCAGCCCCTCCCGGCCCGGGAGGGCAAACAGGTCCGTCAGGAGGTTCTCCGCCGGGGCGCTTTCCCGTTCGGCATCCTCGCCGTCCGGGTGCAGGAGGCGCAGACCCTCGGCCCCGGCAATCTGCCAGGCCAGCACGCTCCAGGGGTGTTTGAGCCACCGGACCTGTCCATCCGGCGCCTTGATTTCCATCCCCTTTTCAACGTCAAGCTTATCGAAGGGCAGGCAGGCCACCCGTGCCCCGGGCGGAGTGATTCCCGCGTGTTCGATAAACTCTCTCACGGCGGGCAGGTCCGGCAGTCCTGCCGGGTCGGCAACCAGGTGGTAGAGGGTGATCAGGGTGTGCGTCTTGCCGCCGCCGTAGGTGAGCTCCAGCTGCCGCACGGCCTTTTCGCTTTTGCCCGCCAGACGGTTCAGCACATCCCTGACCAGCTCGCGCAGGTTGAAGGTGGGGTAGGTGAGGGCGAAAAACTCGGCCGGGTCCTGGTAAACCGGCCTGGCCCGGCCCATAACCACGTCGTAGAGGTCGGCCGCAAAAACGGCCAGCGACAGCTCTCCCGACCTGATATCGTCACGGAGCCGGACGACCTGGTGCCACGGTGTCCAGGGAAGTTTACTCATGGTTATCCATCTCCTAAGATCATATTGCTCGCCGAGCCATTTAGCTTAGTTAGCTCCGGCACTTACCCGCTTCAAATCACTGGCCTTGGCCATTTCAAGACTGATGTCGCCAAAGAGCGTGTGCGCTTCTCTTTCTAACCGACACATGGCCATGTCGCAATACACGGGATCGATCTCGACCCCTATACTATTGCGGTCTGCTTTCATCGCAGCAAGCATCGTGGTGCCGGTACCACAAAAAGGGTCGAGCACGGTATCGCCAAAGAACGAAAACATCCGCACCAGCCGGTAAGCCAATTCAAGGGGGAAAGGAGCCGGGTGCTCACGGGTCGAAGCGCCGCTGATGTTCCAGAACTGCCGGAACCATTCTTCATAGTCTTTTTTGTCGATCATGGATAGCCGGCGCTGTTCAGCGGTGGGCTTTCTGTACCCGCCAGGCTTGCGCTGCATCAGGATGAATTCGATATCGTTCTTGATGATGGCGTTGGGTTCATAAGGCTTTCCGAGAAATTTCGTTCCGTTATTGACTTCGTAGGTAGCGTTAGCAATCTTGTGCCAGATAATCGGATTCAGGTTATCGAACCCAATTTTCCGGCACGAAACAACGATATCAGCGTGCAGGGGGACCACCACATGCCTCCCAAACCGACGGCGGGATAAACATACGTCACCTACGACGCATACCAGGCGCCCCCCGGGAACCAAAACGCGGTAACACTCACGCCAAACCTTAGAAAGCTCCTTTGTGAACTCTTCGTAGTCCGCAATGTGCCCCATTTGCGAGGGATGTTCCCGGTATTTCTTCAGCGTCCAGTAAGGGGGCGACGTGACCACTAGGTGAACGCTTTCGTCATCTATGAAAGATAGGTCACGTGCATCTCCTTCAACCAGACGGTGGAAGGTTCTTTGTTTCATTTCGCCGGCACCCCCAGCGTGGAAAGGAGTAACTTCACCGCATTTTCGACCGACTCATCCGATTCAGAAGCAAAAACTATACCATCTATATCCGGGGAACGTAACCGGTTCTGAACATTAACGTGCTCTTCGATGAACGGGTAATATATCACCGCACCAAACCTGGCCTGTGGGAAGACAGATTTCAGTTTACTGGCCTTGTTAGCTATTTCATCGCAACGCTTATGAATATCCCGCCGTGCCTCTATCCGCTTCACATCTATCGCAACTTGGATGTTTCCCTCTTCAGGAGAGGCGGCGTCAAGCTCAAACTGTTCCCTACCAGCCTCAAACATCCTTTTGCGAAAGCAGGTCTGCCCGTGGCGGTTCAGCATTTCTATAATGCGCCGCTCCCACCTGCCCTTCCCTCTGCGAACCTCTTTGTCAATGTAAAAAACCCTGTCCAGACGGCTGAGTGCCGGGATTTCTATATAAGGCGGTAGGAACGGCTTAATATAACCGGCAATGACCTTTGCGTGGTCCTCGCTAAGCCGTGGCGAGTATGTGTCCAAGTTCTTAATATTGAGGTCTCTTTCGATGGCGCGTGCGCCGATATTGCAACATGCCAGGAGTGCCTTAAGAATAAGCGGCTGAGCCAGGATGGCCCGTGCCAGGTCAAAGGCACTCATACTTAAAAAGACCACCACCTCTACCTCACGCCTTTCGATGAAGCGGGAAAAAGCTTCTCTCAGCGCAGCCTCAACCGCCTTTTGACGAGCGTCTGCTTCCCTTTTCACCCAGTCCATGTAATCCCGGTGGCTGCCGTAACCGCCAGGCATCAGGCTGCCCCCTTTCCTTCCCGAGCAGTTTCGTTTTACAAAGTACTAGAGATCATCTGTTCATTCATTACGACTGTTAAGCTTCCGTTAATCATATATCGTAATTTAAGAAATGACTTTTTCCAAGTTAGGTCCCTTTATGCTCTCGGGACTCATTCTTCTGACTACCCTCACGGAAGCCACAGGCCACAGATCTTCTTGATTACTTATTTTTACCTTCTTGAGCCAGCGCCCCCCAAATACAAGAAAACCTTCCCTTTCCAGTTCCTTGATTTGTTGGTTCAAATAAAATTCCGCCTTAACAACTTCGCCCGCATCAAGGTCAAGCAAATCGCCATAATCCTGAAGTAGCTGAAAAAACTCGCTTATCAGGTCTAACTCCTCCTCTGACTCTAACTCATCATTGTCGAAATAGAATAAGTGGGCATTCCACAAGACATTCACTAATTCTTTTCCGGTACGAATTCTTGGCAAGAAGTTAACTTCATCAAGTGTTGGACCCCTCGGAGCTTTCTTTTTTGCTGGTTGCCCCAGGGTTTCACGAACCGCAGAGTAGAGTACTGGTGCCCGGTTTAGGTTAGGCCTATCCGTTTACTGCCCCTTTCGTCTGACAGTGCCTCACTAGCCCTACCATGCCGTTACCCAGCGCCCCCTCATCAAACCGGACGTGCAGT
>JBFMBG010000041.1:0-28807 GCA_040755215.1 Bacillota bacterium | reverse complement strand
ATTGTCGAACGCAAGAAAGATATGATTATTAGCGGCGGTGAAAACGTTTATACGCAGGAAGTAGAAAATGTCTTGTGCGCTTACGAAAAAATTTCGGAAGCGGCGGTGATTGGGGTTCCCGATGAAATATACGGGGAAGTAATTAAAGCGGTGGTGGTGCCCAAGCCGGGCGTAACGATTACCGAACAGGAGGTGATTGCTTTTTGCCGGGAGCGATTGGCTGGCTTTAAAAGGCCGCGGAGTGTAGTTTTTGTGGACAGCTTGCCCATGAGTGGCGCCAATAAGGTGATGAAAAGGGTATTGCGGGAGAGATACGGAAAAGTAGGGGAGTCGACTAATTAATCACAGGTTTTTCAAATGTTTAGCAATGCTGGAGATAAAATATTGCCAACTGGTAAACTATTAAAAATTGTTTTGTATTTAAAACATTTCCAAAGGAGGTCTTGCTGATGAGAAGCAGGCGTTTGGTGTTCCTCATTTTAATGGTGATTGCTTTTGCTCTTTTGGCCTGTTCCTGCGGGCAAAAGCAACAGCCGGCGCTAAAGGAAGGCGGGCAAGGAAAAGAACCGGCAAAACCGGCCCAAACCTATACTTTAAAAATGAACGTGATTTATCCGCCGCCGGTTTTCGATTGGGAAGCGAAGAAGATTTCCACCGAAGTGTTTGCCAAACGTGTCGAGGAAGCCACGCAGGGACGGGTGAAGATCCAGTTCTTTTACAACAGCCAGCTTGCTCCCGCGGCACAGGGGCTGGATGCCTTGAAAAAGGGCGTAGTTGACCTGTGGAACGGCAGCTCCAGCTGGGGCGGGATTGTTCCGGAAAGCGACGTAATCTGGCTCCCCTATGGTTTTATGGGCGCCCAACACGCCATGCACGTTTTAAGGGAAACAGAGGTCGGTAAAATTATGGACGAAGCTTATCAGAAACAGGGTGCCAAGATTCTTTTCTACTGGCCCTCGGGGAGTATGGTAATCATCAGCAAAAAACCGGTGAAAAACTTTAACGACATAAAAGGAATGAAGGTCCGCCTGGGGTATGCGATCTGGAAAAACTGGTACCAGCGGATGGGCGCCGCACCCATTAACGTAGCCGTGGCCGAACAGTACGAAGCTTTGATGAGAGGTACGGCAGACGCCACCATCTATCCCGAATACACAATTGAAACCTACAAATTTCACGAGGTTTGTAAGTACGTTACGGTGCCGGCCGTCGTCGATCCGGGAATGTGCTACGTTTTGGTGAGTCTGAATACCTGGAATTCGCTGCCTGAAGACTTGCGGCAGACTATTGAAAAGGTTGCGCTGGAAATTGAAAAGGAAACTGTTCCGGCTACCCAAAGGTTAACCGAATATGCGTTGGAGAGCGCAACGAAGAAAGGTGTGCAGATAATCAAGCTGAACAGAACAGAGTTTGAAAAATATAAGGAGTCTGCAATGCCTGCCTGGGAAGAGTTTGCTGCCCGGTCGCCCCAGTGTGCGCAAATGGTTAAGATTCTGAAGGAAGATATTAAGAAATGGGAAGAGACTAGACCGGAAGCCAAACAATGGTACGAAAAGTGGCTGGCGAAGTGAGGGAACTGACGGAAGAGGGCGGCCGGGCCAGGCCAACCCGGCTGCCCTTTACCTGGATGTTTCATTCACCCGCCAGGAAGAGCTAAACAAAGAAGGAGGCTAAAATATCTGATGCGCAAAGTAGCCATCATTGGTGCTGCCACTACCCCCTTCAAAAGCCGCTGGCTGGATAAAACGCTGTACGAGCTGGCTTACGACGTAACGAAAGCGGTCCTGGCCGACGCCGGGATTGTTAAAGACCGGGTTGATTCTTGCGTGTACGGAATTTACAATGATTTTTTTGCCCGCCAGTACCAGCCCGACTGCCTCGTTCATGATTACATCGGCATGGCTCCCCGCCCGGCCATGCGGGTAAATACCGGCGGCGCAACCGGAGGGTCGGCCATCCGCGCCGGTATTGCCGAAGTTGCTTCGGGAATGGCGGATGTTTGCCTGGTGCTGGGGGCGGAAAAGTGTAACGACTGTTTTAATTACGAAGCCGGAACCACTACCCCTGAAGTCCTGAAGGCCATTAATTACACTGCGGATTTAACTTACGAATTTCCCACCGGCAGGACTGCCGCTTCGGTATTTGCGCTGGCGATTATTGCCCACCAGGGCAGGTATAACGGGCTTCCGACGAAAGAACAAATGGCCAAAGTTTCCGTGAAAAACCACCGCAACGCCGTGAAAAACCCTGTGGCCCAGAGCCCCAAGCTGCTCACCGTAGAAGAAGTGCTCAACGCCCGGATGATTTCTTATCCTTTTGGTTTTTACGATAATTGCCTCTACACAGAGGGGGCGGCCGCGGTGATTTTAGCCGCGGAGGACGTGGCTAGAAAATTGTGCCCGAAACCTGTCTGGGTCACTGGTGTGGGGGCTGCCCTGGACTGGGCATTTTTGGGGAATCGCCCCAACCTTTACGAATTTCATTCCAGCCGGGAGGCGGCCGTTAAAGCATACAAAATGGCCGGCATTACCAATCCCCGCCGGGAAATCGACCTGGCCGAACTTCACGATGCCTTTACGGGAACTGAAATTATGGCTTACGAAGATTGCTTTTTCTGTGAACCCGGAGAAGGGGGGAAGCTCATTGACGAGGAAGTGGTTGAACCCTGGGGGGAGTTGCCGGTTAATTTAAGCGGCGGGCTGATTGGTTGCGGCCACGCGGTGGGTGCGACAGGCATTATGCAAACCGTCGAAATCGTCCTCCACTTGCGGGGAGAAGCCGGCGAGCGGCAGATTAAAGAAGCCCGCCGGGGTCTTGTGCAAAGCATTGGCGGGATCGCCAACGCCTGGACCGTGGTTTTGATTTTAGAAAGGGAGGGCAAGTAATTATGGCAACAAAAATTGACGCTGAAAAATGGTACCGGCGAAACAGTGAGCGGATCGGTGTGCCGGTTGAACTGGTTAAAAAGTACTTCCGGGAGGAATTTGAGACCGCAAAACCGGCAGACGCTCCTTTAGAAATACCGGATAAAATAGAGATTTTCTATAAATATACCTACGGCCGGCAATCGCGGTTCTTTCGGGAAATCAGGGAGAATAAAAGATTATACGGAGCTCGCTGTCCAAAGTGCGGGAAAGTATTTTGTCCCCCGCGGGCAGGTTGCCCCCATTGTTACCAGGATACGGAATGGATTCCTTTAGAGGGTACGGGTACATTGATGACTTATACGATAGTTTATTTCAGTAATTCAGCCTTTGTCCGGAAAGTCCCCTTTGTTTGCGGCTACATCAAACTGGACGGCACAAACTTTTTGATGATCCAAAATGTCTACATGGAAGATGTAAACAAAGCGAGGGTAGGGATGCGGGTGAAAGTGCACTTCCAGGAAGAAAGGGACGGGAGCATTACCGATCTTTACTTTGTTCCTGTTGACGAATAGAAAGGGGAGGGTGTAGTGGTCCGGAAGGTGATCATTACCGCTGCGCTTACTGGTGGGGTTCACGGAAAGGCTGCCCACCCCGGTTTGCCCGAGCAACCGGAGGAAATTATCCAGGCTGCCTACGAATGCTATAATGCCGGAGCGGCAATCGTCCACATTCACGCGCGCGACAGGCAGGGAAAGCCAACATCCGATCCGGCAGTATACCGGAGGATTCACGAAGGGATCAGAGCCAAATGCAATCTGGTTCTGCAAGATACCACCGGGGGAGGGCCCAACCTTACACCCGAACAAAGGATTCAAGCAATTGAAGCTCAACCGGAAATGGCTTCCTTGAATATGGGCACGCTGGTCCGCACCATTGGTGAATACAAGGGAACGGTTTTTCGCAATACACGGGAAGACATTGAATACTTCATTACGGAAATGAATAAAAGAGGGATCAAACCAGAGCTGGAAGTTTACAGCCACGCGATGATGGAAGAAGTGGAGCGGCTCATCGAAAAGGGTTTACTTTCGCCGCCTTACGCAATCAACCTGGTCTTAAACCAGCCTTACCAGGGGGCGTTGCGCGGTTCGGTGCGGAACTTGCTCTCCCTTTTTACTGACTACTTACCTGCCAATGCTGTTTTTACCGTTACGGCTATTGGCAGCGCCCAGCTGCCCCTTACCATCATGTCTATGCTTTTAGGCGGCAACGTGCGGGTAGGTCTCGAAGACAATATTTATTACCGGAAAGGGGAACTGGCTAAGAGCAACGCCCAGCTAGTGGAAAGGGCCGTCCGGATCGCCCGTGAACTGGAAATTGAGGTAGCCAGCCCGGACGAGGCCAGAGAGATCCTGGGGCTTAAACAAACCCGGGACGTAAATTGAAGTGAATCCGGAGCGGGCTGTGGTGCCTAAAAAATGTATTGTGTTTCTTTGTTAACACTATTTCCGGAGGGGGTGGAGACTGGAATGGGTGGCAGGAACCCCACGGTTAAACAAGCGGTATGGGACTTTATTGAAAAGTGGCCTGTTTATCAAAGGGACACCACCGATCCTTTGCTTTACCTGGACGATGAGGAAAGAAGTGTCTTGCAAGGTCAATTACTACAAAGGCAAATCAAATGGCTTGCGGAAGGCAGCAAGTATTACCAGCGAAAATTTCAAGAATGGGGTCTGGAACCCGGGGACGTCAGGTCCACTGCTGATTTGGAAAAAATTCCGTTGACCGGTAAAAAGGATTACATGGCGCAGCCGGAAGATTTTATCCTCCGGCTGCCGCAAGCAACCATCTACGATAACCTGTGGCAGGTTTCTTACACAACGGGAACAACAACGGGGAAGCCCACCCCTTTCTACAGTACGAGCTACGATTACTACGCCAAGTTATTGCAGTTTCGGCGAAGGTGTAAAGTATCCTGGATGACCCCGGAGGACGTTCAGGTAAGTATCATGCCCCTGGGGGCCCTGCCCCACATTGCTTATTTCGGGGTGCTGGACAACAGCCCGGCCTTGAGCGGACCGGCGATTATGACCTGCGTGGGGTCACGGCATCCTGATTTTGACGTACATAACAGCATGGATCACGCCATTGCGACCATTGAGAAATTTCGCGCCAACGTTGTTTACTCGTTAACCAGCTACGCCAGACGGTTGCTCATGCGCGCCCAGGAACAAAGCCGCGACTTTTCCCCGGTGAAGAGCATCTGGGTATCCGGGGAACCCTGTTCAAAAGGTTTACGGGATGACATTCGCCAGCGGTTTGCGGCGCTGGGGGCAAAGAACGTTTTTGTGGCCAACGGCTTTGCCTGCACGGAATTACAGGGCACTCTCCCTGAATGTTGCGAATTCAGCGGTTCCCACAACAGTAGCCCGGATCTGTTCTTTTTGGAGGTGGTTGATGAGCAGGGCAAAAGGTTGCCGGACGGCCAGCGCGGCCTGCTGGCCATTACCCACCTTAACCGCCGGGGGACTGCTCTTTTACGGTACTTGACAGGGGATCTGGTTGTTCTGACGAATGAGCCCTGTCCTTTCTGCGGGCGTCCCGGGCAGAGGTTGTTGCCCATGGACGGTAATTCGTACGCGGTGAGAACGCAGGAGTTGCTGAAAGTAAAGAGCACGCTGATTAACCCTGCCGTCCTTACCGAAGTAATGGCCGGCATTCCGGAGGTAGAGGAGTACCAGATCGTCATTGAAAAGGAAGATCGCCATGATCCGTATTCACCGGACCGGATGTTAATCCGGGTAGCCGCCCGGGTAAATGATCGGGAGGCCCTGGTGAAAGTAATCACTGAGGGAATTAAAAACGCCTGCGAGATTAAACCGGAAATAGAATTTACCGAGCCGCAACAAATATACGATGCGGCGAGTGCGGCAAAAGCGCGCCGGATCATTGATTTGCGGCCCAACTTGTCCTGAGATGGGAGGATTGACAGTGGAATACCGGATGTTCAAGGAAGAGCACAATATCTTAAGAAAAAGCATTCGTGAATTTGTCAGCAAAGAAATTACTCCTTATATCGAGGAATGGGAAGAAAAGCAGGAAATTCCCCGGGAGTTGTTTCGCCGGATGGGTGAGCTGGGTTTTTTAGGCCTGAATTACCCGGAGGAATACGGGGGGCAGGGCGGGGACTACCTGAGTACAATCGTGCTTGCCGAGGAACTGGCTCGCTGCGGCGCCGGCGGGGTGGGGATGGCAGTAGCGGTGCAGACTGGAATGGCCACTCCGCCAATCTTTAAATATGGGACCGAAGAACAAAAGAAAAATTATTTGGTGCCGGCCATTAAAGGGGAAAAGATTGCCTGCCTGGGCATCACCGAACCAAACGCCGGCTCTGACGTGGCTTCTGTCCAGACCACGGCGAAGAAAGATGGTAATACCTGGATAATTAACGGAAGGAAAATATTTATCAGCAACGGGGTCAACTCCGATTACATTTTACTGCTCGCCCGGACCAGGAAAGAACCCGGGCATCGCGGGATGTCCTTATTTTTAGTTGATAAAAAAACACCTGGTTTTCTCGTCACCAGGAAACTTAATAAGATTGGGATGCGTTGCTCGGATACGGCAGAGCTTCTTTTCGAAGATTGCGCAGTATCCGGGGAAAATTTAGTTGGCGAAGAAGGAAAGGGTTTTTACCAGATCATGTGGGAATTGCAAGGGGAGCGCATCATCGGTGCGGCCAACGCCGTTGGCCGGGCGCAAGCGGCTTTTGAAGAAGCTTTACGGTACGCACAACAAAGGGTGCAGTTTGGAAAGCCCTTAAGTGAGTTTCAGGTCATCAGACACTACCTGGCCGAAATGGCAACCGACCTGGAAGCGGCGCGCAGCCTGATCTATAACGTGGCCTGGACCTTTCAAGAAGGGGAATACCCGGTACGGGAAATCTCGATGGCGAAACTGTTTGCCGCAAAAGCAGCGTTTCGAGTGGTGGACCGGGCTTTGCAGATCTACGGCGGTTATGGTTACATGATGGAATTTCCCATCCAGCGGTACTGGCGGGATATTCGCTTAAGCCGCATCGGCGGCGGTACGGATGAAATAATGCGCGAAATTATCGCTAAGAATTTAGGAATTTAGACTGTTCTCAAGGGAGGCGTCGAAATGGAGATAGTGAAAGGATTTCCCTTTACTTCCATGGATGATTATCAAGAGGGGAACCATGGACGCCACCATTTATCCCATTTATACGATCAACACCTATAAATTCCACGAAGTATGCAAGTATTTGACCCTTCCCGGCTTTGTTAGGAAACGGCTGAAGTAGAAAGGGGTTGCTTATGCGCCTTTTCGAAAATATTGTTACAAAAATAAACCTGGCAATGATGTGGTTTTGCGGAATTTTAATTGTCCTCATGGGGCTGGCCACAACCTATGACATCGTCATGCGCTCTTTCTTTAAGGCGCCTACCCAATGGGCCTTTGAGTTAAATTCCTACCTTTGCGCCGCCGTTGCTTTTTTGGCCGGGGGCTTTACTTTAATGGTCAACGGGCACGTCCGGGTGGATATTCTCTACCTTCGTTTCCGGCCCCGCAAAAAGGCTCTGGCGGATGCCTGCACTTCGGTTTTGCTTTTTCTTTTGTGTGCCGTGCTGATTTTTATTGGTTTCCAAACGGCCATTGAATCCTGGCAATCCGCTTCCCGTTCCGGAGGCGGCCTGAATCCTCCCCTTTTTATCCCCCAGCTCCTGGTCCCCCTGGGCGGGTTTTTACTCGGCCTCCAGGCGATCATACGCTTTCTTAGTGACTTGCGAATGGTGCTGAAGGGCGGGGAGGGTGAGAGGTAAATGGAACCCTGGCTGCTGGCGTTAATTCTCTTTGGTTCCATGTTTTTGCTCTTGGCTTTCGGCCTTCCGGTGGCCTTTACCCTGGGCGGTCTATCGCTGGCCATCGGGTACTTTACCTGGGGAGGCGCCGCCGGCTTTTATGCCTTTACATTAGGCTCATTAGGAAAACTCACCGAATTTACAATTATCGCCATTCCCCTCTTTGTCATGATGGCCGCAGTTTTGCAGTACAGCGGCCTGGCCGACGATCTCTACGAACTGGTGTACCGCTGGATGGGGGGGATCAAGGGCGGCCTGGCGATCGGCAGTGTGCTCATTTCCACCATCTTTGCCGCCATGGTCGGCATCAGCACGGTGGCCACCGCTACCCTGGGCCTGGTGGCCCTCCCCTCCATGCTCAAAAGGGGCTACAATAAAAGAATGGTTGCCGGGGCCATCATGGCCGGCGGGGCCTTAGGGATTTTAATTCCCCCCAGCATCATCATGATCTTATACGGGAGCGAAGCGGAAGTATCCATCGGGAAAATGTTTTTCGGCGGGTATTTGCCCGGTATCTTGCTGGCTATTCTTTATATCGTATATATTTACTTGCGCTGCTGGCGAAATCCTGCGGACGGACCGCCGGTTCCTCAAGAAGAAAGATTTACCTTTATCCAAAAACTGGAGAGCCTAAAAGCGGTGGTCTTACCAGTCCTTCTCATCGCCCTGGTGATGGGCGCCATCTACTTTGGCATCGCCACCCCCACGGAGGCGGCGGCCATCGGCTTAGTAGGCGCTTTAATCTGCGCCTTGCTCCGGCGCCAGTTAAATTTGCCCAATCTAAAAAACATGTTTATCATGGGTGTCCGGATCAACGCGATGGTTTGCTGGATCATGATCGGTGCAGTGGCGTACTCCCGCCTGGTCACCACCACCGGGGTTGGCGACTGGTTCTGCCACCTCGTCACCGGCCTGGAAGTCAATCGCTGGCTGATCTTAATTGGCATGCAAATCCTGTTCTTTATCCTGGGAATGGTCCTGGACCCGGCCGGTATTATCTTGATCACCGTACCCATTTTTGTTCCTGTAATCAGAGCCCTTGGTTTCGATCCTTTGTGGTTTGGCATTTTATTTGTGATCAACATGGAAATGGCCTACATAACGCCGCCCTTTGGCTTTAATCTTTTCGTCATGAAAGGCATTTCCGCAGAACTGACGATGAGTGATATCTATTCTTCCGTCTGGCCTTTTGTCGCCCTGCAGATCATCGGTCTGATTGTCGTGATGATCTTCCCGCAGTTAGCTACCTGGTTACCAGGGTTGATGATTCACTGATTCTAGAATTGCGATTAGGAAGAAAAAATGTTAACTCCATTGGCGAATTGCCAAAACCTAAAAAATATTTCTGTTGGTGCCTGTAGATAGTGTCCATGTTGACGCAGGAGCAAAGCCCTGCGGTGTCCACGGGATTGAGTGGTTTGAAGATTTGATTGAGAGCGGCGGCGTTGCCGATCCGGGGTGCGTTGCGTTTTTACATTGGAATGATGAAAAAATGCATTAAGCTCTGGTTCCAACCGCCAAGAGAAAATCAATTTTAAGATTCTGGCATAAAAAATGCATGTATGCTGATTAAAGCGTTGGGGGAGGTGAGTTTACATTTTAAGTAAATTCTACGATGAGCTGGAAGTTGGTATGAAAACGAGGTCCCGCGGGCGTACGATTACAGAAGCAGATATTGTTTTATTTTCAGCGTTTAGCGGAGACTGGTACCCCTTGCATACCGACATTGAATATGCATCACGGACCCCTTTTAAACAACGTATCGCGCATGGTTTGCTGGTGTTATCGGTGGCTTCCGGCCTGATTAAGATTAATCCGGGTGTAGTTTATGCATTTTACGGAATGGAGCGCGTGCGATTTCTTCACCCCACATTTATTGGAGATACTCTTTACGTGGAATCCGAGGCCCTTGAAAAAGTAGATAAAGGTCCTACACGCGGTCTGGTTACCTTCAGGCAGGATGTTGTTAACCACCGTGGTGAAGTTGTTTGTACTTCATTGATCAAAGTTTTATTGAACAAAAGGACCCATAAAGAGAACGCATATTAACGGTGCCGTTGCATCAACCATAAGAAAATAAGGAGGACAAGCCAAAAATGCAAATAAAAGACGTGGCTGTACTGGGATCAGGAATTATGGGGCACGGAATAGCGGAAGTTGCAGCCATAGCTGGATATAAGGTAAACTTATATGATTTAAATGATGACATATTGTCCAAAGCCATAGTAAGAATTAAGGACAGCTTATCGCGGTTGGAAAAGAGTGGGAAGATAAAAGAGGGTCAGGGTACGGAAGTAATTGGAAACATTCGGTGTTATACGGATATAAAAAGTGCAGTATCAAATGTTGATTTAGTTATTGAAGCCGTTCCGGAGGTTTTACAACTGAAGATGGATATTTTCAGGCAACTGGATCAACTCTGTTCTCCTCACACCATCCTGACAACAAATACTTCTGGTTTAAGTATTACGTTAATTGGTTCAAAAACTGCCCGCCGGGATAAAATAATCGGAACGCATTTTTTTAATCCCGTGGTTATAATGCGTTTGGTGGAAATCATTTGCGGAATGGAAACTTCTCCAGAAACCTTGAAAACAATCGAAGAGTTTTGCCGTTCAATAGGCAAGGACACTGTGGTTTGCAAAAAGGATAGGCATGGGTTTATTACGACACGTTTGATTGCAGCCCAACGTGTTGAGGCGTTCAGGATCTTAGAAGAGGGTATTGCTACAATCGAGGATATTGATAAAGCCGTACGGCTGGCATTTAATCACCCAATGGGGCCATTTGAACTGGCAGACTTTAACGGTGTAGATACAGGGCTACGAGTGTTGGAAGACCTCCAGGCCGTCTATGGCGATCGTTATCGTCCGCCCCAGTTCCTCAAGCATATGGTGGAATGTAATTATTTAGGACGGAAAGCTGGAAAGGGCTTTTATCAGTATTAAATGGGCGACCATACTCCGTCGAAAAAAGATATGCAATTGATCGTAGAAGAGTCGAAACGGTCCTTGCGAAGGGAGTGGGAGGTATGAACGCCGCTCTGATCTGCGAGCGGCTTTAGATTTTTCGGAACTCCCGCAAAGACGCGGAAAGTGGAAATAGATAGGAGAATGTCATGATGATTCAGGAAATTGCGCCAAATTTATTTCAACTTGAAATACCTCTTCCCGATAATCCCTTGAAAGCGGTTAACTCCTATGTGATCAAGGCGCCGGAGCGAAATATGATTATTGACACAGGGCTGAACCGTGAAGAATGCCTCGGCGCGATGCATGCCGGTCTTCGTAAACTCAACATTAACTTAGAAAAGACAGATTTTTTCATCACTCACTTGCATGCCGATCATATGGGTCTCGTTGCCCATCTTGTAACAGATATTTCCATAGTCTACTTCAACCAGCCGGATGCTGATTTTATTAGCAATGTCGGACGCTGGAAAGATATGTGCGACTTTGCGCGTAAAAATGGTTTTCCTGAAAATGAACTTGGGAAGGCCATAGAAAAACACCCCGGTTACCGGCACAGGGCACCGGGTCAATTAAAGTTTCATATTTTAAGAGATGGCGACATATTGAGCATCGGAGAATATTTCTTGAAATGCGTAGAAACCCCTGGTCATACCAAAGGCCATATGTGCTTATATGAACCAAACAAAAAAATCCTCTTCTCGGGAGATCACCTCCTTTACGGCATAACCCCGAACATTTCATTGTGGTCTGATGGAGATAACCCTTTGAGGGAATACCTGGCTAGTCTGGATAAAATCTACGAATTCGATATCTCGCTTGTCTTACCAGGTCATCGAAGTGTTTTTAGAAATCACCGAAAAAGAATTCTTGAACTTAAGTCCCACCATCAGGCAAGAATAGATGAGATTATCTCCATATTAGAAAAAGGCGGTATGGATGCTTATCAGGTGGCCTCCCGGATGAGTTGGGACATGACCTGCGATTCATGGGATCTCTTTCCGGCTGCACAAAAATGGTTTGCCACCGGAGAAGCTGTTGCGCACCTGAAGTATCTCGAGGAAAAGGGGGTGTTACAAAGGGAAGTAAAGGGGCAAAAGATATTCTATGCACGGAAGTAGCTCATCCAACCAACTAAGATTCGGAGATTGTTTTTGGTGGAAGCAATGCTTACCTCAGCCTGGCTAAAGTGCAGACATTGACCACCGGCTGTCTATTGGTTCCAAAAGCCTCCTGTATTTAGTATTGTGAGCATAATCCATTTGGCAATTAATCCATTATTAGACCGCTTTACTACATGGGGGAACTTACCACGAAACTTTTAAAAGCAATTAAAGATACGCAAACGGAAACAGAAAAATATCAAAAATTTTGTTTATTTGTTTTTATTATTGCCTCGTTGGCCAATCTAATGCTCACTGCCGGACGTTTTTGCTTTAGCGCTATCCTTAAACCTTTGGCGGCCGATCTTGCTATTTCGAGGGCAGTTGCCTCGGGAATTCTTTCTTTAGTGATGATTACCTATGCGTTCTTTAGCCCGGTGGCTGGTTACCTGAGTGACCGTTACGGGTTCCGGAGAGTGGTGCTGGCGGGGAGCCTCGTTGCTTTTTCGGGGATGCTGTTATCCTCTTCAGCCCAAGATGTGTGGCAGCTTTACTTTTTTTACGGGGTTCTTTTTGGGGCCGGCTCTGCAACATTTTATTCCGTACCTCTGGCGGAGGTAAGAAAATGGTTTGTTTTTCGGAGCGGTTTGATCCTGGCCCTGGTTTCCTGTGCCGGAGCGGTAGGTATCTGGATAGGGCCGCCCCTTGCCGATTGGCTAGTACGCCTGGCCGGGTGGCGAACAGCTTTTCTGGTCATCGGAATTCTTGGGATGGCCCTTCTCGCTCCAACTGCCTACTTTTTAAAGGTTCCGGGAATAGTGGCCAGCCAGAAAGGGTCGGGAGATAACAAAGAAGATTTGGAGAAAAAAAGTTGTGACCAGGCGTATAACGCTTCTCTCTCGCTTCAAGAAGCTTTTCGCACCTTGCAGTTCTGGTTGTTGTCGTTATCTTACGGCTCATTCGGAATTGGTCAGTTTATTATCTTGGTCCATACGTTGGCTTACGCTACAGACCAGGGAATCAGCAGCACCCATGCCGCTTTTACGGTGGGCATGTTAGGTGCGATCGGGATTCCCTCGCGACTGCTGGTTGGCCTGTGGGCAGATTACCAGGGGCGGCGGATACCTTTGATTATTTTGGGTTTTGTTCAAGTGGCGGCCCTATTGTTCTTGCTTCCGCTTCAATCCCTCTGGCAGCTTTGGGCTTTTGTATTCGTCTTTGGTTTTTGTTACGGGGGAATGCTATCGCAGTTTGCCGGACTGCTGGGAGATATTTTTGGTCCCCGCGAGTTGGCCTCAATTTATGGTTTGCAGACATTCTTTATCGGCCTTACGGGTGCCCTTGGCTCCTGGTTGGGAGGTTTTATCTTTGACCTCACCGGAACGTATTATTGGGCCTATGTGATTGCCATGATTTCTTTGCTTGTTTCAGCCATTGGCATCGCCGGCGGTTCGCGGAGATTGGTGAAATAACAAAAATTATACGTTTAATAATTGAACATTGTTTAAGTACTAAACTATTAAACCTATAAATTCAATTAAGAAATAGGTCGACACTTATTACTCTACGCCCTTTTTCAATTTATGGCACACTTCTTGCTGAGGAGATGCCCATAAGCATAAGCCATTAAAAAGGAGGTTTTGAGCTTTGTCAGTAGCTAAAGAAGAACTAGCGCCAGTAGCCGAAGGTTTGATTACGGAAGAAGCATTAACAAAATTTCGGGAAAGGGTGGGCATGAAGCTCCGGGTTAGTAACATTTACAACCGTTATGTAAATCCCGATTCAATCCGGCATTTCGTAGACGGGATCGGTGATCCAAACCCTTTATACCGCGATGAAGAATATGCCAGGAACACGCGTTATAAAAGCCTGGTAGCTCCGCCTTCTTGGCTTTATAGTGTATACCCCACGTAGGTGCTGCAGGGCCTGCCCGGCGTACACGCCTATCATTCAGGAAACGACTGGGAGATTTACAGGCCCATTTACAATGGAGATATAATCACCCCGGAAGCTGTTTTTACCGGCTTTGAGGAAAAACCAAGCAAATTCGCCGGGAAAATGGTCATGGAATACCAGGAAGCCAGGTATTATAACCAGTTGGGCGAGCTCGTTGCCAAGGCAAACTAAGGGAATACGGGAGAAAACAAGGCCGGAAAGTGGAGTGAAGTGACGGATTTCAGGCTGCAGTTGAAACAGGGCGTGCCGATATCCACGTCGAGGACAGATGTGGATTACGTGGTTGCGGAATATGGCGTCGCCAGTCTGCGTTACCGTTCTTTGCGCGGGCGTGCGAAAGCCCTGGTGACAATCGCCCACCCGGAATTACCGGGAAGAGCTGGGGTGGTGGGCTGAAAAACTCTAAAACAGATTTCGATCACCGTGTAACATATCCGGAAAATATTTTTTTATTTTGCTGTAGAAGGTCGCCCTGCTTATCCCTAACATTTTCATTGCTTCTGATTTTTTTTTCTTTCTGCGCAGGGCATCTTCAATAACTTTCTTTTCGATGCGGGATATAATAGAGGGTAGGTGCAGGTCCATATCCTCAGTCACCTCGAAAAAGTTCTGCTCCATCCATCGGTTTAGACCGTAAGTATAGTTTCTCCCAAAAGAGCCGCTATCCATTGGTGGACAAGAGGTAATTTTGTTTTAAAGTAGTATTCAGGGTGATGATAATTAGGTCAGTCGCCGGGACTGGGGATATGTGCATAACCCGTAGAGTTACCCAAGCCCTTGTGGGCAGCGGGATTTAACCTTATCCATTGGATGAAAAGTTTTAGTGCAGAACCTGCGGGGTGACCCACGTCGCACCTCCTCTTGGGGATGCTAAATTTTTGCTCAAACAAATTCAGTGAGCCAGAAAAGCCTTTTTGCCAAGCTGGTCAAAAAATGGAGGTTTGCGATGAATTAGATTTTGAAATTAATGTACTTGGCATTTTTTGTTCGCATTAGGCGCCGAATGCGAACAAAATGCTCCTGTTGGCGGGATTTTATTTACTTTCACAGGGCTACTAACGGACAAAAATTACTTCGCATTATTTTTTTAAGCAGGACATAATCACCGTTGTGAAGAAAATCTATCGAATGGGTTTAGCTGTGGTGCGATTAAGGAAAAGAGGATTGCTGAACAGAAAACACTCGTGTTGGGAGCGCTGCGACGGGGCAGAGCAAGGGCGGCTAAAGAAAAATGAAAAGCCTTTACGGATAAGGAACACCCAAGGAGGGCGTTTAAGTAGTGAAAATAGTCGTATGCGTGAAAAGCAAAGCAATCGTGGCTAACCTGAGCAAGCTTTTACCCGAAGACGAAATTGTGGCCGTTTCCCTGGCCGAATCCCCGGACGAAATTGAAAACGCGGACGTTTTGGTACCCTCGATGGCCAAAATTACCAAAGAAACCATCGTAAAAGCGAAATCTTTAAAGCTTATTCAACAATATGGTGCCGGCCTCGACGGGGTGGATATCCAGGCGGCCACGGAAAAAGGGATCTACGTGGCGAACGTGCCCAGCGAACACACCGGCAACGGCGAATCGGTGGCGGAGCTGGCCATCCTGTTGATGCTTTCGCTGGCCAGGAACTTTGCGCAGGCCAGGGAAAACCTTAAGAAACGAAAAACCGGTTCGCCCATCGGGACTACCCTGAAAGGAAAAACGGCGGGAATCGTCGGCGCCGGCGGCATCGGCAAAAGCCTGATCAAAAGGTTAAAGGCCCTGGAAATGGAGATCATGGCCATTTCAAAGCATCCTTCCGAAGCGAAAAGAAAGGAGCTTGGTATCGATTTTTACGGAGGCCCGGAAGATCTCCCCCGGGTGTTAAGGGCCGCCGACTTTGTGATCTTATGCACGCCGCTGACCGAAGAAACAAGGGGGATAATCGGCAAAGCGGAATTAACCATGATGAAGAACACCGCTTTTCTGATCAACGTAGGCAGGGGGCCGCTGATTGATTACCCTGCCCTTTTATGGGCCCTCGAAAACAAAGTGATCGCAGGGGTGGGACTGGACGTTTTTTGGCAGGAGCCGCCGGACCCGGCGGACCCGATTTTCCAGTACAACACGGTGGCCACCCCCCACATTGGCGGCGCCACCGATATCTCTTTGCGGATGATCGGGGAAGCGGTGGCGGAAAACATCAACCGTTTCCGGCGCGGGGAAAAACCGTTGCATTGCGTCAACAAGTCAAAATGAAAGAAGCGGAAAAGTCTATCTGGTGGCGAGGGCATTGTTAAGGAAAATATGCGTTTACCCCGACTGGCCCCGGTTCGACTTTCCTACCGGGGCCAATTTTCGTCGGTGGGCGAAATCAAACACGTCCTTTCCTTGCCCTGACCATCTCCAGAAAGACCTCGATCCGCGTTTTTAGCTGACCTGCGTCTCCCTGGCTGTAGTCGGTTTCAATCTGCAAAAGAGGAATGTCGTGTTTCGCCAGCGTCTTTTCCACCCGGTTGGCTTCGATCAGGTACGGGTCGCAAAACGTTAATGAGCAGTGGATGATCCCGTCGGCCTGATACTCCTTCCCCAATTCCACCAGTCTTTCCATCCTGCCCGGGTTTGGGGTAAAGCAGGCGCAGTTTGTCTTCAGGTATCTTGCCGCGATGTGTTCGGTCATTTCTTCAATGCTCCCGCCTTCTTCCGGCATCAGGTTTTCAAAGTAGCGCAGGCCCGTGCAGAGTTCTTCGGCCACGATGACCGCGCCGCTGCTTTCGATGAGGTGGGGCACTTTCCAGTTCGGGATGGCCATGGGCGTGCCGGTGACAATAATCCGCGGGGCGTCCGGCGCTTTGACCCCGTTATTTTCCCGGACCCTTGCTTCCAGTTCGGCGCAGAGCTCCTCCACTTTGGCGGTGAAGCGCTCCACATCGTCGTACATGGCGACCTGCTCGATCAACAGGCTGTCTTTGCCGCTGATGGAGGCAGGGTTGGATTTGCGTAATCCGGCCAGGCGCAAAAGAGCCTTCCGTTTGCCGTTGACCTCTTTAATCGCGCGCCGCAGGGAAGCAACGGTGATCTTGTTCCCGGTGAATTCTTCCACCCGAGCCAAAAAATCCTTCACCTCGCTGCTCCACAGGGCTTTGTCTTTTTCCCGCTTCAGCTGGGGGACTTCCATGACGTGAACGGGGACGTAGTCGTTAAAATCTCGAAGGCTTTCTTTTTGCCGTCGCAAGTGGTTTCCCCCACCACCAGGTCGCAGGACTCGAAGTACGGGCAAACCCTGGCCAGCTTAAAGCCCATGAAGATTTAATGAGGGGGCAGATGCTGCCGGGCAGAACCTTTTGCGCCTGGGCGGCGCCGATTTCCACTCCGGAGCAAAGACCGATGCAGATTCCCCCGGCCGCGCGGATAATTTCTTCCGGAACGAAAACGCAAAAAGTGCCGATCACTTTGCCGCCGCGGGCCTTATGTTCCTGTAGTTCCTGGATGCGCAGACCGTGGATCTCGGCGACGACGAAATCAAAGTATTCTATTTTCGCCGGCCGGTTTTCCTGGCTTAAACCTCTCCGTAGGTGGGCGGAAGAATTTGCAGCAACTGGTCGTGGGCCCCTAAATCAAGCCCGAGGGATTCCCATAGCCGGCGGTAAGCGGAAGACATGAAAGCACCTCTTTCCTAAATCATCTTATCAGAAAGTATATATAAAAAAGGTTAATTATTAAAATAAATGTTTTTTATAATCAAACCAGGTACTATTTCACCTGTTTATCATTTTTGCTCCTTCCGTTAAGGTAACCGGTTAGCCAGTAGGAAGGAAGGCTGCCGGTTGCGCCATCATCTTGGGTTCCGCTAAATTACCAGCGGCACCCCTAAATAATCGCCCTTAAATTAAAAACCTTTTTTAACGATCCCTGAACACTAAGGCAGGAAAACACCGGGATGTTAGAGAAGAAATCAAACAGTTTTGTAACCCGGCAGGGGAGGATGATGAAATGGACTTTTTTGAAGTGATCGCCAGGCGCCGGAGCATCCGCCGGTACAAAGCAGTCCCGGTGGAAAAGGAAAAGCTTTTGGCCGTTTTGGAGGCCGCCCGGCTTGCGCCCACCTGGGAGAACAAACAGGGCTGGCGGCTCCTTGTAATTACCGCCCCGGAGCAAAAAGAAAAACTGCTCGCCGCCATTCCCGAGGCCAACCCGGGCAAAAAGGGGATCGCCTCGGCGCCGGTGGCCGTGGTGCTTTGCGCCCACCCCGGATACTCCGGGGAAAGGGCGGGCCAAAAGTATTACCTGGTGGATGGCGGGATTGTTTTCGAGCACCTGGTCCTGGCCGCCTGCGCCCAGGGGCTGGGCACTTGCTGGATCGGGGTCTTCGATGAAGACCGGATCAAAAAGGATTTCGGCATCCCCGCCCCCTGGCGCGTGGTGGCCCTTACTCCCCTGGGCTACCCCGCTCAAGACCCCCCGTCCCGGCCCCGAAAACCCCTGCGGGAAATGGTTTTTGCCGGCTCCTGGGCCGGTGCAATAGACCTCTTCAACGGGGAGGGCGGGGAATGAAAAGCGGAGCCGAATACCGGGAAGAGCTAAAAAAGTTTGAACCCGTCATCTACTTCCGGGGGGAAAGAATAACGGACATTTTGGGGCACCCCGTGCTGCAGCCGGTGATTAACGCTGCTGTGGCCACCTACGATCTGGCCCTGGATCCGGCCAACGCCGGCCGGATGCTCACCACCTCGCTGCTCACCGGAGAAAAGTGCAATTTGCTGGGCGCCCTCTGGAGCACAAAGGAAGATTTGATCAAAACCGTGAAACTGCGCCGCTGGTGGCAGAACACCACCGGCACCTGCAACGCCGGCCGCTGCGCGGGGGCCTGCGCGGCCAACGCCATCTTCAACGGCACATACCTGATCGATCAGGAAAACAACACCGAATATCACGCCCGGTTTAAAGAGTTTTTCACCCGGGTGCAAAAAGAAGATCAAACTTGCGCCGCCGGGGTCATGTGCGTCAAAGGCGACCGCGGCAAAGGACCCACCCAACAAAAAGACCCCGACCTTTACTTGAGGGTGGTGGAAAAAAACAGCCGCGGCATCGTCGTCCGGGGGGCCAAGGCGCACCTGAGCAACGGCGCCCTGGCGCACGAAATCCTGGTCATGCCCTGGCGCGCTTTGAAGGAAAACGAAAAAGACTACGCCGTCTCCTTTGCCGTTCCCAACGGAACAAAAGGGTTAATCCACGTCTGGCAGTACAACCTGCACGACTCCCGCCGCCTTCTGGGTGATGACCCGGGCAGCCAACGCTTCGGGTTAGAATACCACGGCACCTGCTTAACCATCTTCAACGACGTTTTCGTCCCCTGGGAAAGGGTTTTCCTGTGCGGAGAACACCAGTACACGGGGGTCTTCGTCGAAAAGTTCGCCGATCTCGTGCGCCTTTGCGGGGGCGGCTGCCGCCCCGGGGCGGTGGACCTGGCCATTGGCGCCATGGCTCTTTTGGCCGAGTACAACGGGGTGGGCAACGCTCCCCACCTCCTCGAAAAGCTGACCGCCCTTGCCCAGATGGGCGAGGTGGGCTACGGCTGCGCGCTGGCCGCCGCCCACGAAGGAGAAATGGCCGCCTCCGGGCTTTGCTTTCCGAACGGCCTTTTCGCCAACGCGGCCCGTTTAAACGGCACCCTCGCCTTTATGGAAGCGCACAAGTGGCTGGGGGATGTTGCCGGCGGCCTGATCGCCACCTGCCCTGCGGAAAAGGATTTTACCCACCCCGAAATCGGCCCCCTTTTGCAAAAATACCTGCAGGGCGCGCCCGACGTGATCACCGAACACCGCCTGCGGGCCTTGCGCTTTGCGGAAATGCTCGGGGGCGGCCCGCCTTTGCACGGCCTGATCTGCGGCGGCGGGACGACCGAGACGCAAAAGCTGGTCATCCGCAAGAATTTAAACCTGGAGGAAAAGAAGCGGCTGGTGAAAAAGCTGGCCGGAATCCCCGAAGGCCGATAGAGCTGCGCCGGGTACCGCAAAAAAGATGTGCAGGAACCAGGCTTTGTCATCAGGTTAAACGTAAACAACCACAAATACAAGGTTGAGGACAAGCAGGACTTGGTTCTACGGTGAAGAAAGATTATCCAAATGACCTCGATGCGGTTATCCGCCTGCAAATAAGGGAGTTTCCTGCTGGGTAAAATTTAAGGCGACAAGTACAAGTCGTTTGGCAAGTTATTTTACAGGAAGGAGAAAGATCAATGAACGTGCTTGAAGCCCTTCATTCCCGTCACTCGGTACGTGCTTTTAAACCGAATCCAATAGAAAAAGAAACCTTGCTGAAAATTCTGCAAGCGGCGAACCAGGCCCCTTCCTGGGGAAACAGCCAGCCGTGGGAGGTTTTCATTGCCGGGGGAGAAGCCTTAAACAGGCTCCGCGAAGCTTTTCTGAAGCGGTTCGAAGCGGGTTCGCCGATGCGGCCGGACCTTCCCCGGCCTCAACAATGGCCTCCGGCCCTGCAGCAGCGGATGGCCGAAAACGCGGCAAACCGCTTTGCCGCCATGGGTTTATCCCCCGACGACGAAGCGGCCAAACGTGCTGTCACCCGGCGCAATTACGAATTCTTCGGGGCGCCGGCGGTCGTCTACCTGTGCCTGGAGCGCAGCTTAACTCCCTGGTCGATTTTCGACGTTGGCATGTTCGCCATGAGCGTCATGCTGGCAGCCCAGGAATACGGTGTGGATTCCATTCCGGCGGTCAACCTGGTGGCTTATCCTGACCTCATCCGCACGGAATTGGAGATTCCGGAGAACCTGACGATTTTGTTGGGAATTGCGCTGGGATACGGTGACCTGGAGCACCCGGCGAACAAGCCCCGTAGTGTCCGGAGACCTATTCAGGAAGTGGTTCGTTTTAAAGGGCTTTAGGACCCCCCAGGAAGGTAGCGGGGGTAAACTATGGCCAGAGTCAAAAGTTTGATGCGCAGGTTACTTTTAGTCCGCCCGGATGCGGTCCTTTTACCTTTCTTTCGCACGGCAGCCTTAAAACAATACAGGCCGTATGTGCTGGAAAAGAGAACATCTTCGGGGAGATCGAGGGATAAATCTCCAGCGAATTCCAGATCCAGGTGTTCAATGATATTTATCCAGTCTTGGAGAAAACTCGTTTTTTGGGAGCGGTTGCTCGCAGGCGCGCGGAACTGCCGGGCCGGATTCTGATTTAGACGTGCTGGTTGTGGTCGAAAGGATGGATGAGAAGACCAGAGAGATCATCATTGATGAGGCGTTTGAGTTTAGTTTGCAGGAAGGCAAAGACCTAATTGCCTTGCCCTGTTCGCTGGAAGAATTTCAATCGCCCCTGTTTCAGGCGGACGCTTTTTATCAAAACGTTCAGCGCGAAGGAGTAATTATATCGTGAACGAATTGAAAAAGGAACTCGCGCAGGCCAAGATGAAAAAAGCGTGGGAAACCTGGGAAGAGGCAGAGTGGGCATTTCAAGGAGATAAGTATGCCAGTGCCGTTAATCGCCTATATTACGCCTTTTACCGGGCTTGTTTAGCGGTTTTATCTTTCCAGGCCAAAATACCTGGAAAACATCAGGTTGTAATCGGTGAGGTAAACCGGATTTTCGTTAAAGATTGAATACCCAATTGCTTTGTAACCTTTAATTCTTCTTTCGAACATTTTGGCCAGTACCGGAACCCGGGCATCGACATAGTCGTAGATCTGGACTATCCGCTTCCAGTCGTGGAACCGGCGGAGCCGGCCGGCGTATTGCTGGAGCGTGAGCTTGATTTACCCGAAAGGCACGTTGCCAAAGCATCTTTTGACGCCCTCGGCCCCTATGCACGATGGGACGTTTTTCCGTTATACATGGCCCTTAGAGCCAGCGAACAGGCTTGGGAACGGCGGCGCGTGCCAGGTAGAGCGGCCTATTGGCGCCTTCAGGAGTTAGCTGGGCGTTAGGAAATGGCCGCGACGAAGATTGATCGCTTTTAAATGCGTTGGAATTGAACCGGAAGGAAAGATGCCGAATAAACAACACATCTGAACAGTGAAGAAGGTAAGCCTTTGCAGGCGTACTTCCATAGCTGAATAATCGAATGTCGTAATAAAACGAGAGAGAAAATTTAATCCCAAGAGACCGTCCAATTTAAGCTGAACTGGTAAGTTGAGCACCTCTAAATTTGTAATTTTTCGCTACCCAGTTGGATCCAACCCACCCGGTAGCGATTGGCCTGCTGGGAACCGGTGGCCGAGACAATTGGGAGGGTTCCCAGTGAATCTTTAAGCCTGATTTGCCTGGCCAGGGCAGGGGTGTCCAGCGCAACATAGGCAGCGGCTTGCCTTTGGGCATCATAAATCTGGATGTAGGTTTCCACCAGGTGTCGCGAGGAACGAATCGGGATTATCATCACAGGATTGCTTCCATCCCTTCCGGAACTACTTCCCCGGCGTAACGCACTAAAGTGCGTTGCATGTTTTTTTCCAGCGCGATATCCGTTAATTTCTCCCGGTCAGGATGATGGGCAACAAAGCGCACTTTTTTCGGCCAGCCGTTTCGGTCTGTTTCGATTACCTCGAAAAGCAACCATTCTTCCGAATAGTGCTTCAGATGTGGCTGGAGTAATTTGTCAAGTTCAACCCTCGTGGGATAAGCCTCCTTGTCAGTTTAGAACTGTTGCTGTCCTTATCGTAACCCGGAAATTTAACAGTGTCAACGTATTTACTTTTTTTCGGATTACTACTTCGCATTATCGGCCTAATGCGAAGGAAATCTACATTTTTGGTGGACTTTTTAGCCACAAAAGTCTTTTTAATGGCTAATGATCCCCTCGGTGAAAATTCCTGTATGAATGCCAAGATCACACTTTTTTGCAACTCAAGGGCCACTGCATTGGCCATACTCCCAACGCCCAACTGTACGGTTGAGCCATCGGGAACGAGCCTTGCCACGTTTTCAGCAACTGCCCTTTCTATCGCAGTAGCCTGAGCGTCAGAAAGTTCCAGGATCGGATTTTCGCTTCTGACGAAGTAATGCACCTGATTTACGTGAATAAATGTATCACCCAGAGTTCGCGGCATGTCCCTGTTGATCTCGGCTATGACCAATTTTGCGGCGAGGGCAGCCGGTTTAGTATAGTCTCCCGACACTCCAAAACTGCAATACCCGTATCGGTTGGGAGGAGAAAGCTGGACCAGCGCCACATCTAACGAAGGTAAACTGTTCAAGTATTCAAGAAAAATGGACAGGTTAATGGGAAGGTAATCAATTGTCCCTTCTTCCATTTCTTCCCGTATACCCGGATCTGGTAAGATGGTAGTCAAATGGTATTTCCCAGTAAAGCAAGGATCAGCATAAGGATAAGAACTCCCCCAAACCCATGTTGGATAACCGTAGGTTTTCAAACCTTTTTGCTTCTTTTACTAAGGCCTCTACCAGCAATAACGGCTCCCCGCATCCTGAACCGACTACTACACGCTGGCCTGATTTGATCATGGATATTGCTTCTTCGGGACTTACCAGACGGGATTGAAAATAACCCTGCCAACCGGACAGCTTACCTCATCCCCGCAGCTTATTTTTTTATCTCTTCTGGCAAAAATTCGCTCTCGGTGAGAAAACCTTATCATTTACACTTCCTGAATTTATATCCGTACCTTACGACCCCTTCTTCTGTATACATTTTTCGGAGCACAGCCTCCACGGGCATCCCGATGGCAACGTCCTCCACCGGCGTATCCACCAACTGAGCAACGATCCTCGGCCCTTCATCCAGTTCCACCAGGGCGACCGGGTACTTCCCCTTGAAGGCGGCATCGTCGGCAAACTCCGGGGGTGCGCCGGCACCCGCAATTACGGTGAAACTGTAAACCTTTCCCTTGCCGCTTAACTGGATCTCTTCAAAATTATTTAATTCTCCGCAGTACTTGCAGGCCGCCTTGGGGGGAAAGTTTATCTTCCCGCACCGGCGGCATTTTAAGCCAACCAGCCGGTAACGCTGGGCAATCGCCCGCTGGTACATCGGCACGGAGATATGCGCACCCAAAGACAATCACCTCACAGAATTACTTTTTTTAACTTGAGGTATTGAATATAATCAATATATCGTTTTTCGGCAAACTGCTCCTTTACGCCCGGTGAACGTGCCAGTTCTTCAATCGCCCTGGTAACACGTAAGCTAAAGGCGATGCTGCCCGCTCCCGATCCGTAGGCGGCGACCAGAACCCGTTCCCCCGGCAGGCAGGCATCCAGAACGGCGGCCAGCCCCAAAAGGGTGGAGCAGACACCTGTATCGCCGGTCTGTTTGAAGAACATTCCCGGAGCGTTCTGTTCTTCCCGGAAACCCAGTTTTAAAGCCAGCCCCCGGGCAGCGCGCCCGTCCGTCTGGTGGATAACAACATAACGGTAATCCTCCGGGCGGGCAACCAGGTGGCCCAAAAGCTCCTTTACGGAGCGGGCAACCAGGCGGTTGTATGCGTCCGAGGTAAACTGGCGTACGCCGATGTCGGTTAAATAATCTTCCCCTTCAGGGCGGTACCGCTCGCCCAATTGCTCAGCAACAAAGGAAGTATACCCCTCAACTTCAGCGATGACGTTTTCACCTCCCAGCACAAAAGCAACCGCTGCCGCTCCCAATCCATGCTCCAAGGGTTCCCGCGGATGGGCGCGAGGGGCGTCGGCTGCGATCACCAGCGCTTTTTTGCCCATCCCCGCCTGGAGATAGGCTAAAGCAGTCAGAAACGCCTCGGCGCCGGCCCGCGTCGACTGCCCGTGCTCCGTGCTGAAGAGATTGTCCTGCAGGCCGAGCATGGCCGCCGTCTCTCCAGCGGTCAGTTTTTCCGCGTAGGGATAACTGGTCGACGCCCAGTTTAAAATATCCACGGCACGCCCGTCGTCCGGAAAACGGAGGGCATGCCGGGCCGCGGCAATCCCCATGGTAAGTACATCCTCGTCAATGTCGGGAACTGGTTTTTCCACAATGTCGGCGGCGCAGCTCCCCCAGGCCTTTTTGTACTCCTCTCTGGTAATCCGCAGACGGGGGATATACGTGCCGTAACTGATGATTCCCACAGCGGACATTTTTACGCCCCCCTCTCGTAAAGGCTGTATATGAAGACGGTGGCCGTTCCGCCCGAACCGCCCACGTTGTGAGACAGGGCGATCTCTGCGTTTTTAACCTGTCTAGCGGGTTCTTCGGTCTGACCGCGCAGTTGCTTAAAAATCTCGTAGGCCTGGCCAACGCCCGTAGCTCCAATGGGGTGCCCTTTGCTCTTCAAGCCACCACTCAAATTAACAGGGAATCTCCCGTCTGGAAAGGTCGCCCCTTCTTCCAACAACCGGCCTGCTTCGCCTTAATTTTCCCCCTTCAAGGTTTCCAGCATACTGCGCTGTTTTAAGGCCGCCACGTCAGCGCCTGCAACAAAGGCTTTGTCGCCCGCGCCGGTGAAGATGACTATATGTACCTGTTCTTCGGCCTCGGCTTCGCTTAAAAACTCTTTCAGCTCCACCCAGGTTTCTTTATTTAAAGCGTTTCTCACCTCGGGGCGATTGATCGTAACTACCGCCACTCTCTCTTCCACTTCTACGTTTAAATTATTAAAGTCAGTTTTCATGAAAACCCCTCGCTATTTATTTTTCGTGTAGTCATAGACTCCTTTTCCTGTTTTCCGCCCTAGCCGTCCAGCCTTAACGTACTTAACCATCAAAGGAGAGGGCCGGAACCTGTCCCCCAGGGTTTCGTGTAGATATTCCAAGACCTTTAACCTTGTATCCAGTCCTACTAAATCGATCATTTCAAAAGGCCCCATCGGGTGGTTTAAACCAAGTTTAATAGCTTTATCGATATCTTCCGCCGAGGCGACCTCTTCCTGAAGCATCAGGAAAGCTTCGTTGCCAATCAGGGCGTTGATGCGGGAGGTTACGAAACCAGGGAACTCGTTCACCTTTACCGTTTCTTTGCCCATCTGCCGACAGGCGGCTTCGGAGAGACGGTAGGTCTCTTCGTCCGTTTCCAGGCCGCAAACTATTTCCACCAGCTTCATGATGTGTGGGGGGTTGAAAAAGTGCAGCCCGATGACTTTTTGCGGGCGCTTCGTGGCGGCTGCGATCTCGGTGATGCTTTTAGCAGATGTATTTGTAGCCAGAATTGTGTGTTCAGGGCAATATTGATCGAGCTCCTGAAACACTTTCAATTTTAATTCCAGGACTTCCGGGACGGCTTCAATAACCAGATCAACGTCACTTACGGCGGTATGAAGATCGGTAACCAGGTTGATCCTTTTCAGGACAGATTCCGCGTCTGCGGGTTTAACCTTGCCTCGCTCAACGCCTTTTTTCAAATTCTCCTCAATTATTGTCTTTGCCTGTTCGAGAATTTCCTCGCTAATATCGTTTAGGTTGACAGAAAAACCGCCTAGAGCACACACGTGGGCAATCCCCTGGCCCATGATGCCGGCGCCGATGACGGCAATTTTTTGAATCTCCATGCAGACCTCTCCTTTAGCTGTATTCTTTTAATAACTGGTTAAAAATGATGTTTTTTTGAATTTCCGAGGTGCCTTCGTATATGCGGCAGATCCGGGCATCCCGGTAGTAGCGTTCGATGGGAAAGTCTTTCATGTACCCCATTCCGCCAAAGATCTGCACCGCTTTGTCCGCCACCCGGCAGTACGCCTCGGAAGCAAAATATTTCACCATGGCCGCTTCTTTAATTACCTTTATTTTCTGGTCGACCATCCAGGCCACCCGGTAGACCATGGAGCGGGTCAATTCGATATCCACGGCCATGTCTGCCAGCATGTGCTGGACCGCCTGAAAAGAGCTTATTGGCACACTAAACTGGACTCGCTCCTGGGCATATTTGATGGATAATTCGAGGAGCTTCTGCATAGAGCCAAGGTTCCGGGCCGCCAGGCCGGCACGGCCGTTGGCCAGGATCTTCAGTGCGTTTACGTAACCCTCACCTTCCCGGCCCAGGACGTTTTCCGCCGGCACTTCGCAGTCTTCGAAAATCACTTCCGAAGTATAGGAGCCGCGCAACCCCATTTTTCTTTCGATGGTCCCGATTTTAAAGCCCGGGAAATCCTTTTCTACAATAAACGCTGTGATGCCCTTGGGACCTTTTGATTTGTCTGTGACGGCCATCACGGTGAAAATGTCAGCAATGGGCGCATTGGTGATGAAATGCTTGGCCCCGTTAAGGATATATACGTCCCCCTTGCGTACGGCCGTTGTTTTGATGTTGGCAGCGTCTGAACCGGCGTTAGGTTCGGTGAGAGCAAAAGCACCGATTTTTTCTCCGGCGGCCATGGCGGGGAGGTATTTTTGCCTTTGCTCTTCTGTGCCCATTTCCACGATGCCTACCGAACCAATCCCCGTGTGGGCACCGATCAAAGTGGTAAACCCGTTGTTGGTACGGCCTAGTTGCTCATATATAATACATTTACCCAGCATGCCAATTCCCACGCCGCCGTATTCGGCCGGGATGCTTAACCCAAACAATCCTATCTCTTTGGCTTTTTCTATAATCTCCTCGGGTATACGGTCTTCGTCTTCGATAATCTGCCCTACCGCGTCAACCTCTTTATCAACAAATTCCTTTACTGTACGGCTCATCATCTGCAATTCTTCTGGAATGGTAAAGTCCATAATTTTCCTCCTCTTATTGAATAACTAAACGGGTTCTTTTAATTACATAACTCCTCTTTTTCGAAAATCGGCCACATCTTCCTCGCTGTAGCCCAACTCTGCGGCAATCTCCACAGTGTGCTGACCAAGTAATGGCGGCGCTAAACGTACCGAACCCGGGGTTTCTGAAAACTTCATCGGAATGCCCAGCAATTTCAAAAGGCCGATGGTAAGATGTTCCACCTCCGCTATCATCCCCCGGTGAATAACTTGAGGATGGTTAAGAACCTGGTCGATAGTGTTAATCGGGCCACAAGGCACACCGACCTGTTTCAACTTTTCAATAATTTCTGCTGACTTATGTTGGCTTGTATATTCGTTTAAAATCTCAACCAGTTCACCCCGATTAAGGACACGATCAGAATTGGTAGCAAATTTTGGGTGCTCCTTCAACCCGGCAAGACCAAGCGCATCGCACATTTTGCGCCACAACCAATCGTTTGGCACCGCTATAATGAAGTATCCATCTTTCGCCTCAAATACTTGGTATGGCGCTACGTTGGGATGAGCTGAACCCATTTTTTGTGGTACTTTTCCGGTGGCAAAAAAACCGATAGCAAGGTATGTTTGTAAAGCCACAAGTGTCTCGAGAAGGGAAGCCTCCACGTATTGTCCTTTACCGGTTTTTTCCCGGCTGTAAAGAGCAGAGGTTATGGCAATAGCTGCGTAAAGACCGGTGGCCAAGTCGGCAATGGAATATCCAACTTTTACCGGCGGCCGACCAGGTTCCCCGGTTACGCTCATCAACCCACTAAAACCCTGGATCAGGAGGTCGTAAGCCGCTTCATCCTTCATCGGGCCGGTACGCCCGAAACCACTGACCGCGCAGTATATAAGCCGTGGATTCAATTCTATTAAAACATTATAGCTGAGGCCGAACCTTTCCATGCTTCCGGTTCGAAAATTTTCCACTAGAACATCCGACCGGGCGGCCAGTTTGCGGACAATCTCCCGACCTTCTTCTGTCTTCAGGTTTAGGGTTATTCCCCGCTTGTTACGGTTTAAACTAAGATAATAGCAGCTTTCCCCACCCCAAACGGGAGGAGCGTACCCTCTTGTCTCGTCTCCTACTCCTGGTTGCTCTACCTTGATTACTTCCGCTCCCAGATCTCCCAGAATCATTGTACAAAAAGGTCCTGCCAACGTTCGCGACAAATCCAAAACTTTTATTCCTTTAAGAGGCCCGGCCAACATGTATCAACTCCTATGCTTGGTTCTTTTTATTAGTAAACTTAGCATTTCACCTTCAGATACCCTCCGGGGGGATACAGGTAAAGTGGTATTTAAGTAACCCCTAACGGATCTACAAAATTGGTGCATATCTGAGCATGATTATCCTAAACGGGGGTTTCCTCCTCGTGTGTATGTTTGTTGGTTTTTGATTAAATTTG
>JBFMBG010000040.1:0-28846 GCA_040755215.1 Bacillota bacterium | reverse complement strand
GTCTTTCGTAACCACCGTCCAGTTATCCGCACAGACGTGCACCTCGTGAGTGCCCGCGTTGATCATCGGTTCAATCGCCAGCGTCATTCCCGCCCGCAGGCGGGGTCCGCGGCCCGGCCGGCCGAAATTGGGCACCTGGGGCTCCTCGTGCATGCTCCTGCCGATCCCGTGGCCCACGTAGTCACGGACAACAGAATAACCGCGGCTTTCCACATATGCCTGGATGGCGTGCGAGATGTCCGACAAACGGTACCCGGCGCGGGCTTTGGCGATCCCCGCATAGAGCGCTTCTTCCGTCACCCGCAACAGTCTTGCGGCTTCTTCGCCGATCTCCCCAACCGCAAAAGTTACCGCTCCGTCACCGTAATAACCATTTATTTCTACGCCGATGTCAATACTGATAATATCTCCATTATCCAGTTTCCTTAAACCGGGAATGCCGTGCACCACTTCTTCGTTCACCGAAGTGCAGATGCTGGCCGGGAAGCCGTACAAACCCTTAAAAGCCGGCCTCCCTCCCCTGGCCAGGATAAAATCTTCCGCCAGCCGGTTCAGTTCCCCGGTAGTGACTCCCGGTTTGATTACCTTGCCGATTTGGGCAAAAGTCAGCGCAACGATTCTTCCGGCCTCCCGCATGTAGGCCAGCTCCTGTTTCGACTTCACCGTAATCAAACCTGCCGCCATCCCCGCCAAATTCTTGTTGCGACTGCACCGGCCGCCGGTGCCTTTGTCCCTTTGTCCCTTTGTGCCTCTGTGCCTTTGTGCCTATATCTCTCTGTGCCTCTGTGCCTCTGTGCCTCACTTATTTAATAAACCCCTGGTAGCTTCTGAGCAGCATGTGCGATTCGACCTGCTTCATCGTGTCCAGCGCCACGCCCACCACAATCAGCAGGGCGGTCCCGCCGAAATAAATGTGGGGGATGCGCGTGGCAATCAGGATAAAGCTCGGCAGGATGGCGATCAGGGCCAGAAAGACCGCCCCCGCCAGGGTGATCCTGCTCATTACCTTCGCGATGTGCTCGGCAGTCGGGCGGCCGGGACGGATTCCCGGAATAAAACCGCCGTATTTTTTAATGTTATCGGCCACATCAACAGGATTCATGATCACGGCCGTATAAAAATACGTAAAACCAATCACCAGCAGCGCATAGATGACCGTATGGGCCGCGGTCCCCCAGCCGAAATAGGCCACGTACCAGTCGGCCAGCTTGCCGCCGGAAAACCAGCTGGCAATTTGCTCGGGAAACATTAATATGGAGGACGCAAAGATAATGGGGATTACCCCCGCCTGGTTCACCCGCAAGGGCAGGTGGGTGCTCTGGCCGCCGTAAACCCGGCGTCCTACCACCCGTTTGGCGTACTGCACGGGGATGCGGCGCTGCCCCTCGTGAACCAGCACAATCCCGGCGATCACTGCACCGCCGATAACGACCAGCAAAAGGATGCTGAACACATTGATGGTTCCCGCCTGCAGGTATTCCACCACCCGCACCGTACCGGCCGGCACCCGCGAGACGATCCCGGCAAAAATCAATAAAGAAATTCCGTTGCCGATCCCTTTTTCCGTAATCTGCTCCCCGATCCACATTAAAAAGGCCGTGCCGGCCGTCAAAGTAAGGGCCACTAAAAGATACTGGTCCCAGGAAGGCTTGACAAACGCCTGCTTTAAAGCAACGCTCATGCCGATGGCCTGAACAAAAGCCAGCACTACGGTAAGGTAACGGGTGTACTGGGTAATCTTTTTCCGGCCCTCTTCCCCTTCCTTCGCCAGGCGCTCAAGATGCGGGATGACCACCGTAAGCAACTGCATGATAATCGAGGCGTTGATGTACGGGGTAATGCTCATGGCAAAGATGGAAAACTTTTTAAAGGCGCCGCCGGAAATAACGTCAAAAAAGCCGAATAAGATCCCGCTGCCGATCAGCTCGTTGAATACCGCGCTGTTTATGCCGGGCACCGGAATATGCGCCCCGATCCGGAACACCAGCAGCATGAGCACGGTAAAGAGGATCTTTCCCCTTAACTCTTCAATTTTCACCGCGTTGCGTAAACTTTCCAGCATTTAAATCACCTCGGCCTTCCCGCCGGCCGCGACAATTTTTTCCTGGGCGGACTTGCTGAAGGCGTGCGCCTGCACCGTCAAAGCCTTTTTCAATTCGCCCCCGCCCAGGATCTTCACGCCGTCGCCGACTTTTTTAATGACCCGGGCGGCTTTCAGCAGGGCCGGCGTAACCGTGCTGCCGTCTTCAAAACGGTTCAAGGCTTCCACGTTCACGCCCGTGATCCGTTTCTTAAAAGGAGCGTTCGTAAAGCCCCTCTTCGGCATCCGGCGCTGGATGGGCATCTGCCCGCCTTCGAAACCCGGCCGCACACCGCCGCCGGAGCGAGCTTTCTGACCCTTCATCCCCCGGCCGGCCGTCTTTCCCAAACCGGTGCCGATCCCCTGGCCCTTGCGCGTCGGCTTCGGGCGGGAGCCGGGGCTGGGCCGCAATTCGTGCAGCTTGACCATTATAACACCTCCTTTATATTTCTTCAACCTTCAACAGGTGAGAAACTTTCGCGATCATACCCCTGATCTGGGGAGTATCATTATGGATGACGGAATTCCCAGGTTTTTTCAACCCGAGCGTGCGCACCACAGTGCGCTGGTTCCGGGACCGGCCAATCAAACTTTTGAGCAGCGTAACCTTTACCTTCGCCACGGCTTTATGCCTCCCGCCCGAATAACTCGGCAACCGTTTTCCCGCGCAGGCCGGCTACCTGGGCCGGGGTCTTGAGGCTTTTGAGCGCCGTCATGGTGGCATGCACCATGTTATTGGCGTTGTTCGAACCCAGGGACTTGGTTAAAACGTCCCGCACGCCGGCCAGCTCGAGGATCGCCCGCACCGGCCCGCCGGCAATCAGTCCCGTGCCGGGGGCGGCAGGTTTCAAAAGCACTTTGCCCGCGCCAAACTCGCCAATTACCTCGTGAGGGATTGTCGTCCCGGCCATGGGAACTTCGATCATGCTCTTCTTTGCTGCCTCGATCCCCTTGCGGATCGCCTCGGGGACTTCCGCAGCCTTGCCTAACCCGGTACCCACGCGCCCGTTGCCGTCGCCCACGACCACCAGGGCGGAAAAAGAAAAACGCCGGCCTCCCTTGACAACCTTGGCCACCCGGTTAATATACACTACTTTTTCGGTCAGCTCCGGTTTATTTGGATCAACCCTGGACACTCATTCCCCTCCTAAAATGTTTAAATTTGCCTAAAACTCCAGGCCGCCTTCGCGCGCCGCATCGGCCAGGGTCTTCACGCGCCCGTGATAAAGGTAACCGGCCCGGTCAAAAACAACCTTCTTAATTCCTTTTTGCAGCGCTTTTTCGGCAATCAGCCTCCCCACCGCCGAAGCCGCCTCTTGATTGCCTCCGCCAGCCAGGCTGCCCTTTAACTCCGGCGAAAGCGTGGAAGCCGAAACCAGCGTTACCCCCCGGGTATCGTCAATTACTTGCGCATAAATATGCTTCAAGCTCCGGAAAACGTTCAACCGCGGCCGCTCCGGGGTGCCCACGACCTTCCTGCGGACCCTTAAACGTCTTTTCTGGCGTAATGTTTTCCGATCGGGCTTCTTAATCAAACCGGTTCAACTCCTTTTTACTTCTTGCCTTTTACCCCGGCTTTACCGGCTTTGCGTCTGATCCTTTCCCCTTCGTAACGGACGCCTTTGCCTTTATACGGTTCGGGCTCCCGGACTCTCCGGATCCTGGCGGCCAGGTTGCCTACCTTCTCCTTGTCAATCCCTTTCACCAAAATTTTGGTCGGCGCCGGAACTTCGATTTCCAGGCCCTCCTCCGGCACAATTTCCACCGGGTGGGAATAGCCCATGGCCAGAACCAGTTTTTTGCCCTGCTTGGAAGCCCGGTAACCCACGCCGGATAATTCCAGACCCTTCTCGAACCCCCTGGTTACGCCCAGGATCATGTTGTTTAACAGCGTCCGGGTCAAACCGTGCAGGGAACGGTGCAACTTGTCGTCCGACGGCCTTTCTACCTGTAAGTAACCGCCTTCCTGACGGATGATCATGTCCGGGTGAAATTCCCTGCTCAACTGCCCCTTGGGACCCCTTACCCGGACGGTGTTGCCTTCGATTTGCACGTCTACCCCTTGCGGGACCGCCACCGGTTGTTTGCCAATCCGCGACATACTGGTTTGTTCACCTCCTGCCGTACGCTACCATACGTAGCAGATAACTTCTCCGCCCAGGCCCAATTTGCGGGCTTTTTTATCGGTCATTACCCCGCGCGGTGTGGAAATAATCGCTATGCCCAGGCCGCCCAGCACCCGGGGAACGGCGTCTTTGCGGGCGTAAATGCGCAGGCCCGGCTTGCTGATGCGCTTGATTCCGGTAATGACCCGTTTTTTATCCGGCCCGTACTTCAAGTACAGGCGTAAGACACCCTGCTTGCCGTCGGCAATATATTCGTAATCCTTGATAAACCCCTCTTCTTTGAGAATGTCGGCAATGGCCCGCTTCATCCGGGAAGCCGGCGTTTCCACTTTTTCGTGGTAGACCGTGTTGGCGTTGCGAATTCTCGTTAAGAAGTCGGCGATTGGATCGGTCATCATCTCAAAACACGCCTCCTTTTACCAGCTGGCTTTACGGATCCCGGGAATTTCGCCGCGGTAAGCCAGCGTCCGAAAACAAATGCGGCAAATGCCGAATTTACGGATATAGGCCCGCGGGCGCCCGCATAGTTTACACCGGTTGTACTTGCGCACCTTAAATTTTGGTTCGCGCCTGGCCTTATTGATTAACGCCTTTTTAGCCAAAGCTTCCCCTCCTTTATTTTTACCTCAATTACCATCGGGATTAGATTTTAGTTCCGGCTCGCCCCCGGGGTTAGCGAAACATCGGCGTTACGCCGTCATCCCTTTTCCGACGTCAGACGCCTGACGACCGCCGACCGATTTAAACGGCATCCCTAAAAGGCGCAGGAGTTCTCTGGCTTCCTCGTCTGTTTTCGCGGTCGTGACAAAGATGATGTCCATGCCCCGTACTTTTTCTATTTTATCATATTCTATTTCCGGAAAAATCAGCTGCTCCCGAACCCCGAGGCTGTAGTTGCCGCGCCCGTCAAAGGAGTCCGGCGAAACCCCCCGGAAGTCGCGCACCCTGGGGAGAGCCACGTTAAACAGCTTATCCACAAAATCATACATGCGGTCCCCGCGCAGGGTTACCTTGCAGCCGATTTTCATTCCCTGGCGCAGCTTAAAGGCCGCAATCGATCTTTTGGCCTTCGTGATCACCGGGCGCTGGCCGGTGATGGTCGTCAGATCGGTTGCCGCCGCGTCCAGGAGCTTGCTGTTCTGAATGGCGTCCCCTACCCCCATGTTGATCACTACTTTCTCCAGCCGGGGGACCTGCATAACGTTTTTATAGCCAAATTTGGCCATCATCGCCTTCACTACTTCGTTTTTATACTTTTCCTTCAGTCTGGGCATCTTTTCCCCCCCTTTACCCGATGATCTCGCCGCATTTCTTGCAAACACGGGCTTTTTCCTCGTCGGCTAAAATTTTTTTCGCAATCCGGGTGGGTTTATGGCATTTATTGCAAACCAGCATAACGTTGGAGCTGTGGATGGGGGCCTCCTTTTCAATGATCCCCCCCTGGGGCATGGCCCGGGTAGGGCGCGCGTGGCGCTTCACCACGTTGACCCCTTCCACCACCACGCGGCTCCTTTGCG
This sequence comes from Bacillota bacterium, assembly GCA_040755215.1. GTDB lineage: Bacteria > Bacillota > Desulfotomaculia > Desulfotomaculales > Nap2-2B > JAIMBK01. The sequence continues at coordinate 23,123 of JBFMBG010000040.1, read as the reverse complement.
GTTCCACGGCCAGAACCTTCCCCCGTTTGCCGGCGTCTTTTCCGCTAATTACCAGTACGGTATCGCCCTTGCGAACGTGAACCTTCGGCATACCCTAAAACACCTTCCCGATTCTTTATTTTTTTCCGCCTCTCTTTTTTACTTTGCGCCTGCGAACTTTGTGCCTTTGCACCTTTATTTCTCCGCCTTATTTTTTGCACATCTCTATCCCTCTGTGCCTTTGTGCCTTGTGCCTTTGCGCCTGGCTTTAAAGCACCTCCGGGGCCAAAGAAATTATTTTCATAAAGTCGCGATCCCGCAACTCCCTGGCCACCGGGCCAAAGATGCGGGTGCCCCGCGGGCTTTTATCATCCTTGATGATCACGGCCGCATTTTCGTCAAATTTGATATAGGAACCGTCCACGCGGCGCACTTCTTTATTCGTGCGCACCACCACGGCCCTCACGACGTCGCCCTTTTTAACCACGCCCCCGGGCACCGCCTCTTTAACCGAGGCTACAATTTCATCGCCCAGGCTGGCATAGCGCCTGTGGGAACCGCCCAGAACGCGGATGCACATCAGCCGGCGGGCGCCGGTATTATCTGCCACGTTTAACATGCTCTGCACCTGAATCAACTTCCCTCACCCCCATCTGCCCTCAAATCCTGATGCCTTATTCGGCCTCCTTGGAGCGCTCGAGAATTTCTACGACGCGCCACCTTTTGTCTTTGGACAAAGGGCGCGTTTCCATGATGCGCACGCGATCCCCGATCCGGCAGCTGTTCTGCTCGTCGTGGGCCTTGAACTTACGCGTGCGCCGGACCGTGCGCTGATAAAAAGGGTGCCTGACCAGTGTTTCCACGGCCACGACGACCGTTTTATCCATTTTATCGCTGACCACGCGGCCCACCCGCGTTTTCCGCAAATTCCGCTGGGCCATGATGATCCCCACCCCTTTCCGTTAACCTAAATCGCCCGGTTGATGCCTAATTCCCGCTCCCGGATAATTGTTTTCAGGCGCGCGATGTTCTTGCGCACCTCTTTAAGGCGCATCGGGTTGTCAAGCTGGTTGGTGGCCAGCTGAAAGCGCAACCGGAAAAGTTCATCCTTTGATTCGGCCAGTTTTTTCGCCAGCTCCTCGTCGGTTAGTTCCCGCCAGGCCTTAGCTTTGGCCTTCATTGACCTCACTTCCTTCTGCACGTTTTACAAACCGGGTTTTCACGGGCAGTTTGTGGGCCGCCAGGCGCATGGCCTCTCTCGCCACTTCTTCGCTTACCCCGGCGACTTCAAACATGATCCGTCCCGGCTTGACCACCGCCACCCAGTACTCGGGAGCCCCTTTGCCGCTGCCCATGCGTGTTTCCGCTGGTTTTTGGGTAATCGGCCGATCGGGAAAAATCCTGATCCATACCTTTCCGCCCCGCTTGATGTGCCGCGTCAGGGCAATCCGGGCGGCCTCAATCTGACGGCTTGTGACCCAGGCGGCCTCCAGGGACTGCAAGCCGTACCGGCCAAACTGCACTTGGGCCCCTCCTTTGGCCTTTCCCTTGGTGCCGGGGCGATGCTGTTTGCGGTACTTGACCCTTTTCGGCATCAGCATTGGCTTCACACACCTCCCTGGCCGGCGGCGGCCTTCCCTTTTTGCGGCAAGACGTCTCCCCGGTAAATCCAGACTTTCACGCCGATCCGGCCGTAAGTTGTCTTTGCCTCGCAAAATCCGTAATCGATGTCGGCGCGTAAAGTATGCAGGGGCACCTTCCCCTCGCTGTACCACTCCGTGCGGGCGATTTCCGCCCCCGCCAGCCGGCCGCTGCAGGCCACTTTAATCCCCTTGGCGCCCATTTTCATGGCCCGGGAAACCACCTGTTTCATCGCCCGGCGGAAAGCCACGCGCTTTTCAATCTGCGCGGCCACGTTTTCCGCCACCAGCTGGGCGTCCAGTTCCGGGGTCTTGATTTCAACGATATTGATGTGGACCTGCTTGCCGGTCATTTTTTCCAGTTCCTTGCGCAAAATCTCCACTTCCGCCCCTCCCCGGCCGATGACAATGCCCGGCTTGGCGGTATAAATGGCAATCCTCAACCGGTTGGCCGCCCGCTCGATCTGGACGCGGGAAATGCCCGCGGCGTAAAGCTTCTTTTTGATGTAGTTGCGGATTTTCACGTCCTCCAAAAGAGTCGCGGAAAAACTCTTCTTGTCCGCAAACCATTTGGCGTCCCAGTCCCTGATGATTCCTAAGCGCAATCCTTTCGGATGGACTTTTTGACCCACGTTAACCCTCCCTTTTCGGTCGTCAGTCGTCAGACGTCGGACGTCGGAATAAATTTTTAAGCTGTCCTACCTTTCCTGAACAACGATGGTGATGTGGCTGGTCCGCTTCCTGATGATGTTGGCCCGCCCGTAGGCCCTGGGCTGGTAGCGCTTCCACGTGGGCCCCTGGTCTACGTACGCGGCGGCGATATATAGATTATCCCGGTTCATGTCGTAATTGTGCTCGGCGTTGGCGGCGGCCGAACGGATGACTTTGGCCACCGGCCCAGAGGCCCTTTTCGGCGTGAACTTTAAAATGGCCAGCGCCTCGTCTACGCTTTTACCGCGGACCAGGTCCACCACCTGGCGGACTTTGCGCGGCGAAATGCGCACGTATTTGGCAACTGCCTTGGCAGCCATGGTAAAAACTCCTTTCCACCCGCTTACTTCAGGGCCGTAGAGCGCTCCGTGTGGGCGCCGTGGCCTCGAAACACGCGCGTCGGCGCAAATTCTCCTAATTTATGCCCGACCATATCTTCGGTAATGTAAATCGGAACGTGCCTTCTGCCGTCGTGAACGGCAATGGTATGGCCGATCATCTGGGGAAAGATGGTTGACCGGCGGGACCACGTTTTGATTACGCGCTTTTCGCCTTTGGCGTTCATTTCTTCGATTTTTTTCAAGAGCTTTTCGTCGCAGTACGGTCCCTTTTTTAATGAACGGCCCACTCCGTCATGCGCCCCCTTTCGATATATTGGCAATTCTGCGCATTAATTCAGTCCGCGGGCTGTTTCGTCCGGCCTCGCTCCGATGCTTCAGGCCGACCAGACATCGGCTTGCCTCGGAGTGAACCAGGCAGCGCTGCTTGAATACCGCATGATTCATTAGTTTTGCTGCTTCATAAAGCGTTACCGGCGTTCACCGTTAATTTTTCATCATCCAGCTATCTGCGCGATTCGCGCTGCCGGTTCACTTACCTCGGCTGCGCCGTGTCTGGTTCCCGGCCTTACGCATATGTCGCTCCGCCCGGACTGAAAAAGCCCGCTATTTGTATAGTAGCCGGGAAGGATAACGAAAGTTTATCGCGCATAAGCAGCTGGAGTTACGCCCTTCGCTTGATAATCAGGCGGTCGCCGGGCTTTTTCTTGCGCGTCCGGGCGCCCAGCGCCGGTTTGCCCCAGGGCGTAACGGGGTTGCGGCCGATGGGTGATTTGCCTTCCCCGCCGCCGTGCGGGTGATCGACAGGGTTCATCACCACGCCGCGGGTGGTCGGCCGGATGCCCAGCCAGCGGGCCCGGCCGGCTTTACCGATGGTAATGTTCTCGTGTTCGACGTTGCCCACCTGGCCGATGGTCGCCCGGCAGTCCTCCAGAACCAGGCGCATTTCTCCCGAGGGCATCCGCAAGGTTACGTACCGGCCTTCTTTGGCCATTACCTGGGCGGCTCCGCCGGCCGAACGAACCAGTTGCCCGCCGGCGCCGGGGTACAGTTCAATATTATGCACCAGCGTGCCCAGCGGGATATTTTTCAAGGGCAGCGCGTTGCCCGTCTTGATGTCGGCAGCCGGCCCGGAAACCACGGTCATGCCCACTTCCAGGCCGAGCGGGGCGATAATGTAGCGCTTTTCGCCGTCGGCATAGTGCAGCAGGGCAATCCTGGCCGCCCTGTTCGGGTCGTATTCGATGGCGGCGACTTTCGCCGGAATGCCGTCTTTGTTGCGCTTAAAATCAATGATCCGGTACATCCGCTTGTGCCCGCCGCCGCGGTGGCGGACGGTGATCTTCCCCCGGAAATTGCGCCCGCCGGTCTTTTTCAGGGGCCTCAGCAGGGATTTTTCGGGTTTATCCCTGGTTATCTCTTCAAAAGTTGAGACGGTAACGAATCTCCGCCCCGGAGAAGTCGGTTTGAACTCTTTTACGGCCATTATTTGCCACCTCCTTCGCTAACTCTCAAAAACTTCGATTTTATCTCCCGGCCGCAAAGTAACGATCGCCTTCTTGTAATCAGGTTTATAACCGGCAATTCCCCTGACCCTTCTGGGCTTGCCTTGCACATTTAACGTGTTGACCTTCAACACTTTTACCTTAAAAAGGTCCTCAACGGCCTTTTTAATTTCCACCTTGTTGGCTTCCGGAGTGACGACGAAGGTATATTTATTTTGCCCGGCCAGGGAATAGCTCTTTTCGGTAATTACCGGCCTGACGATAATGTCCCGGGGATTTTTCACCGTCTGTGCACCTCCTCACCTCTAACCTCTGACCTCTAATTTAGCCAGGGCGTCTTTGGTGATTAAAAGCGTGTCGTAAGCCAGTAGATCGTAGGTGGTCAGGCCCTCCACGGTAACCGTTTTCACCCCGGGGAGATTGCGCGCCGACTTAAAGGTATTTTCATCCCTGGCGGCCGTTACCAGCAGCACCGGGCCCGCGATTCCTAAATTAGCCATGATCCGGCGCATTTCCTTTGTCCGCGGGGCGGCCAGTTTTAACTCGTCCAGGACCACCAGCCTGCCCCCCGCGAGCTTGGCGGAAAGGGCCGAGCGCAGGGCCAGCCGGCGGACTTTTTTCGGCAAAGTATAGCTGTAGTCCCGCGGGTGCGGGCCAAAAACGATGCCGCCGCCGCGCCAGATGGGCGAACGGATGCTGCCGTGGCGCGCCCGCCCGGTGCCTTTCTGGCGCCAGGGCTTGCGCCCGCCGCCGCGCACTTCGGCGCGCGTCCTGGTATCGTGCGTGCCCCGCCGGCGGCCGGCCAGGTGTTTAACCACCGCGTCGTGCAAGACGAACTTATTGATTGGACCGAAAACGTCCTGATTTAACTCTACTTCCCCTACCTGTTCACCGTTAACGTTATACAAGGCAACCTGGGGCATGTCAGTTCATCCTTTCTTGTGGTCCCGGGCCTTGACGCTGTTCTTGACTAAGACAAGGCCGCCGCGCGGTCCCGGGACGGCCCCTTTAACGGCCAAAAGATCTTTCTCCGGGTCCACCCGGACCACTTCCAGATTCAGGGCGGTAACTCTTTCTGTTCCGTAACGACCCGGCAGCTTCCGGCCTTTAAAAACACGCGCCGGGCCTTTGGCGGCCAGGGCGCCGGGGCGCCGGTGATACTTGGAGCCGTGGGCCATCGGGCCGCGCTTGAAACCGTGCCGCTTGATCCCGCCGGCAAAGCCGCGCCCTTTCGACGTGCCGACAACGTCTACCTTTTCTCCCGGCTGAAAAATGTCCGCTTTGATTTGCTGCCCGATTTCGTAGATATCCGGGTTCTCCACCCTTATTTCCCTTAAAATGCGCATGGGCTTTACGCCCGCCCTGGCAAAATGACCCTTGAGGGGTTTATTCACACGAAATTCCTTGGCTTCTTCAAAGCCCAGCTGGATGGCGGTATATCCGTTCCGCCCGGCGGTTTTTTTATCTACCACCACACACGGGCCCGCCTTGATTACCGTAACCGGGACGGCTACCCCGGTATCGGTAAAAAGCTGCGTCATGCCCACTTTTCTGCCCAGAATACCTTTCGGCACGTGTAAACCTCCTTTTGGTCGTGGGTGGTGGGTGGTGGGTGGTGGGGATTCTTAATTCAAGCAGTCGCGCACTCGACCGCCCCAGTTGAATCAAACACCACTTGACCCGATCTATCATCACCAACCACTAACCACTTACAACTTAATTTCGATATCTACGCCGGCCGGCAAGTCCAGGCGCATCAGGGCGTCCACCGTCTTCGGCGTAGGGTCGAGAATATCGATCAAACGCTTGTGCGTGCGCAATTCAAACTGCTCCCGGGAATCCTTGTCTTTATGGGGAGAACGCAAAATAGTGTAAATGTTTTTTTCCGTCGGCAAGGGAATGGGGCCGGCCACGCTGGCGCCCGTTCTTTTTGCCGTTTCGACTATCTTTTGGGCCGATTGATCCAGGGACTGGTGATCAAAGGCCTTCAGCCGGATTCTGATTTTTTGACTTTTCATGGCCTACCTCCTTTGTCGGTCGTCGGTCGTCAGACGTCGGACGCCGGATAATTGCTTACGCCGGAATCGGCTGACGCACCGGGCCCACCCGGCGCTTGCCCCAGAGAACTAAAACTATTCGATAATCCCCGTGACCACCCCGGCGCCCACCGTCCGGCCGCCTTCGCGGATGGCGAAGCGCAGTCCCTCTTCGATGGCGATGGGGGTGATCAGCTTGATGGTCAGGCGGATGTTGTCGCCCGGCATGACCATTTCCACCCCGTCGGGGAGGGTGATGACCCCGGTGACGTCGGTGGTGCGGAAGTAGAACTGGGGGCGGTAGCCGTTGAAGAAGGGGGTGTGGCGGCCGCCTTCTTCTTTGGTTAAGACGTAGACTTCGGCGTTAAAGTGGGTGTGGGGCTTGATTGAGCCGGGTTTGGCCAGGACCTGGCCCCTTTCCACTTCTTTTCTTTCGATCCCCCGGAGGAGGCAGCCGATGTTGTCGCCGGCTTCGCCTCTTTCCAGGATCTTGCGGAACATCTCGACGCCGGTGACGACTGTTTTTCTGGGTTTGTCCATGAGGCCGACGATCTCCACTTCGTCGCCCACCTTGACGGTGCCCCGCTCCACCCGGCCGGTGACCACGGTGCCGCGGCCGGTGATGGTGAAGACGTCTTCAATGGGCATCAAGAAGGGCTTGTCGACGTCCCTTTGCGGGGTGGGGATGTAGGTGTCCACGGCGTCCATGAGCTCCCAGATGGATTTGCACCACTGGCAGTCCCTTTTGCCGCAGCCGCACTCGCCGGCTTTTAGGGCCGAGCCGATGACGACGGGGATGTCGTCCCCCGGGAATTCGTAGGTGGAGAGGAGTTCGCGCACTTCCAGCTCAACCAGCTCTAAAAGTTCGGGATCGTCCACCATGTCGGCCTTGTTCATGTAGACGACGATGTAGGGGACGCCCACCTGGCGGGCCAAAAGGATGTGCTCCCGGGTCTGGGGCATGGGGCCGTCGGCGGCGGAGACCACCAGGATGGCGCCGTCCATTTGCGCGGCGCCGGTGATCATGTTCTTGACGTAGTCGGCGTGGCCCGGGCAGTCGACGTGGGCGTAGTGGCGCGCCTCGGTCTCGTATTCCACGTGGGCGGTGTTGATGGTGAGCCCCCGCTCTCTTTCTTCCGGAGCGTTGTCGATTTCTTCGTACCTTTTGACCTGGGCCTTCCCCACGGTGGCGAGGATCACGGTGATGGCCGAGGTCAACGTGGTTTTGCCGTGGTCGACGTGCCCGATGGTGCCGATGTTCACGTGGGGTTTGGTGCGTTCGAATTTTGCTTTTGCCATGGAAATTCTCCTTTCTTAAAAGATCTTCATCCTTCATATCCCTTTACAGGGAAAACCTTCTAAGGCTATTTTCCGACGTCCGACTTCCGACGACCGATTTAGCCGTTCCCCGCCAGTTCCAGGCTGCCGCCGCGCCGGGCGATGATCGCCCGGGCAATGGGCTGGGGCACTTCTTCGTAGTGGCTGAATTGCATTGTGTAGGTGCCCCGCCCCTGGGTGCGGGAGCGCAGTTCGGTCGCGTAGCCGAACATCTCGGCCAGGGGAACGTAGCCGTGAATGACGCGGCTTTCTCCCCGGGATTCCAGGTCCTCGATCCGTCCCCGGCGGGCGTTGAGGTCGCCGATGACGTCTCCCATATATTCTTCCAACACCACTACTTCTATCTTCATGACCGGCTCTAAGAGCACCGGCCTGGCCTTTTGGGCGGCGTTCCTAAAACCGATGGCGCCCGCGATTTTAAAAGCCACGTCGGAGGAATCCACTTCGTGGTAGGATCCGTCCACGATGCTGACGACCACGTCCGTTACCGGGTAGCCGGCCAGCACGCCGGTTTCCATCGCTTCGCGCACCCCGGACTCCACGGCGCCGATGTATTCTTTGGGGACCACGCCGCCGACAATCTTATTGACGAACGCAAAGCCCCCGCCGCGCTCAACCGGCGCAATTTCCAAAACCACGTGCCCGTACTGGCCGCGCCCGCCCGTCTGGCGGATATACTTGCCTTCCGCGCGCGCCGGCAGGGAAACGGTTTCTTTATAGGCCACCTGGGGCCGCCCGATATTGGCTTCCACCTTAAATTCCCGCAGCAGCCGGTCGACAATAATCTCCAAATGAAGTTCGCCCATTCCCGAAATAATGGTCTGGCCGGTCTCCCGGTCCGTGTGCAGGCGGAACGTCGGGTCCTCTTCGGCCAGCTTGGCCAGCGCCACGCCCATTTTATCCTGGTCGGCCGTGGTTTTCGGCTCGATGGCCACGGAGATAACGGGTTCGGGAAACTCCATGGGTTCCAGCAAAATCGGGTGTTCTTCGGCGCACAGGGTGTCCCCGGTAACCGTTTTGCGCAGGCCCACTACGGCGGCTATGTCGCCGGCGTAAACCGCGTCGATATCTTCGCGGTGGTTGGCGTGCATCCGCAGAATCCGCCCCACCCGCTCGCGCTGGTCTTTTGCCGGGTTGTAGATATACGATCCACTGGCTAGCTTACCCGAATAAACCCTGATATATGTAAGTTTGCCAACATACGGATCGGTCATAATTTTAAAGGCAAGGGCGGCAAAAGGTTCCTCGTCGCCGGCCTTCCGCTGCTCCTCTTCCCCGCTGGCGGGGTTGATCCCCCGGACGGCGGGAATATCCGTCGGCGCGGGAAGGTAATCGACAATGGCGTCCAAAAGCGGCTGCACACCTTTATTTTTAAACGAAGATCCGCACAGGACGGGAACCGCCTTCCCCGCCAGGGTCGCCTTGCGCAGCGCCCTTTTTACTTCTTCGGCGGTCAATTCCTCGCCTTCCAGGTATTTAAGCATTAATTCTTCATCCTGTTCAGCGGCCGCCTCACACAGCTTTTCCCGGTATGCGGCCGCCAGTCCGGCTGCGTCGGGGGGAATTTCCCGATCTTCCATTTGGGTTCCCAGCTCATCAAGATAAATAATTGCTTTTTGCCGGATCAAATCTATTACGCCGGCAAAAGCCTCCTCCTTGCCCAGGGGAAGCTGAACCGCCACCGGGTTTGCCCCCAGCCGCTCCCGGATCATGTCCAGGCACCGGAAAAAGTCGGCACCCACGCGGTCCATCTTATTGACGTAGGCCACCCGGGGAACCCTGTACTTATCGGCCTGGCGCCAGACAGTTTCCGACTGCGGTTCTACACCCCCCACCGAACAGAAGATGGCAACCGCCCCGTCAAGGACACGCAATGAGCGTTCTACCTCTACTGTAAAGTCCACGTGCCCGGGCGTGTCGATAATGTTGATCCGGTGATCGCGCCAGTGACAGGTAGTCGCGGCGCTGGTGATGGTGATGCCGCGCTCCTGCTCCTGGACCATCCAGTCCATGGTAGATGCGCCGTCGTGCACTTCGCCCATTTTGTGCACTCTTCCGGTGTAATACAAAATCCGTTCGGTAGTGGTGGTCTTACCGGCATCGATATGCGCCATGATCCCGATATTGCGTGTTTTGTCTAAAGAAAATTGCCGTGCCACCGTCAATTTCAGCTCCTTCTTTATTTATGCCTTACCACCGGTAATGGGCAAAGGCTTTGTTTGCTTCGGCCATCCTGTGGGTGTCTTCTTTTTTCTTCACGGCGCCTCCGGTGTTCCCGGCGGCATCCAGGATTTCGGCCGCCAGTTTTTCTTGCATGCTCTTGCCGCCGCGATCCCGGGCGTACTGGGTAAGCCACCTGATTCCCAGCGTCTGCCGGCGCTCCGGCCGGACTTCCACGGGAACCTGGTAGTTGGCGCCACCGACGCGCCGCGCCTTTACCTCCAATACCGGCATAACGTTTTTTAAGGCCGTTTCAAAAACCTCCAGCGGGTTTTTGCCCGTCTTATCCCGGATAATGTCAAATGCCCCGTAGCATATTTTTTCCGCGATGCTTTTTTTGCCTTTCAGCATTACCTGGTTGATCAGTTTGGTCACTACTTTACTGTTGTAAACCGGGTCCGCCGGAACCTCCCTTTTCGGCACCCTGCCTCTTCTGGGCAAACCTATCCCCCCTTTTCTTAAGTATAACCATTATCATTACCTTTTAGGCCGTTTGGCTCCGTATTTGGAACGCCCCCGGTGCCGGTTTTGCACCCCCGCGGAATCCAGGGCGCCCCGGACAATGTGGTACCGCACTCCGGGAAGATCTTTCACGCGCCCGCCGCGCACCAGCACCACCGAGTGCTCCTGCAAATTGTGCCCGATCCCCGGGATGTAGGAGGTAACCTCGATCCCGTTGGTCAACCGCACCCGCGCTACTTTCCGCAGGGCTGAATTCGGTTTCTTGGGGGTCGTCGTATAAACCCTGGTGCAGACGCCTCTTCGCTGCGGGCACCCCTGGAGAGCCGGCGCCGAAGATTTCTTAAACACCGCTTCCCGGCCCTCGCGCACAAGCTGGCTGATTGTCGGCATCTTTTAAGTGCCACCCCCTTCAATCACTTTAATCTTCAATTATGGCCGCCGAGGCGCAGCCCACGTTTATGCCGCAGGTTTTTCCCAATAAACGCATGGAATCCACTTCAACGACCGCTATGTTATTATCGATACACGCCTGCCGGAGGGGCTCGGTAACGTGTTTTTCGGCGTCGCGGGCAAGGTAAACCGCCTTCGCTTCGCCGCGCTGAATGGCTTTTAAGGTCTGCTTAGAGCCGACGGTTTTTTTCCGGGCCGCGGACAAACGCGCTAAAGGCATATACCTCCTCCTTGCCTGGGCAAGACACACTTGAATATGTTATCATCAGTTGAGCACGTTGTCAACATATTCTTCGCTTTTGTCGCCGTCAAACACCTGGACGTGCCGGTAACGGCTCATGCCCGTACCGGCCGGAATAAGCTTGCCGATAATCACATTTTCCTTTAAGCCCAGCAGGGGGTCCAGCCTGCCCTTAATGGCCGCCTCCGTAAGCACCCGGGTGGTTTCCTGGAAGGAAGCCGCCGAAAGGAACGAGTCAGTGGCTAAAGAAGCCTTGGTAATCCCCAAAAGCAACGGCCGGGCCGTAGCCTTCCGGCCCCCCAGGGCCGCCACTTTGCTGTTTTCTTCCTCCAGTTCAAAGCAGTCAATCAGCCCGCCCGGCAAAAGCTCGGTGTCGCCCGGGTCCTCCACCTTTACCTTGCGCAGCATCTGACGGATCATGATCTCAATGTGCTTGTCGTTAATCTCCACCCCCTGCAGCCGGTAAACGCGCTGGACCTCCTGCAGCAAATAAAGCTGGACCCTTTGCACGCCTTTGATTTTCAACAGGTCGTGGGGATTGATGGGTCCTTCCGTCAGTTCGTCCCCCGCGTCCACCCAATCGCCTTCCCGGACTTTCAGGCGGGCGCCGTAAGGCACCTGGTAAGTGCTCCTTTCGCCGTCCGGGCCGACCACGTCGATTTCTCTTTTTCCCCGGTTTTCCCGAATTTCCACCGTGCCGTCGCGCTCGGAAATAACGGCCTGCCCCTTCGGGCGGCGCGCTTCAAACAACTCCTCGACGCGCGGCAGACCCTGGGTGATGTCTTCGCCGGCCACGCCGCCGGTATGGAAGGTGCGCATGGTGAGCTGGGTACCCGGCTCGCCGATGGACTGGGCGGCAATGATGCCCACCGCCTCGCCGATGTCCACCAGTTGCCCCGTAGCCAGGTTCCGGCCGTAGCATTTGGCGCACACCCCGTACTGGGTCCGGCAGGTCAGCACGGAACGGATCTTTACCTTGCGGAGGCCCGCCCGGACGATCTTTTCCGCCGTATCCTCGTCGATTATATCATCACGGTGCACCAGCACCTCGCCGGTTTCCGGACAGACGATGTCCTCCGCCGCCAGGCGGCCGGTAATCCGGGTTTCCAGCTTTTCAATAACCTCCTGGCCGTCTTTTACTTCCTCCACTTCAATTCCTTCGGCGGTGCCGCAGTCGAGTTCCCTGACGATCACGTCCTGGGCCACGTCCACCAACCGGCGGGTTAAATAACCCGAGTCGGCCGTCCGCAGGGCGGTATCGGCCAGGCCTTTGCGGGCCCCGTGCGTGGAGATAAAATACTCCAGGACGGTCAACCCCTCCCGGAAGCTGGCCTTAATGGGCATATCGATAATCCGGCCGGAAGGGTCGGCCATCAACCCGCGCATACCGGCCAGCTGGCGGATTTGCTGGATATTCCCCCGGGCCCCGGAGTTGGCCATCATGTAAACGGGATTAAACACGTTGAGGGACTGCACCAGCATGGCGGTAACTTTATCGGTGGCTTCGGTCCACACCCCGATTACCTTCCGGTAGCGCTCTTCCTCGGTAATCAGGCCGTGCCTGTACTGCTGCTCAATTGTATCTACCTGCGCTTCCGCTTCCTTGAGAATTGCTTCTTTTTCCTCCGGGATGGTTATATCCTGAATGCTGATGGTCACCCCGGCGCGGGTGGCAAACTGGAAGCCCAGCTTTTTAATCCCGTCCAAAAGGGAAACGGTGGCGCTGAAACCTAACTTGCGGTAACATTTATCCACCAGGTCGCTCAAGCCTTTTTTATCCATAACCTGGTTCAAGTAGCGGAGCTCGGGGGGAACGACCTCGTTAAAAAGCAACCGCCCCACCGTCGTTTCCAAAAGGGAGCCGTCGCGGCGGACTTTAATTTTGGCCTGCAAATGCAACGCGCCGTTTTCATAAGCCATAATCGCTTCCTCGGGATCTTTAAACACTTTCCCTTCGCCCGGAACCCCATCCTTTTGGGCGGTCAGGTAATAGCACCCCAGAACCATGTCCTGGGTGGGAATGGTTACGGGACGGCCGTCCTTGGGATTCAAGATGTTGTGGGAAGCCAGCATCAAAAGCCGGGCTTCCGCCTGGGCTTCCGCCGAAAGAGGCACGTGCACGGCCATCTGGTCGCCGTCAAAGTCGGCGTTGTAGGCCGTACAGACCATCGGGTGAATCTGGATGGCCCGGCCCTCCACCAGCACGGGCTCAAAGGCCTGGATCCCCAGCCGGTGCAAAGTGGGCGCGCGGTTCAGCAAAACCGGGTGTTCGCTGATCACTTCCTCCAGCACGTCCCATACTTCCGGCTTCACCCTTTCCACCATGCGCTTGGCGCTTTTGATGTTGTGGGCGTACCCCCTGGCCACCAGGCGCTTCATGACAAAAGGCTTAAACAGTTCCAGGGCCATTTCTTTGGGCAGGCCGCACTGGTGCAGCTGCAGGGCCGGGCCGACCACAATCACCGAACGGCCGGAATAATCCACCCGCTTGCCCAGCAAATTCTGGCGGAACCGCCCCTGCTTTCCCTTTAACATGTCGCTCAAAGACTTCAAGGGGCGGTTCCCCGGCCCGGTCACCGGACGCCCCCGGCGGCCGTTGTCGATGAGCGCGTCCACCGCCTCCTGGAGCATCCGCTTTTCGTTGCGCACGATGATGTCCGGCGCGCCCAGGTCAAGCAGGCGCTTTAAGCGGTTGTTGCGGTTGATCACCCGGCGGTAAAGGTCGTTCAAGTCGGAAGTGGCGAACCGGCCGCCGTCCAGTTGCACCATGGGCCGCAACTCGGGAGGAATAACCGGAATCACTTCCATAATCATCCACTCTGGCCGGTTGCGGGACTTGCGGAAGGCTTCGACTACTTCCAGGCGGCGGATGGCCCGGATCTTCCGCTGGCCGGAGACCTCCTTCAGCTCTTTGCGCAGCTCCTGGGCCAGTTGATCGAGATCGATTTCCTCCAGCAAAAGCTTAATCGCCTCGGCGCCCATCATCGCCTTGAAAGCGGTGCCGTATCTTTCGCGGTATTCCCTCACTTCCGTTTCCGTAAGCAGCTGCTTCTTCAACAGCGTTGTATTCCCGGGATCGATGACAATATAGGAGGCGAAGTAGAGCACCTTTTCCAGGGCGCGCGGCGAGATATCGAGCAACAGCCCCATCCGGCTGGGAATTCCTTTAAAGTACCAGATGTGGGAAACGGGCGCGGCCAGTTCGATGTGGCCCAGGCGCTCCCGGCGCACCTTGGAACGGGTCACCTCGACGCCGCAGCGGTCGCAAATTACGCCCTTATAGCGGACGCGCTTATATTTGCCGCAATGACACTCCCAGTCGCGGGTCGGCCCAAAGATGCGTTCGCAAAAAAGGCCGTCGCGCTCGGGCTTTAACGTGCGGTAATTGATGGTTTCGGGTTTCTTCACTTCGCCGCTGGACCACTGGCGAATCTGCTCAGGGGATGCTAACCCAATCCGAATCCGGTCAAAGTTGTTGAGTTCCAGCAAAGGATTCATCTCCCCTCATTTTTTCAGGCACAAAGTTGTTCAGGCACAAAGGCACAAAGTAAATAGAGCACAGAGATTTTTTTAATAGGCACAAAGTAAATATTCCCGGTACATCTATTGTGCCCCTTTGCCTTTGTGCCTTAGTGCCTTTGTGCCTTGCCCTTTATTCTTCTTCCTCCGGCTCTCCGTCTTCTTCCTCGTTCAGCACCAGGTCATCGTCCAGGAACACGTCCTGAAAGTCCTCTTCCCCTTCGTCCTCTTCTTCATACCCATCCCCCAGATCGCCTCTTTCGGGCGCGTCGTCAACGGGCAGGTCCAGCCCCAGATCTTTGGCTGTTTCCGCAATATCGTCTTCCATTTCCTTAATCTCAATTTCCTCATCGTCTTCGGAGAGGACCTTTACGTCAAGCCCCAGGCTCTGCAGTTCCTTCACCAGCACTTTAAACGATTCGGGAACGCCCGGCTCGGGCACGTTTTCTCCTTTGACGATGGCCTCGTAAGTTTTCACCCTGCCGACTACGTCGTCAGACTTGACCGTTAAAATCTCCTGCAGCGTGTAGGCGGCCCCGTAAGCCTCCAGGGCCCAGACCTCCATTTCGCCGAAACGCTGCCCGCCAAACTGGGCCTTGCCCCCCAGAGGCTGCTGCGTAACGAGCGAATAGGGGCCCGTGGAGCGGGCGTGAATCTTGTCGTCCACCAGGTGAGCCAGCTTGAGCATGTACATGTACCCTACCGTGATCTTGTTGTCAAAAGGCTCCCCGGTCCGCCCGTCGTACAGGGTCATTTTACCGTCTTCCGGCAGGCCGGCCTGCCGGAGAAAGGCGAGGATGTCATTTTCCCCGGCGCCGTTGAAAACCGGGCTGAGGATGTAATAACCCAGGGCTTTGGCCGCCCAGCCGAGGTGCGTTTCCAGTACCTGTCCAAGATTCATCCGCGAAGGCACCCCCAGGGGGTTGAGCACAATTTCCACGGGAGTGCCGTCGGGAAGGAAGGGCATGTCTTCCTCCGGCAAAATGCGCGCGATGACGCCCTTGTTTCCGTGGCGGCCGGCCATTTTATCGCCTTCGGAAATTTTTCTCTTCTGGGCAACGTAGACGCGGACCAGTTTGTTTACGCCGGGAAGCAGTTCGTCGCCGTTGTCCCGGGAAAAGACCTTGACGTCGACGACCTTCCCGCCTTCGCCGTGGGGGACGCGCAGGGAGGTATCGCGCACTTCCCGGGCTTTTTCGCCGAAAATGGCCCGCAGCAGGCGCTCCTCGGCGGTAAGCTCCGTTTCTCCTTTGGGGGTTACCTTGCCCACCAGGATATCCCCCGGGCGCACTTCGGCGCCGACCCGGATAATCCCGCGGTCGTCCAGGTCTTTTAAAACGTCTTCGCCCACGTTGGGGATGTCGCGGGTAATTTCTTCCGGCCCCAGCTTGGTGTCGCGCGCGTCGCATTCGTATTCTTCAATGTGGATGGAGGTAAAATAATCCTCTTTAACTAGCTTTTCACTGACCAGGATGGCGTCTTCGTAATTGTAGCCTTCCCAGGGCATAAAGGCGACCAGGACGTTGCGCCCCAGGGCCAGCTCGCCGCGGTCGGTGGATGGCCCGTCGGCAATCACCTGGCCCGCTTCGACCCGGTTTCCTTTGCGGACGATAGCCCGCTGGTTAATGCACGTTCCCTGGTTGGAACGGTTGAATTTCAGAAGTTTATAGGCGTCCACCGCGCCCTGATCGGTACGGACGACAATCTCATTGGCCGCAACCCGCTCCACAACCCCGCTGTTTTTGGCGATGACCACCACCCCGGAATCGCGGGCCGCCTTATATTCTATACCGGTGCCCACTAAGGGGGCTTCGGTTTTGATCAGGGGTACGGCCTGCCGCTGCATGTTGGCCCCCATCAGGGCCCGGTTGGCGTCGTTGTGCTCCAGAAAAGGGATCAGCGCCGTGGCCACGCTGAACACCTGCTTGGGGGAAACGTCCATGTAGTCCACCTTATCCGGGGTGACGACGAGAATTTCCTTGCCGTAGCGGGCGTTCACCCGCCCCTTGAAGTATCCGTTTTCATCAACCGGAGCGTTGGCCTGGGCGATCACCGCCTCTTCTTCCTCGTCGGCGGTTAAATAGACAATCTCCCCGGTGACCCGCTTGTTTTCTTTATCCACCTTGCGGTAGGGAGTTTCAATGAAGCCAAAAGTGTTGACCCGCGCGTAGCAGGTGAGCGAACCAATCAGGCCGATGTTGGGACCTTCCGGCGTTTCGATGGGGCACATCCGCCCGTAGTGGGAGTGGTGCACGTCCCGCACTTCAAAGCCGGCCCGCTCGCGGCTGAGACCCCCCGGCCCCAGGGCGGAAAGCCGACGTTTGTGCGTCAACTCCGCCAGGGGGTTGGTCTGGTCCATGAACTGCGAGAGCTGGCTGGAGCCAAAAAACTCTTTTATGGCCGCGACCACCGGGCGGATATTAATGAGCACCTGCGGCGTAATCACTTCCACGTCCTGAATGGTCATGCGCTCGCGGATGACCCTCTCCATCCGGGCCAGGCCGATCCGGAACTGGTTTTGCAAGAGCTCGCCCACGGAGCGCAGGCGGCGGTTGCCCAGGTGGTCGATGTCGTCGATCTGACCCTGGCCATCCATAAGTTTGAGCAGGTACCTGATTGTTTCAATAATGTCCTCCGGCGTCAGCTCCCGGATGTACTCTTTGCCCGCGCCGTCAGGTCGGTACAAGACACCGTGCTTGAGCTTTTTGGCCAGTTTATAACGCCCTACGCCGGCCAGGTCGTAGCGCTTGGGATCGAAGAAAAGCGATTCCAGGAGGGAGCGGGCGCTTTCCGTGGTGGGAGGCTCCCCGGGCCGCAAGCGCTTGTATATTTCAATGAGGGCTTCTTCCTGGGTGTCGGCGTTGTCCCGGGCCAGAGTATCCTGAATGTGCACGTTGCCGGCGAACAAATCCAGAATCCTGGCGTTCGGACCGTATCCTAAAGCGCGCACCAGGGTGGTCACCGGGACTTTGCGGGTGCGGTCGATGCGGACGTACACGTGGTCATTGGCATCCGTCTCAAACTCCAGCCACGCCCCCCGGTTAGGAATGATGGTGGCAGTGTAAATTTTCTTGCCCGTGGGATCGAGCTGCTCCCCGAAATAGACGCCGGGCGACCGGACCAGCTGGCTGACGATGACGCGCTCGGCGCCGTTGACGACAAAGGTCCCTTTTTCGGTCATCAAGGGAAAATCGCCCATGAAAACTTCCTGCTCTTTAACTTCCCCTGTTTCTTTATTAATCAACCTTACCTTCACGCGCAAAGGGGCGGCGTAGGTGACGTCTCTGTCCTTACACTCCTGGATGGTATATTTGGGCTCCCCGAGGTGATAATCCAAAAACTCCAGGATCAGGTTGCCGGTAAAATCCTGGATGGGCGAAACGTCTTGAAACACTTCCCGCAGGCCCTCATCCAAAAACCACTGGTAAGATCTTTTCTGGACCTCAATCAGGTCGGGCAGATCCAGTATTTCTTTGACCTTCAGAAAGCTCCACCGGGTTCGGGAACCTAAGTTGACCAGGCTCATTTTTTATTGATCACACCCCTTGAATTTTGGAAAGACGAGCCGTCGAAAAAGCCAGACAAGGAAAAGCAAGGCCCCGGGAGTTCCACCGAACCTCGCTTTTTCCCCTTTGCTATGGAGATCTATAACATTATTCCCGAAAGGAAACCGCTGAATACATGGAGTTCCAAATGAATAGGCATTTTATCATGCTAGCATACTTTTTTATTCGTGTCAAGAAACATTTTCAAGGAAATTTTCTCTTTTTCTAAGGAAGAAAGCCACCTCTTTGCCGAGGTGACTTTCTTCAGGGATGTTCTTTTCGCTATTTGATTTCTACGCTTGCGCCTTGTTCTTCCAGCTTGGCCTTGATGGCCTGGGCTTCTTCTTTGCCCACTTTCTCTTTGATTGGCTTGGGAGCGTTGTCGACCAGCTCTTTTGCCTCTTTGAGCCCCAGGCCGGTAATTTCCCGCACCACCTTGATGACGTTGATCTTTTTGTCGCCTACGGAGGCCAGGATCACGTCGAATTCGGTCTGCTCCTCCTCTTCGGCGGCCGCCGGGGCGGCGGCTCCGGCCGGCGCGGCGGCCGCGGCAACAACCGGCGCGGCGGCGGTGACGCCGAACTCTTCCTCAAACCTTTTGACCAGCTCGGCCAGCTCTAAAACCGTTAAGCCTTTGACGGCTTCCACTATTTCGTTTACTTTGGACATACGCAATTATCCTCCTTAAATTAAAAATTCCTATACCCCGAAAATACCCCTTTGCCCGCCGTTATAAGTTAAGTGCCAGGCACTTAACTTAATTAACCTCGGGCTTTAGCTCTATCCCGGTACTTCGCCCGCCCTCTGTTTACGGATGGCCTCCAGCGCGTAGACGAGGTTTCTTAAGTTGCCCTGGAGGACGTTGACCAGGCCGTACAGGGGGGCCTGCATGCCGCCCAGAACTTTCCCGATTAATACTTCCCGGGAGGGGAGATCGGCCAACCGGCGGATTTCCTTTTCCTGAATCGCCTTCCCTTCTAAAATCCCGCCCTTGATTTCTAACTGCTTGAAATCGCGCATAAACTCAGTAAGGATTTTGACCGGGGCCACCGGGTCCGCAAAGCCGAAGGCGATCGCCGTAGGCCCTTCCAGGTAAACATCCAGGCCCGGTAAGCCTGCCTCCCGGGCGGCAAGTTTCGCCAGCGTATTCTTGGCCACTTTCAACTCGCTTCCGGAATCCCGCAAACGGCGGCGTAAGACGGTCATCGCCGCCACGTCCAGGCCGCGGTAGTTGGCCAGTACGGCCACCGTGCTGGCCTGGAACTTTTCTTTTAGTTCCGTGAGCACTTTTTGCTTTTCTTCCTTCGTGGGCACGCTCTTAAAAACACCCCCCTTCCCGAAAAACACCAAACCCAAAATTAAACGGGCCTTTCGCCGGATCAACCGAAAGGCCCGCTTTCTCAGCTTGAGGAGCAAAGCAAGAAAAGCACAAAATCTACTCCTCACCGCTCATTTGGCACATCTCATCAGGCCTCGGTTGGCGGCGTTTCGCCATTAAGCCGGTAGGGCGCCAACTGTCTGCAGCACTTATCGTTTATATTTTTATATTTCAGGCGGAAATCTTCTGGGCGTTTACTTTAATTCCGGGGCCCATCGTGGAGCAAACGTAAACGCCCCGGATGTACTGCCCCTTGGCCCCGGCCGGTTTAACGCGGATCAATTGCTCCACTAAAGTCCGCAAATTTTCGACCAGTTTCCCGGTATCAAAGGACACCTTGCCAATGGGGGCGTGAATAATCCCGGCCTTGTCCACGCGGTATTCGATTTTCCCCGCCTTGACTTCCTTCACGGCCTGCGCCACGTCAAAGGTGACGGTGCCGGTCTTGGGGTTGGGCATAAGGCCGCGCGGGCCCAGTATTTTTCCCAGCCGGCCGACCATCCCCATCATGTCCGGGGTGGCGATGGCCACCTCGAAGCCCAGCCAGCCTTCGTTTTGAATTTTGGCGATCATATCCTCCGCGCCCACAAAATCGGCGCCGGCGGCCTGTGCTTCTTTAGCCTTGTCGTCCCTGGCAAAGACGAGCACTGTCCTGGTTTTGCCCGTCCCGTGCGGAAGCACCACCGCTCCGCGCACCTGCTGGTCGGCGTGGCGCGGGTCTACCCCCAGCTTGACGACCGCCTCGACGGTTTCGTCAAACCTGGCCGTAGCCAGCTTCTTAACCAAGGCCAGGGCTTCTTCCGGGTCATAAGTGGCGGTTTGATCAATTTGCTTGCAGGCTTCCTGATATTTTTTACCCCGTCCAGGCATAATTTCACCCCTCAACTACTTCAATGCCCATGCTCCGGGCGGTGCCTTTCACCATGCGGATCGCGGCTTCCAGCGAACCGGCGTTGAGATCCTGCATTTTCGTCTCGGCAATTTCTTTAACCTTGGCAAGCGGCACCCGCGCCACCTTCTTCTTGTTGGGTTCGCCCGAGCCTTTTTCTATGCCGGCCGCTTTTTTCAGCAGCACCGACGCCGGCGGCGTCTTGCAAACGAAGGTAAAGCTTCTATCCTCGTAAACGGTGATCTCCACCGGAACAATCAAACCTGCCTGCGCGGCGGTACGTTCGTTGTATTCTTTGACAAACGCCATGATATTCACCCCGTGCTGGCCCAGGGCCGGGCCTACGGGCGGGGCGGGCGTAGCTTTACCGGCGGGAACCTGCAATTTTACTACCGCCACAACCTTTTTCTTCTTCGCCATCTCTTTCCACCCCCTCGTGCCAACCATCAACTAATCCAACAGCCATCAACTTATTATATTGATTTTGCAGCTATTTTCAACTTATTTTTTCCACCTGGGCAAAATCCAATTCCACCGGGGTTTCCCGGCCAAACATGGAAATCCTTACTTTCAGTTTGTCTTTTTCCGGGTGAACCTCCTCAATCACGCCCACAAAATTTTCAAAGGGGCCCGACCTGACCCGCACATGCTCACCGACGGCCAGATCCAGGCGCGTTCTGGGCTCTTCCACGCCCATCTGGCGCATAATCAAATAAGCCTCTTCGTCGGTCAGCGGGATGGGTTTCGACCCGGAACCCACAAAGCCCGTTACGCCGGGCGTATTCCGGACCACGTACCAGGAGTCATCGCTCATGATCATTTCCACAAGGACGTAACCAGGAAAGATTTTTCTTTTGCTGACCCGTTTTTTCCCGTCCTTTATTTCCAGCTCGTCTTCCATGGGGACGACGATCCGGAAAATCTTGTCTTCCATGTTCATCGACTCAATGCGTCTTTCCAGGTTGGCTTTGACTTTGTTTTCGTATCCCGAGTAAGTGTGAATGACATACCAGTTCTTCGTACTCATGGAAAGAGGCCTGCTTTTTTAAGGCCCCCCACCTCCTCCCGGCACCTTGCCTCCCGGCGCCTTGCCCGCCCGTACCTTAACTTACATTAAAATGAGCTGCAGGAGCCGGCTGAGCAGCGAATCAAATATCCAGATAATGATTCCGATAATGACTACGGAGACCAGAACGACCCCGGTATAAATGAAAACTTCCCGGCGGGTGGGCCAGTGCACTTTTTTTAACTCGTTATAAACAGATTTAAAGTATTTTTTGGCTTCTTCCAGGCGGTTGATTTTTTCTTTTTTGGCTGCCGGCCTTGCCGGCGGCCGGCGGTCGATCCTGGGAACCGGTTTTTTTGCATCGGCGCCGTGCTTCTTCGGCCGGGAATCCGTCCCGGCGATAAACTCTTTTGCCTTCGCCACTGGCGGCCACATCCTTAAAATAATTTTATCTCGTCTCTTTATGCACGGTGTGCGTATGGCAGAATTTGCAGTACTTCTTCATTTCAATTCTTCCCGGGTCGTTCTTCTTATTCTTCGTCGTTGTATAATTCCGGCGCTTGCACTCGCTGCAGGCCAACGTAACCGTCACGCGCATTTTTCGCTCACCCTCTCAAATCAACCGCTTGCCTTGCCGCTTACTGTCCCGGTTTTTAACCTTCACTACTTTACCATAAGCCATTTCTGATGTCAATAGCGGTAAAAGCCGGTGGAAAAGCCGGTTAAATACAAGCAGATTAACCAAGAAAATGAATGTAAAAACCGCAAGCGGCCAGGGCCCTTGCGGTTCGGGTTGCCGTTTACTCCACAATCCCCGTGACCACCCCGGCGCCCACCGTCCGGCCGCCTTCGCGGATGGCGAAACGCAGTCCCTCTTCGATGGCGATGGGGGTGATCAGCTTGATGGTCAGGCGGATGTTGTCGCCCGGCATGACCATTTCCACCCCGTCGGGGAGGGTGATGACCCCGGTGACGTCGGTGGTGCGGAAGTAGAACTGGGGGCGGTAGCCGTTGAAGAAGGGGGTGTGGCGGCCGCCTTCTTCTTTGGTTAAGACGTAGACTTCGGCGTTAAAGTGGGTGTGGGGCTTGATTGAGCCGGGTTTGGCCAGGACCTGGCCCCTTTCCACTTCTTTTCTTTCGATCCCCCGGAGGAGGCAGCCGATGTTGTCGCCGGCTTCGCCTCTTTCCAGGATCTTGCGGAACATCTCGACGCCGGTGACGACTGTTTTTCTGGGTTTGTCCATGAGGCCGACGATCTCCACTTCGTCGCCCACCTTGACGGTGCCCCGCTCCACCCGGCCGGTGACCACGGTGCCGCGGCCGGTGATGGTGAAGACGTCTTCAATGGGCATCAAGAAGGGCTTGTCGACGTCCCTTTGCGGGGTGGGGATGTAGGTGTCCACGGCGTCCATGAGCTCCCAGATGGATTTGCACCACTGGCAGTCCCTTTTGCCGCAGCCGCACTCGCCGGCTTTTAGGGCCGAGCCGATGACGACGGGGATGTCGTCCCCCGGGAATTCGTAGGTGGAGAGGAGTTCGCGCACTTCCAGCTCAACCAGCTCTAAAAGTTCGGGATCGTCCACCATGTCGGCCTTGTTCATGTAGACGACGATGTAGGGGACGCCCACCTGGCGGGCCAAAAGGATGTGCTCCCGGGTCTGGGGCATGGGGCCGTCGGCGGCGGAGACCACCAGGATGGCGCCGTCCATTTGCGCGGCGCCGGTGATCATGTTCTTGACGTAGTCGGCGTGGCCCGGGCAGTCGACGTGGGCGTAGTGGCGCGCCTCGGTCTCGTATTCCACGTGGGCGGTGTTGATGGTGAGCCCCCGCTCTCTTTCTTCCGGAGCGTTGTCGATTTCTTCGTAC
>JBFMBG010000039.1:0-29316 GCA_040755215.1 Bacillota bacterium | reverse complement strand
TCTCCCGGGCGCGGTATTTCCCCGGGCATTACAGTTCACCTCTCTCCGCCCGGGCCATTTTTTCTGCATAATCGGCAAGGTCTGTTTCGGCCAGGGGAGTTAAATCCTCCTCGCCGGCCAGCCGGCGACATTCTTCCGCCAGTTTTTGGCGTCTTTGTTCTCTCACAAACCGTTCGACGGCGCGCCGGATGAAATCGCTTACGGTAGGGAATTCTTCAGGATTCCGCACCTTTTCGATGGCTTTGAGAAGGCTGGCCGGCATACGAATTGTTGTACGTATTTGTTCCATATAACTAACATCCCCATTGTCGGCTGATATTGCATATATTATAGCATACCACAGCGAAGTTAGAAAGAGGTTCCTCAAACACGCTGAAAAGAAGGAAAAGCCCGCCCCCGGTCGAAATAAATACAATAAAGAAATCCGGAGGCTTTCCTTGCCGTGAAACGAAAAACAAGACCATTTCCGGCTGCGGCCAAAAAACCGAAGCCCCCGGTCAAATGGGCGGGCGGGAAAAGCCAGCTCATTTCCCAGTTTGAGCCGTTTTTCCCCCGGCAAAAGCCACCCCTCTACGTCGAGCCGTTTGTGGGCGGCGGGGCGGTGTTCTTTCATCTGCTGCCCGAGCGCGCCGTGCTCATCGACAACAACCCCGAACTGATCAATTTTTACCTGGTCGTCCGGGACAGCCTGGAACCCCTTTTGGCCGACCTGCGCCGGCACCGCAACACCGCCGGGCACTATTACCGGGTGAGGGCCATGGACCCGGAGCAGATGGACCCCGTCAGCCGCGCTTCCCGGTTTCTTTACCTGAACAAGACGGCTTACAACGGCCTCTACCGGGTCAACCGGCGGGGCCGGCACAACGTGCCGTTCGGCCGTTACAAAAACCCCCGGATCGTTGACGAAGAAAACCTGCGCCTGGTCAGCGGGACTTTGCGACAAGCCCGCATCGTCCTGGGCGATTTCAGCCGCGCGCTGGAATACGCAAAAACCGGCTCCTTCGTTTATTTTGACCCGCCCTACCACCCCCTTTCCCCCACGGCCAATTTCACCAGCTACACGTCCGGCGCCTTCGGAGAAGAAGACCAGCGGCGGCTGGCCGAAGTGTTCCGGAGGCTGGACGGGCAAGGCTGCCTGGTGATGCTGAGCAATTCGGATACGCCCTTTATCCGGGAGCTTTACGCTGGTTACGACGTGCAGGTGGTCTACGCCCGGCGGGCGATCAACTGCCGGGCGGACGCCCGCGGGCCGGTAACCGAACTGGTGATCAGGAACTACCGGTAAGGCAAACTTCTTAAGCGATACCACCTCCATAGCGCCGCCTTCTCCCGGCACTTTTTTATTTTAATGCTATAGTTCCCCAGGGTAGAGGCACAAAGGCACAAAGGCACAGAGGCACAAAGAAACAGGTGTGGACCAGGGAATAGTTTACTTTGTGCCTTTGTGCCTGGGAAACTTTGTGCCTGATTTTTAATTTAAAATTTTTTCATTAAAAAAGAGGATTTTTTTAGTTTACAAAGAAATAAAAGTGGTGTAAAGTGGTGAATAGTGGGGGAGGGATAAAGAGCATGTTTATGGGCGAATACCAGCATACTATTGACAGCAAGGGCCGGCTTTTTATCCCCGCCCGCTTCCGGGAAGGTTTGGGAGAAAAGTTTGTTTTGACCAAAGGCCTGGACGGTTGTTTGTTCGCCTACCCCCCCCAGGAATGGCTCAACCTGGAGAGTAAGATGCGGGCTCTGCCCTTTACCAGGTCTGACGTCCGGGCCTTTGTGCGTTTCTTTTTTGCCGGCGCCTGCGAGTGCGAGGTGGACAGGCAGGGGAGAATCTTGATCCCGGCCGGCCTGCGCAGGCACGCGGCCCTGGAGAAAGAAGCGGTCATTATCGGCGTTTCCAGCCGGGTGGAAATCTGGGCGCTGGAACAGTGGACAAAGTACAACCAGGAGGCGGCGGCCTCGGTAGAGGAGATCGCGGAGAAAATCGTGGCCTTCGACCTGGGGATTTAGTGCTTGCTCATCGAAAAGGGCGTTGCAAAGCGGGGGTGCTGTTACGCAGACGGAGGAGCACAATTCTTTTCACCGGCCGGTGATGCTTGCCGAGGTGCTGGCTGCGCTGTGTTTGCGTCCCGGCGGCGTTTACGTGGATTGCACCGTAGGCGGCGGCGGGCACGCCCGGGAAATCCTGCGCCTGACGGCGCCGGACGGCGTCCTGATCGGCCTGGACAGGGACCCTCTGGCGATCCGGCAGGCAGAAGCTCACCTGGCTGAATACGGCGGGAGGGCCAGGCTTTTTAACGAAAATTTCGTTAATTTGCCCCGGGTTTTAGAGGATCTCCGGATCCGGAAAGTTGACGGCCTGCTCTACGACCTGGGGGTCAGCTCAGCCCAGCTGGACGACCCGGAGCGCGGTTTCAGTTACATGGCGGACGGCCCCCTGGACATGCGGATGGACCCGGCCGGCCCGGTGAGCGCAAAGGACCTGGTTAACCGGCTGCCGGCGGACGAACTGGCGGATATTTTCCGGCGGTACGGGGAGGAGCGCTGGGCTGAGCGCATCGCGGCCTTGATCGCCGCCGAGAGGAAGCGCCGCCCCATCGAAACCACCGGCCGGCTGGCGGAAATAATTAAAAGGGCCATCCCGGCGCGCGCCCGCCGGAGCGGCCCGCACCCCGCGAAGCGGAGCTTCCAGGCCCTGCGCATCGCCGTAAATCAGGAGCTGGACGTTTTGGCCGGGTCCTTAAAAGAAGCGGTCGCTTATTTAAAAGCCGGCGGGCGCATCTGCGTGCTTTCCTTTCATTCTTTGGAAGACCGGATCGTTAAAGCAACCTTTCAAGAGTTGTCCGCGCGGTGCAAGTGTCCGCCGGATTTGCCGGGGTGCGTTTGCGGGCGTAAAGGGAGCCTGAAGATAATCACCAGGCGCCCGCTCACCCCGCCGCCGGCGGAGGTGGCGCGCAATCCGCGGGCGCGCAGCGCCAGGCTGCGCGTTGCCGAAAAGCTGCCGGCAGTTCTAAAGAAAGGGGAAGGTGAATAACATTGGTAGTAGCACAGGAGCAACCTTATTATTCCAGCCTGCCCAAAAAAAGCCGTCAGACGCGCAGGAAGACCAGGGCTTATTACCTGCCCCGCCGGGAGCGGCTGGTTCTCACCGGACTGGTTCTGCTTGTTTTTTGCATCGCAGTTATTGTTGTCTACGGTTACGCCCAGGTAATCATCGCCGGGTACCAGCTCAATAAAATGAAAAAGGACATCAACGACTTGCATATCCAGACCCAGGCGATGACGGAAAATGTCGCCCGGCTTTCTTCCCTGGAGCGGGTGGAAAGGGTGGCCACCACCAAACTGGGGATGGTCAAGCCGGACACCAGCCGGATGATCCTGGTCAAGGCAGATCCGGAAGCCCTGGGTTCGCAAAGAAACCCGGGTGAGGAAAACGCCGGGCAGCCGCCGGAAACGGCAGCCCTGCAGAGCGGGGAAAAGAAAAACTGGCTTATCCAGGCTTTCGTGCGTCTGGTGGCGGGACGGGGAGACCCGGGGCAGGGCTAGGACAGTCGTCGGTCGTCGGAGGTCAGAAGTCGGAAGGAATCATGGCTGACCACTATCCGGCCGCCGGCGATGACCCGGGAGGTCATTGCCTTGCCGCCGATGCTGACCGTGATTCGCAAGCGATTGGCCTTCATGCTGATCGCTTGCGCCCTGATTTTATTCGCCTTAACGGGCCGGGTGGCCTGGATCCAGTTTGTCCGGGGCGAAGAACTCCAGCAAAAAGCCCTGGAAGTCCGGACGCGCGACATTCCCGTGGAGGCCAAACGGGGCAACATATACGACCGCAACGGTAAAGAACTGGTCACCAACGTCAGCGTCGATTCCCTTTACGTCATCCCCGCTCTGGTTAAAGACCCCCGCGGCGTCGCGCAAAAACTCGCCCCGGTGCTGGCGGTGGATGAAGAGCGCCTTTTCAAAATCCTGACCCGCCGATCGTGTTTTGAGTGGCTGGCCCGCAAGCTGCCTGACCAAACCGCTCAAAAGGTAAAGGCGTTAAATTTGCCGGGCATTTTCCTGGTCGAAGAAAACCAGCGGCATTACCCCTTTCAAACGCTTGCCCCGCACCTGCTGGGCTTTACCGGCATCGACAACCAGGGCTTAACGGGCATCGAAGTTACCTTTGAAAAAGAGCTCAAGGGCGTCGCCGGACGCATCATTGTTGAACAGGACGCCACCGGCCAGGACATTCCCGAACCCATTCACCAATATATTGCCCCGCGCCAGGGAAACCACCTGTACCTGACCATTGACGAAACAATTCAGCATTTTGTAGAAAGAGAGCTGGACAAAATAGTGGCCCGCTACCAGCCCAGGCTGGCCGTCATCATCGTCATGGACCCGCGCACGGGGGAGATTCTGGCCATGGGCAGCCGCCCCACCTTTAACTCCAACGACTGGCTGAACGCTCCCCGGGAAGCCTGGGACAGAAATCCGGCCATCTGGTACAACTACGAACCAGGGTCGACCTTCAAGATCATCACCATGGCGGCCGGGCTGGCGGAAGGCAAGGTGAAACCGGAGGATACTTTTTTTGACCCGGGGTACATCAGGGTGGCCGATCGCTACATCCGCTGCTGGTACGACGGCGGGCACGGCAGCCAGACCTTCACCGAGGTGGTCATGCATTCCTGCAACCCCGGCTTTGTAGAAGTGGGCTTGCGGGTGGGCGTGCCGAAATTTTATCAATATGTGCAGGCTTTTGGCTTCGGCCGGCCCACCGGGATCGACCTGCCCGGCGAGGCGGCGGGCATCCTCATTCCGGAAAAAAAGGCCACGAACCTGAATATCGCCACCATGGCCATCGGCCAGTCCATTGCCGTGACCCCCATTCAGCTGCTGGCCGCGGTGGCGGCGGTGGCCAACGGGGGGACGCTGCTGCGCCCGCAGATAGTCAGGGAAATTCAGGACAGCTCCGGGAACGTGGTCAGGCGGTTCAAGCCGGAGCCCGTGCGCAACGTTTTGCCGCCGGAGGTGGCCCGGCAGGCAGGCAGTTTGCTGGAAAACGTGGTCTTGAAGGGAACCGGCCGGAACGCCTTTATCGACGGCTACCGGGTGGCCGGAAAAACCGGCACGGCCCAGGTGGTGGGCGAAGGCGGCGGATACGTTACGGGGCGGTACGTGGCTTCCTTTGTCGGGTTTGCGCCGGTGGAAGACCCGCGCGTGGCGGCGCTGGTGATGGTGGCCGAGCCGCAGGGAGGCAGTTATTACGGCTCCCAGGTGGCCGCGCCCGTTTTTCAGGCCGTGGTGCGCGATACGCTGCATTACCTGCGGGTGCCGAAAACCCCCGGGCTGGAAAAGCCGAAGGACCCCTTTGTCTACGCGGAGCCCAGGTTTAAAGTGAAAGTGCCTGCCGTCGTCAACTGTCCGGTCAACGAGGCAATCTCCAGGCTGGTTCAGGCGGGGTTGACCTACCAGACCCGGGGCGAAGGAGCGATTGTTTACGGACAAATGCCCGGGGCCGGGGCGGAAGTGCTCAACGGCACCGCCGTAATTTTGGACCTGGAGCCGGCGCGGGAACAGCGCGGCGGGGAAGTAACCGTTCCCAACCTCAAGGGTTTGACGGTTCCGGAAGCGGCGGATCTGCTCAAGAATATGGATCTGCATTTGGAGTTGAGCGGGACCGGCCTGGCGGGAGAACAGGACCCGCCGCCGGGACGCAGGGTCCCCCGGGGGACCACCGTCCGGGTGCAGTTCCGGCCGCCCGGCCCCGTTCCCGGCGAGCAAGAAGTGCCGCCGGTCTCCGCGCCCACCTCGGGGAGCTTAAGCGCGGACGGCTTTGTAGAGCGGCCGTAGAACATATAAATGTAAGTATTCAGTGAGTGAGCTTAGGACTGCGCAAGCCCCGGAGGATTAACTGAATACTTACATATAAATAAACCTTGTTATGGCTATACTACCATAATAAGGAATAGAAGTCGTAGCTGCGCTGGTAAATAAAGGTTGTTGCAATGTTTTTCTGCAGGTGATACGATGATTAATTAGCAACGAAGGGAGTATTTACCCTTGTTATTCAGTGAATTAATCGCGGATCAAACGATCGTATTTCGCCAGGGCAACCTTGAAGTTCCCGTGCGCGGGATTGCCTACGATTCGCGAAAAACGGCGCCGGGAGACGTTTTTGTCGCTATTGAGGGCTTTCAAACCGACGGGCATTACTACGTGGACCAGGCCGTTGCCAACGGGGCGGCGGCCCTGGTGGTGCGGAAGCCCGTGGCCGTGCCCGCGTCCGTTCCCCTGGTGCAGGTGCCCGATACGCGTCTGGCGCTGGCGCTGATCTCCGCCCGTTTTTACGGCTATCCCGGCCGCCGGCTGAAGCTTATCGGCGTTACCGGCACCAACGGCAAGACGACCACCACCTACCTGCTGAAGGCGATTTTTCAACACGCCGGCGCGCGGGTGGGCCTGATCGGCACCATCGCCAACTGGATCGGGGAGTGTAAGCTCCCCGTGCAGCACACCACACCCGAATCGCTGGACCTGCAAAAGCTTTTGGCCGAGATGGTCTCGGCGGGGGTGGACACGGTCGTCATGGAAGTAAGCTCGCACGCCCTGGCGCTGCACCGCGTGGCAGGGTGTCCTTTTGATACGGGCGTGTTTACCAACATCACCCGGGATCACCTGGATTTTCACAAAGACATGGACGACTACCTGGCGGCGAAAAAAATCCTCTTCCAGATGGCCGGAAAATTTGCCGTCATCAACGGCGACGACCCCGCGGCGCCGGAGTTGCGGCGGGCCGCCCGGGGAAAAGTAATCACCTACGGGATCAGGCAGGCGGCCGACGTGGCGGCCGCGGACGTCCGGGTGCGTCCGAAGGGAGCTTCTTTTGAGGTGCGCACCCCCTGGGGGGCCGCCCCGGTAAACCTGAAGCTGACCGGTTATTTCAACGTTTATAACGCGCTGGCCGCCCTGGCCGCGGGGGCCGCCGCCGGACTGCCTCTGGCGGCGATGGTGAAGGCGCTGGAAGAAGTTGCCGGCGTGCCGGGGCGTTTTGAGCTGGTTGACCGGGGCCAGGACTTTACGGTGGTGGTGGATTATGCCCACACCCCGGACGGGCTGGAAAATATTTTAAGGACCGCGCGGCAGTTGCCCCACGTAAGGCTGATTACCGTTTTTGGCTGCGGCGGCGACCGCGACCGGGGGAAAAGGCCGCGGATGGGAGAAATTGCCGCCCGCTTAAGCGATCTCGTGGTGGTTACTTCGGACAACCCGCGCACCGAAGATCCTTCACGAATCATCGCCGATATCGAGGAAGGGGTGCGCAGGGCGCGCCGGCCGGGCGACTACGTCGTCCTTCCCGACCGCCGCCGGGCCATCGCCTACGCCGTTAACGCAGCCGCCCGGGGCGACATTGTAATCATCGCCGGCAAGGGGCACGAGGACTACCAGATCATCGGCACCGAAAAATTCCCCTTCGACGACCGGGAGGAAGCGGCCAAAGCCCTGGCGGAGCGGTTTTCAGGGGAGAATTAACCATAACGGTAAGTATTCATTAGCGCGCCGGGGCATAGCGTTGTCCTTAAGCGAACGACTTGCGTAGCGCCGGTAACAGCACCCGGCGAAGCGAGGTTAACCGGACTTGCGGCGCGAAACCAGCGGCACCCAAAAGATACGCAAGATAGTGAAAATATCCTCCATTAACAAAGGCGGTGATAAAAGAGAACACTGGCATGCCGCCTTTGCAGCGCCGCTAGTCCGGTCCGAAGCGAGCCGTGGTGCTGTCGGCGCGAAGCATCGGAGTGAGCGGGAACAACGCTATGCCCCGGCCACGACGATCGGTTTTACTGAATCTTAGCGGGCAAACAGGTGATTACCCATGAAAACCATGACCATTGCCGAAATAGCCGGCGCAATTAACGCCAAAATCATCCAGGGCGACGGGCGGGTGCAGGTGAGCGCGGTCTCCACGGACACCCGCCGGCTTACCCCCGGGGAGCTGTTTTTCGCCCTGCGGGGCGAGCGCGTCGACGCCCACGATTTGCTCGACCGGGCCGCCGCGGCCGGCGCCGCCGGGCTGGTGGTCTGCCGGGCCGTTGCGGGGCTGCCGCAAAACCTTCCCGTTCTGCTGGTAGACGACACGCTCCTGGCCCTCCAGAGGCTGGCCGGGTACAACCGGGAAAAACATACCCTGCCGGTGGTTGCCGTTACCGGCAGCTCCGGGAAAACAACCACGAAAGACATGATTGCCGCCGTCCTCGCCACCGCCTTTACCACCTTGAAAACGCCGGGCAACCTGAACAACGAAATCGGCCTGCCTCTGACCCTGCTGGAACTGGACGCCCGCCACCAGGCGGCGGTGGTGGAAATGGCCATGCGGGGGCCCGGGGAAATCGACTGCCTGTGCCGGATTGCCCGGCCCACCGCGGCCGTCATTACCAACATCGGGGAGGCGCATTTCGAGCGCCTGGGGTCTCTGGAAAATATCGCCCGGGCGAAAGGGGAGCTGCTCGCGCACATCGACGCCGCCGGTTTTGCCGTGCTGAACGTGCACAGCCCGTACATCAGGGAGCAGGCCGCCCGCTGCCGCGGGAAGGTTTTTTATTTCGGCCTGTCCGCAGAGGCGGATATCCGCGCGGTGAATATCCGTTACGAAGAGCGGGCCACGCGCTTCGACGTGGAACTGGCCGGGACGCGCTTTCCCGTCCGGCTGCCTTTGCCCGGGGAGCATAACGTTTTAAACGCCCTGGCCGCCGCCGGCGTGGGGTGGGCGCTGGGCTTATCTGCCGGACAGATCGGCAGGGGTCTGGAACAGGTCGCCCTGTCCGGTATGCGGATTGAGATAACCGACCGCCGGGGCGTCACGGTAATCAACGACGCCTATAACGCCAACCCCACGTCAATGCGGGCGGCGCTGGAGGTGCTGGCCCGGGTGGCGGGTTCCCGGCGGAAAATAGCCGTGCTGGGCGACATGCTGGAACTGGGTGAGCTGGCTCCGGCCGGCCACCGCCAGGTCGGCGCCGCGGTTTCCGCCGCCGGCGTGAATTGCCTGGTGACGGTTGGCGAACTGGCCCGCGGGATCGCGGCCGGGGCCAAAGAGGCGGGCCTGGCGGCGGAAAGTATCCGGGAGTGCGCCGCCGGCGAAGAGGCGGCGGCGGTATTAAAAGACCTTGTGGCGCCCGGGGACGTAATGCTGGTGAAGGGCTCGCGCGGGATGCGCATGGAGAAAATTATTGAGGCATTATTCAACCGTTGACATAAAATAGTACCTGAAGATTTTTTTAGTGGGGTAACCGGTTTATGGAAGCTGTTTTCGTAGCCCTGCTCAAACCCTTCCTGGTTTCTCTGGCGGTCACTTTGCTGCTGGGCCCGCTGGTCATTCCGCTCCTCCGGAGGTTGAAGTGCGGGCAAAGCGTGCGGAACGACGGGCCCAGCCGGCACCTGCAAAAAAGCGGCACCCCGACCATGGGAGGGGTAATGTTTCTGGCCGGAATAACCCTGGCCGGGCTTTTGTTTGCCGGAAAATCGCCGGACGGCCTGCTGGTGCTGGGGATGACCCTGGCCTTTGGCCTGATCGGCTTTTTAGACGACTTTATTAAGGTGGTCTTGAAAAGACCGCTGGGGCTGCGGGCACGCGAGAAGCTGCTGGGCCAGATCCTTTTCAGCCTTTTGGCGGCGGCCTTAAGCGTATCCGTGCTGGGCCGGGGCACCGATGTGCCGGTGCCGTACAGCGGTTTTCTTGCTCCCGGGGGATTCAGCTGGGAATTGGGCGCCGCAGGCTTTTTTGCCTTTGCCGTCCTGGTCATCACCGGTACGGCGAACGCCGTTAATTTAACGGACGGGCTGGACGGATTGGCGGCCGGGATCACGGCGCTGGCGGCGGCGGCGTACCTGCCGGTTGCTTTGGCGGTGGACAAATCCGGCGTGGCGGCGGTGATGGCGGCGGTGAGCGGCGGCTGCCTGGGCTTTTTATTCTACAACCGCCACCCGGCCCGCGTGTTTATGGGCGACACCGGTTCGCTGGCCCTGGGGAGCGCCCTGGGGACGGCGGCGCTGGTTACCAGAAGCGAATTGTTTTTATTTCTGATCGGCGGGGTATTCGTCCTGGAGACATTCTCGGTGATCTTGCAGGTGGCTTCATTTCAGCTGTTCGGGCGGCGCATCTTTAGAATGAGCCCCCTGCATCACCATTTTGAACTTTGCAACTGGAGTGAAAACAGGGTGGTGGTCAGCTTTTGGGCGGCGACGGTGGTTTTTGCCGCTTTGGGCCTGGCCGGTTTTTACGGCCTGTAAATCTACTCTTAAAACAACGCTTCCCCCGCCGTTCGTTTGCCGTCGCTCCGATGCTGCGGGCTGACGAAACATCGGCTTGGTTCGGAGCGAACCAGGCAGCACTGCAAAATGCGCGCGATACATTAGTTTTTTGCCTTAATAAGTTCTACGGCGTTCATTACCAGATTCTTATCATAATGTTATTTGCGCGTTTCGCGCTGCCGGTTCGCTAACCTCACCTGCGCCGTGTTTCGTTACCAGCCCTACGCATATGTCGCTCCTGGCAAATCGAACGACGGGCCGGAACTTTTCATCCTTTGTTGGTGGCTCTGAAAAAGCAGATGTCATTTAAGGGAGAAGGGGACTTTTATGGATTATGAGCGAGTGCTGGTAATCGGGGCAGGAAAGAGCGGGATTGCCGTCAGCCGCTTTTTGGCCGCCAGGGGGGCGAAAGTGGAACTGACGGACATTAAGGGGGCGGATGAACTGGGTAAAGATCCGGCTTCCCTGGCCGATATGGATATAAAGCTCTCCCTTGGCGCCTACCCGGCCGTCGAAGCAGGCAAATATACCCTGGTGGTGGTCAGCCCCGGGGTGCCTTTGACGGTACCCCCGGTACGGCGCGCCGGCGAGCTGGGCATTCCGGTGGTTGGGGAATTGGAGCTGGCCAGCCGCTTTGCCCGCGCGCCGGTGGTGGCCGTCACCGGGACCAACGGTAAAACCACCACCACCGCCCTGACCGGGGAAATTTTTCAAAACGCGGGCCTGCGCCCCCTGGTGGCGGGAAATATCGGGAAGCCCTGGATTGAAGAGGCGGAAGGCGATTACGACCTGATTGTCTTGGAGGTAAGCAGCTTTCAGCTGGAGACCACGGTTACTTTCCGGCCCCGGGTGGGGGCGATCCTGAATATTACGCCCGACCACCTGGACCGCCACCTGACCATGGAAAATTACGTTCAGGCAAAGGCGCGCCTCTTTGCCAATCAGGGGCCGGAAGACTTTGCCGTGTTGAATTACGACGACCCGCGCACAAAGAACCTGGCCGGGGTGTGTCCGGGAAAAGTACTTTACTTCAGCAGGCTGGCGGAAGTGCCGGCGGGAGCCTGCGTCCGGGACGGATGGGTTACCTTTGTTTTGGAAGGAAAGCGCGACTCTATCCTGCCCGTCGGGGAGTTAAAAATTCCCGGCAGCCACAACCTGGAAAATGCCCTGGCGGCCGTGGCCTGCACCCGGGCGCTGGGAGTGGCGCCGGCGGCGCTGGCGGACGTCTTACGCAAATTTCCGGGAGTGGCCCACCGCCTGGAATTTGTGGCCGAAATTGACGGGGTGCGCTACGTCAACGATTCCAAGGGCACCAATCCCGACGCCAGCATCAAGGCGCTGCTGGCCTACCGGCAGCCCATCGTTTTAATTGCCGGGGGGAGAAATAAGGGCAGCGACTTTACCCCGTTTGTCCGCCTGATTAGAGAAAAGGCGCGGGCGCTGGTCCTGCTGGGCGAAAGCGCGGACGAAATCGAGCGCCTGGCCCGCCTTGAGGGGATGGCGGTCATCCTGCGCGCGGCGGACCTGGCTGAAGCGGTTCACCTGGCGAAAAACGCCGCCCGACCCGGCGACGTCGTCCTCCTTTCCCCGGGGTGCGCCAGCTGGGACATGTTTAAAAACTACGAGGAACGCGGCGACCTCTTTAAACAGGTTGTGCGTGAAATAAAGGTACGGAGGTCCTGAGGTGCGGAGGACGTCAGGCAGATTTTGCGTCGAATTGGCGAGCATGCGTAAATACTCATTGGAACGCGCGGTTTCATAAGTGGCCGGGCGCTTGCCCGGCGAACGACTTGCGAAGCGCCGCCAACAGCACCCGGCGATGCGAGGGTAACCGGACTTGCGGCGCGAAACCAGCGGCACAGAAAAAGCTGCTGCAAAATACTTGGCGTTACCCCAAGTAATAGGGAAACGATTTAAGCGGACCAGTTTCATGCCGCCTTTGCAGCGCCGCTAGTCCGGTCCGAAGCGAGCCGCGGTGCTGTCGGCGTGAAGCGTCGGAGTAAGCAGGGCAAGCGCCCGGCCACTGCGAGAGCGCTTTGCCTGGAAATTACCTTTGCTGTTAGGAGGGAGGCCGCTTGCCGGTTCGCCGCCCGCCCGATTTTATCCTGTTTATCACCGTACTGGCGCTGCTCAGCATCGGGGTGACCATGGTTTTCAGCTCCACCCTGTGGTTTGCCACCCTGCCGCCCTTTAACGATACCTTTTTCTTCGTCCGCCGCCAGCTGATCTGGGCCTTAATCGGGCTGGCCGCCATGTTTATCATGATGAACTACGACTACTGGCGGTTGAAAAAGTGGGCGGGATGGCTGCTGCTGGCCGGGCTGTTGCTGCTGGCCGCCGTTTTAATTCCCGGGGTGGGCGTATCCCGCCTGGGCGCCCAGCGCTGGTTGAATTTAGGGCCGGTAAGTTTTCAACCGTCGGAGCTGGTGAAACTGTGCCTGGTTATCTTTACCGGCTACGGGTTATCCCGGCGGCTTAACTTGATTACCAACTTTTGGGTGGGGATGCTGCCGTTTCTGCTCCTGGCGGGCCTGGCCGCCGGGCTGGTTCTTCTGCAGCCGGACCTGGGTACTGCCGTTACCATCGTCGGGATTGTTTCCGTCATGGTTTTTGCGGCGGGGGCGCGGATAGGCCAGCTGCTGTTGATCGGCCTCCTGGGAGCGGGAGCCTTCGGCGTGGCCATCTGGCACGAGCCTTACCGGCTGCGGCGTTTTCTGGCTTTTCTCGACCCGGAAAAGGACCCCCAGGGAGCCGGCTGGCACATTTTGAATTCGCTCATGTCCCTGGGCTCGGGGGGGCTTTTCGGCACCGGCCTGGGGCAGGGGCATTCGAAATACCTGTGGGTGCCGGAAAGGCACACGGACTTTATTTTTGCCATCATTGGCGAAGAGCTGGGTTTTATCGGGGCCAGCTTTGTAATTTTGCTGTTTATCTTGTTTATCTGGCGGGGGTTGAAAATAGCCATTACTTCCCCGGATGCTTTCGGCACCCTGACGGCTACCGGAGTTGTTGCGGGGATCGCCATCCAGACCATCATCAATATCGGCGTGGTGACCAGCACCCTGCCCATTACCGGCATTACCCTGCCCTTTATCAGCTTCGGGGGCAGTTCGCTGGTTTTTACCCTGGCCGGAGTGGGCATATTGCTTAATATATCAAGATATAGTATACATAAATAAAACGAAGGCGACCGAAACGAGGTATTTGTGGTGCGTTTTATTGTCACCGGCGGCGGGACCGGGGGGCACATTTATCCCGCCCTGGCGATTGCGCAAGGTTTACGGGAAAAATATCCGCAGGCAAAAATTTTATACGTAGGCAAAGAACGGGGATTGGAGGCGGATCTGGTCCCGGCGGCCGGTTTTGAGTTCGTACCGGTCCGCGTCCGCGGGTTGCAGCGCCGCCTGTCCCCGGCCAATTTGCTTGTCCTCGGCCGGGCCGCGGCCGGCTTTTTCCAGGCCCGGCGGATCATCGCCGGTTTTAAGCCGCTGGCCGTCATCGGCACCGGCGGGTACGTGTGCGGGCCGGTATTGCTGGCGGCGGTTTTTTTACGGATACCCACCCTGGTTCACGAGCAAAACGCCCTGCCGGGGATCACCACCCGCCTGCTGGCGCGCTTCGTGAAGCTGGTGGCCGTGACTTTTGCCGATTCCGCCCGTCACCTGCCGCGCAAAGCCCGCGTCCGGCATACCGGCCTGCCCGTGCGTCCGGAGTTCCTGTCGGCGCGGCGCGAAGAGTCCCGCCGGGCCCTGGGCCTGCCGGAAGAGGGCTTGCTGGTTCTTTCGTTCGGCGGGAGCCAGGGCGCCCGGACCATCAACACGGTCATGGGGGAAGTGATGAAGAGGCTGCGGGACCGCAAAGACATGCATTTTTTGCACGTTACGGGACCGGGGCAGTACGAGGAATTCAGGCAGAGTTTTTCGATTCCTGAAAATGGCAATACTACCATTAAACCTTATCTTTACGAAATGCCGCTGGCCCTGGCGGCCGCCGACCTGGTCGTCTGCCGGGCGGGGGCCGCTACCCTGGCCGAACTTACGGTCACCGGAGTGCCCGCGATTTTAGTTCCTTACCCCCACGCCACCGGGAACCACCAGGAATTTAACGCGCGGGTGCTGGCGAGGGCCGGGGCGGCACTGGTGCTCAAGGATGAAGAACTCACCGGGGAGATGCTGGCTAATCAGATAGAAAGGCTGCTGGCCGACCCCGGGCGCCTGCGGGAGATGGCCGCGGCGAGCAGGCGGCTGGGCCGCCCCCGGGCGCTGGCGGAGATCCTGGAGTGCGTGGAAGAACTGATCAGAAGAGACGGCAAACGAACGGGGGGCAAAGGGTGATTTCCAGGGGAGTTGTCATGGGAACATCCGTTCCCTTAAAATAAGTTAATATAAGGTGTCAGGCACTGGCTATTAACTTATTTTCGAGGGAGTTTCCTGTGAGAACGTACGTTCCCCATGACGGATGAAAACAGAGGGCTGGAATTTATCCAGGCGAGCGACATATGCGAAGCGTAAGTTAAGTGCCAGGCACTTAACTTAATGGCAGAAAGCTATTTTCAGGGGAGACGTAAATTTTCGTTATTATTTTCCGACGTCTGACGTCCGACGACCGACGACCGCTCGGACAGGCCCCTCGCCCGCACCGGAACACCTTCTTGATATACGGCATATTATAAGTGTGGATCGCTTTTTAAGGGGGGTGAATCGGGAAGGCACGAGGGAGCCTGAGCAAGGTTGTTATGTTTAGTGATAATTGG
Source organism: Bacillota bacterium (assembly GCA_040755215.1). Classification (GTDB taxonomy): domain Bacteria; phylum Bacillota; class Desulfotomaculia; order Desulfotomaculales; family Nap2-2B; genus JAIMBK01. Next base: position 14,270 of record JBFMBG010000039.1, on the reverse strand, counting down.
ATGCGGCCGACTGGCAAGGAGATGAAAATCATTGGTGGAAAACATACCAAAGCAGGTCCATTTTATCGGGATCGGGGGCGCAGGGATGAGCGCCCTGGCCAACGTTCTGCTTACCCTGGGGTATCAGGTGAGCGGTTCAGATCTGGTGGCCACCCCGGTTATCCAGAGGCTCGAGGCCCTGGGAGGGAAATGTTATCTCGGACACAGTGAAAAAAATGTCCGCGACGCCCGGCTGGTGGTAATTTCTTCAGCAATCAACACCAACAACCCGGAACTGGTCCGGGCCAGGGAAAAAGGGATCCCGGTGATCCACCGGGCAGACTTGCTGGCCTGGCTGATGAGCAAGCAAAAAGGAATTGCCGTCGCGGGCGCCCACGGTAAAACCACCACCACTTCCATGCTGGCGCTGACCCTGGAAAAAAACGGCCTCGACCCCACCATTATCATCGGAGGTGAATTGAACGACATCGGCGGCAACGCAAAATTAGGCGGGGGCGAGTATGTGGTGGCCGAAAGCGACGAAAGCGACGGTTCTTTTTTAAAGTTAAAACCACTGGCCGCAATTGTAACCAATATCGAGGACGACCACCTGGATCATTACGGTTCGCTGGAAAACATTAAAGCGGCTTTTCGAACGTTTCTTGCCCAACTGCCGGAAAACGGCAAAGCGGTAGTATGCCTTGACGACCCCAACACCAGGGATGTTCTCGGCGGCTTAAAAGCCCCTTTAACTACCTATGGTTTTGATGGCCGGGCGGAGTATACGCTGGGCGAGATATCCTTAAACGGCCACCGCACCAGGGGTGAGGTTTACCACCGGGGCCGTCACCTGGGCTCCCTGGAGCTTTTTGTGCCCGGGCGCCACAACCTTTTAAACGCCCTGGCGGTAGTGGCGCTGGCCCGTTGGCTGGGGTTGGACTTTGCGCAGGTTGCCGGGGCCTTAAAGGAGTTTCGCGGGGTGGGACGGCGCTTCCAGTTCGTTGGGGAAACAAAGGGAATCCGGGTATTTGACGATTACGCCCATCATCCTACGGAAATAAAGGCCACCCTCCAGGCTGCCCGGACGCTGCACCCGCCCCGGGTAGTTGCCGTCTTTCAGCCCCATCGCTATACCAGGACGGCTTTATTGAACGAGCGTTTCGGCGATGCTTTTAAAGACGCCGACGTGATCGTGATGACGGAAATTTACAGTGCCGGCGAGCCTCCCCTGGAGGGCGTAACCACGCGGCTGATCATTGATGCCGTCCATAAATACGACGGCCGGCCGGTCAGCTATTGTCCCACTTTAGAGGAGACCGTCCGGCATCTTGGCGATATTGTCCGGCCGGGAGACCTGGTGCTGACCCTGGGGGCCGGAAACATCTGGACGATTGGTCAAAAACTTTTGGCGCTGCTCGAGGAACGGTAGCCCGGGCACAAAGGAGAGAACACAGCATTGCCGGAAACCAAACTGGCCCGCGAATTGATGCGCCTTTTGCCCGGCCAGGTGCGCGAAAACGAACCGATGAAGCTGCACACCACCTGGCGGATCGGCGGTCCGGCAGATTTTTTTATCGACCCCGACGGGGTGGAGAGCCTGGCCAGAGCGCTGGGTTTTGCCCGGGAAGCAAATCTGCCCGTGACAATTATCGGCAAAGGTTCCAATCTGCTGGTTAAGGACGGCGGCATCCGCGGCCTGGTGGTTAAAATCGGGAGCGGTTTTACCCGGCTGAGCGTCCAGGGTAACCGCGTCAGCGCCGGCGCGGGGGTCGGCCTGGCCCGCTTAACCGTGGCGGCGCAGGACGCCGGCCTTGGCGGCTTTGAATTTCTAACCGGCATCCCGGGGTCGGTCGGGGGTGCCGTGGTAATGAACGCCGGGGCGTTCGGAAAAGCAATCGGCGATCTTTGCGAGGAAGTTGAATTGATGGATGAAACGGGCCGGCTCACCCGACGGGCGGGCGCCGGCCTCGGTTTTGGCTACCGGACAAGTAGTTTACAAGATAGTAAACTGATTGTCCTGGCGGCGACTTTTCGGGGGACGCACCGCGACCGGGACGCCATCCGGGCGGAGGCGCAAGGCATTTTCAACAGGCGGAAAAAATCCCAGCCCCTCGGGCAGCCCAGCGCCGGAAGCGTTTTTAAAAATCCCCCGGGATTCAGCGCCGGCTTTTTGATCGAACAGGCCGGCGCGAAAGGAATGCGCGCCGGGGGCGCGGCCGTCTCCGGCGTGCACGCAAACTTTATCGTCAACCTGGGGAACGCAACCGCCCGCGACGTGTTAACTTTGCTTGAACAGGTAAAATCGCTCGTCTGGCAAAAATTTGCAATCGAACTGGAGCCGGAGGTGCGCATTTTAGGCGAGGATTAGGGATCGGGCGAAAGGTGTGGTCTGCCGTGGATAAGCTGATGATTTTAGGGGGAACGCGTCTTACCGGCACGGCGCGGGTGAACGGGAGCAAAAACGCCGGCCTGCCTGTTTTGGCGGCCTGCCTGCTGTGCCCGGGGCGGAGCGTGATTAAAGACGTACCCCGCTTGCAGGATATAACCACCATGTGCGACGTGTTGTCCTCGCTGGGGGCGAAAGTTTCCCGGAACGGCACCAATATTACGGTTGACGCCACAGACGTTTATTCAGTGGAAGTAGAAGAAGTCCTGATGCGGCGGATGCGGGCTTCGAATCTGGTCTTGGGCCCCCTGCTGGGCCGTTTTCGCGAAGCGAAAATCTCCCAGCCGGGAGGGTGCAACATCGGCTCCCGGCCCATGAACCTCCATTTAAAGGGGCTGCGCGCTTTAGGGGTGGAAATAGACGAAGCATTCGGCTACATCACCGCCCGGACGAAAAGGTTGACCGGTGCGGAGATTCAGCTGGACTTTCCCAGCGTAGGGGCCACGGAGAACATCATGATGGCCGCCGTTCTGGCCCGAGGCGTGACGGTGATTAGAAATGCCGCCCGGGAGCCGGAGGTGGTCGATCTGCAGAATTTTCTAAATTGCCTCGGGGCAAAAATTACCGGGGCCGGCACGGACCTGATCAGAATCGAGGGGGTTACCGAATTGCGCCCCGCCGAGCACCAGATTATCCCGGACCGGATCGAGGCGGGCACCTACCTGATCGCGGCGGCCATTGCGGGCGGGGAGGTAACGGTCACCAACGTCATCCCCGAGCATTTAAGGGCTTTGCTGGCGAAACTCACCGAAACCGGGGCCCAAATCGAAACGGGCGACGACTGCGTCCGCGTCCGGGGTCCGGAAAGACCGCAGGCCGTTGATTTGAAGACCATGCCTCACCCGGGCTTTCCGACCGACCTGCAGCCGCAGATGATGGCTTTGCTGGCCCTGGCGGAGGGCACCAGCATAGTTACGGAGACAATTTTCGAAAACAGGTTTAAGCACGTCAGCGAACTGCGGCGGATGGGCGCGGAAATCAAGGTGGAGGGCCAGACGGCTATTATCAAGGGAAAAAAGAAGCTGCAAGGGGCGCCGGTGGAAGCCAGCGACTTGCGCGCCGGGGCGGCCCTAGTGCTGGCGGGCCTGGCGGCCGAAGGCGGCACCTTGTTGGAAGGGGTCGAACACGTCGACCGCGGCTACGAGCGGATCGAGCAGAAATACAACTCCCTGGGTGCCCGGATTATGCGGATCAGGAGCTGAAGGCACAAAGGCACTGCTTTCACCGGGTGCCTCTCCTCCCTTTAGGCCTGTTTGACTGATTATATATTTTTCCCTTGGACAAGCATTTGACTAATTGATATAATTATAAGGTGGTTATGGATAAAAATGGCTGAGGGATTTGCGCTTAAACAGGGAACAATATGGGAAAACAGAAGCTGAATCTCGCCGAGTCAATTTTTTTTATTTTGGTTATTCCCCTGGCGGCGTTTGTTCTTTTGGTTTCTCCCTTATTTGCCGTCCGGGAGATCAGGGTAGAGGGCAATCAGGAATTAACCCCCGAAAAAGTTATCGCTCAATCGGGGATAACCGCCGGCGCCAATATATTTAAGGTTAACTTGCGCCGGGCCGCCGCCCAAATCCAGATGTTGCCGGTGGTCAAGGAGGCTGAAGTACGCCGGGATTTCCCCGGGCGGATCGTGATCAAGGTAATCGAAAGAAAACCCGTTGCTCTTCTGCCGGTTAAAGACGGATTTATTGCCGTCGACGGGGACGGGGTTTACCTGCGCAAGGCCCGGGCCGGTGAAAAGGGCCTGCCGGTGGTTACCGGCATAACGGCGGCGGTCCCGCCGGCTGGTCAGCCCATCCCGGATCAGAACCTGGCCGTTGTTTTGGGGGTAATTCAAAACCTTCCCGCCGAACTGGTGGATAATTTGTCGGAAGCCGGCCTGGATAAAAACGGCCGGGTCACCCTGTATACCCTGCAGGGAATCCAGTGCCACCTGGGTTACCCTGAAAACGTGCCGAAAAAAGGCGCGCTCCTGGTGCAGGTATTAAAAGAACTGCAGGGCAAGCAGATCGCTTACATCGACCTTTCCCTGCCCGGTTCGCCGGTAGTTAAGCTCAAATGACATTTTGGAGGGAAGCGCCGTTGCGGGTGACGTTGAAAAGTTATCACTTCGTCCTGTTTTTGGCGGGGCTGGCGATCAGTCTTTTATTGACATTTCAATTCCGGATTACCAGGGACGTGGTCCGCTCCCCTGCGGTCCAGCAAAAACAGGCCCTGGCTGAGCAGGTGAATCAGTCGCGGCAGGAACGGGACGCTTTAAAAAAGCGGGTCGGTGAATTGCGCGCCCAGCTGGACCGGATCGCCGCCGGCCAGCAGTTGGGCCCTTTAAAGGAAGAACTGGATAAGGCGCGCATTGAGGCCGGCTTGATGGCCGTTTCCGGGCCGGGCGTGGAAGTAACTTTAAACGACAGCAACCTGGTTATCCAGCCGGGCGAAAACCCCAACTTATATGTATTGCACGACGAGGATGTCTTAAACGTTCTGAATGAGCTGCGGGCCGCCGGCGCGGAAGCCCTGGCCATTAACGGCCAGCGCCTGCTGGCCACCAGCGAAATCCGCTGTGTCGGCCCGACTATCCTGACCAATAAAAGCTACCGGCTGACCCCGCCTTTTGTGATCAGCGCGATTGGGAATCAAGATAACATGATTAATTCTCTGCAAATGCGGGGGGGCATAATCGAACAGCTGAAATTTTGGGGCATCCAGGTGGCGGTGCGGCGGGTCGATAACCTGACAATTCCCGCTTACGCCGGGAGCATCAGGTTTGATTACGCCGCCCCGGTAGCCGCCCCGGCGGACGGGCAGGAAAGCCCCTCGTAAGGGGCGTTCCTGAAAAGATCCCCATGCCATTTTGCGACACCATCATCTATTTTCGGGAGGGAGCACCGGTGCGGTGGCCCACGTACATCTCCATCACCCTGGTTGCGCTGGTTACGGGGTTGCTGCTGACCTTCCAGTTTCGGGTATCCAGCCGGATCGAGCAGGGCGTGCCCGCCGGGAGGGCCCAGGAACTGGCCACGGAACTGCACCAGCTGGATGCGGAAATATCCCGGCTGCAGAGCGAAGTGAGCGACCTGGAGGCAAAGCTCCGCCAGGCCACCAAGGGGCAGCAGCAAGCGCTGGCGGCGATGGCGGGCGAGCTGACGAAGGCAAAGATCGCCGCCGGCCTGACGGCGGTAAGCGGACCCGGGATTGAAATTACCCTGGACAACCCTCCCCTGCTGCTGAAAACCGGCAGGCCGGCCAGTTTATACGTGATCCGCGACGAGGATTTGCTGCGCATAGTCAATGAGTTGCGCGGCGCCGGCGCGGAGGCCGTCTCGATTAACGGGCAGAGGATTGTGGCCACCAGCGAAATACGGTTTGCCGCCCCCTTTATCAACGTTAACCTTACCCGGATAGTGCCGCCGTATCACGTTCTGGCCATCGGGAAGACCGACCACCTGCAGGCTGCTGTGAGCATCCCCGGCGGGGTGGTCGAATATTTAAAAGATCTGGGCGTACGCGTAGAAATCCAGCCGCACGATAAATTAACGGTGCCCGCCTATACCGGTACGCGCCAGCATACTTACGCGAAACCAGTGCAAAGCAGGTGAAGGGAAACTATGTGGTTGGGATTCTGGTTGGCCCTATTTGGTTTAGCCCTGGGTGTGCTGATCGGCTTGAATGTTCCGCTGCTGCTCCCCGGCGCCTACGCGAAGTACCTGTCGGTGGCGGCCCTGGCCGCCCTGGATTCAATTTTCGGGGGGATCCGGGCCGGGATGGAGGATACTTTTGACAACACCATTTTTATTACCGGGTTTTTCAGCAACGCGCTTTTGGCCGCCGGCCTGGCTTTTGCCGGCGAGCGCCTGGGCATCGACCTGTACCTGGCGGCGGTGGTCGCCTTCGGTGTGCGTTTGTTTCAAAACCTGGCCATCATCCGGCGCCACCTGTTGAAAAAATAAGCGCGGAAGAAAAGGTGAAATTAACCTTTTTGTTGAATATTTAAAGCATCGGGAGGTGCGGCGCGATCCGGAAAGAGGCGGATGTGGTGGCCGGTCTGGACGTGGGCAGCGCGCTGATCAAGGTCGTGGTCGCCCGTGCCCGCCGGCCGGGCCTGATCACCGGCGCAGGCGTCAGCGTTGCGGCGGGGATCTCGCCGGGAGAAATATATGACCCGCGGGCGGCCGCCCGTTCCGTTGCCGAAGCGTTGGCCCAGGCCGCCGGCGTTTCCCGGGCGAAGATAAAGAGGGTTTCTTTGGGGATATCCGGATGGGGCGTCCAGGTATTTGACGGGCAGGCAAGGATAGTTTTTAAAGAAAAGCGGGAGATCTACAGAAAAGATCCGGAAAGTCTGTTAAAAATGGCCGGGAATTTACAGTTGCCCGCCGGCCGCCGGGTAATTCAGGTTGTCCCCCAGGAGTTTTGGCTGGACGGCCTGGTTACGGCAAAGCTTCCCATCGGCCTGGTTAGCGGCTGCCTGGAGTGCAGGGCGAAGGTGGTTACCGCCGATCGGGAGTTAATTGATCAATTGACTTCTTTTTTAGATATACTGGGGATCAGGGTAGCGCGGCTGACGGTTAACGTCCTGGCCGCCGCCGGGGTTACGCTGGGAGAGACGGAGAAGCAACTGGGGGTTGCGCTCTTTGACCTGGGGAGCAGCACCACGGGCGTGGCTGTTTTTCGAAACGGGGTCCTTCTCCAAATGGACGTTCTTCCCGTGGGCAGCGCCCACGTCACCTCCGATCTCGCCATCGGCCTGGGTACTTCCCTGGCTTCGGCGGAAAGCCTGAAAAAGCAAGTCGGGTTAAACGGCGGCCCGGAATATAAAGGGGCGGTCGGGATAATCCGGGCCAGGATAGAAGAGATGTTTGCCATGTTGAAAGAGAAGATTGTGCGCAATAACCTTTTACCCTGCGGGATTGTTTTGACGGGCGGGGGCGCCCTGCTGAAAGGGCTGCCGGAGGCGGCGGCGGAGTACTTCGGCACTGCCGTGCGGGTGGGAACTCCCCGGGTCAATAGATTTCCCGCCGGAACCGCTCCCGATCCCATCTGGTGCGCGAGCGTGGGGTTAACGGCAGGCGAACAAAATTGAGAAACGGGGGGAATTTTGACGTGCTCGACTTTGAACTGGAAAACGATCAGTTTGCCAGCATTAAAGTTATCGGTGTCGGCGGCGGGGGAAATAATGCCGTCAACAGGATGATTCAGGCCGGTTTAAGAGGGGTGGAATTTATTGCCGTAAATACGGATGCCCAGGCTTTGCAGCTGGTGCAGAGCAACCTGAAAATCCAGATCGGGGCCAAGTTGACGAAAGGGCTTGGTTCCGGGGGCATCCCCGAGATCGGCCAAAAGGCCGCCGAAGAGAGCCGGGACGAGATCTTGCAGGCTCTCAAAGGGGCGGACATGGTTTTTGTCACGGCCGGGATGGGCGGAGGAACCGGCACCGGGGGGGCGCCGGTGGTGGCCGAAGTGGCGAAAGAGGTCGGCGCCCTGACGGTCGGCGTGGTCACAAAGCCCTTCACGTTTGAGGGCCGCAAGCGGATGAGCCAGGCGGAGACGGGCATCCAGAACTTAAAGGGCAAGGTGGACACGCTGATTACCATTCCCAACGACCGTTTGTTGCAGGTGATTGATAAGCACACCTCCATCATCGAGGCGTTCCGCATCGCCGACGACGTTTTACGCCAGGGGGTGCAGGGCATCTCCGACCTGATTGCGGTACCCGGGCTGATTAACCTTGATTTTGCCGACGTGAAGACGATCATGAAGGATACGGGTTCTGCTTTAATGGGGATTGGCGTGGCCAGCGGCGAGGGCCGGGCCGCGGAGGCGGCCAAAATGGCCATTTCCAGCCCTCTTTTAGAAACGTCCATCGAGGGAGCGAAGGGTGTCCTGTTAAATATTACCGGGGGGACCTCCCTGGGCCTCTTTGAAGTGAACGAAGCGGCGGAAATTATCGCCCAGGCCGCCGACCCCGAAGCCAACATTATTTTCGGGGCGGTAATTGACGAAACCATGGAAGAGATGGTGCGGGTTACCGTGATTGCCACGGGATTCGACCAGCGGACGATCCGCAAGGAACGCCCGAAAACGGAACTGGAGATTAAGTCCTTTTCCAACCACGACGAACTGGATATTCCGGCCTTCTTACGGCGCCGGTAGGCAGGTTTGCAAAGTTAATGTGTTCAGCGTCGCCCCGGTGCTCCAGGCGGGCCCGGCACCTGGCTGAGCACTGCGTGGCCCCCTTCGAACAGGTGACGGGCAAAGAGGGCTTAAGTGCCGGGGCCGGGAGGGCGGGGGCGTGTTTTGCGCCTTTGCGGATGATGGGATGATGCGTGCCTCCCGGCCTTTTTGGCTGACGGTAATTACCCGCTTTTTTGCCTCCCCGCGGCAACCCATCCGTTCTTCCCATGTCATGTCCGCAGGTTATACCTTTCGCGTTGTCGCCCCCTTTTAGCAATCAGTTAAACCGCCGGGGCTTGCGTTGTCCTAAGCTCATTGAATATTTAAGTTTCCCCTCTTGCCTGGTTCCTCCTCGAAATACCTCAGAATAAAATTCCCTTTGGTACCATATTATGACAAATATAACATTGACTAGTGCTAAGCATTTGTAGTATTGTCATATAGTGATTAAGCCGGCCATATAATGGTAGGGGAATTATCCGACCGGCTTTTTTGGGGTTGGCGCCCGTGGCTGGGTACGTGGTTTACCTCGACCAGGTTTTTTTAGGCAACCTGCTTATGAATTACCTTATCCTGTGGTCGGCGGGCCGCCTGAGCAACGCGCGCACTTGCGCTTTCCGGCTGGCGCTGGCCGCGGGCCTGGGCAGCCTGTATTCCTTGTTGACTTTCCTGCCGGGAACCGGTTTTTTGTTCAGTCTTCCCTGCAAATTGCTTTTTTCTGTCCTGATGGTGCTGGCTGCCTTCGCCCCCCTGTCCTGGCGGGCCCTGGCCGCCTGTGTGGGCTTCTTTTACGTTTCCTCTTTTGCGCTCGGCGGCATGGTCCTGGGATTTACCTACCTGCTGCACACAAATGCCGGTTTTTTCAGGGAAATGAAGGAAATCCCGGCGGTCATCGGCCGCCACTTCTGGTCGGGTGTTTTGCTCACCCTGCTTTTCGGTTGGACAGCTTATCGCCTGGGCGCTTGGGTGCTCCGGAGGCGTTGGCAGCAGCGGCGTTTCAAGATCGCCATCAGTTTTTTCGGCCGGCGGGTGGATGTGGATGCTTTGGTGGATACCGGGAACAGCCTGGTTGATCCTTTGACCGGCGATCCGGTAATCGTGGTTGAATACGAAGCGGTGAAGGCGGTTTTGCCGGCGGAAATCCAAAAAACTTTTGAGGAAAACCAGCTCGATTACACCCGGCTGCTGGCTGATTTAACCAATACCCCTTGGGCGGCCCGCTTTCGGGTTATTCCGTTTCAATCCCTGGGCCAGCAGCACGGGCTGCTGGCCGGCCTCCGCCCCGACGTGGTGGAAATAGAGCAGGGCTCCCGAAAGATTAAAGCCCAAAAGGTAATCGTGGGGATTTACCGGCACCGTTTGCATTCCGGGGAAAATTACCGGGCGCTTCTCCATCCGGCATTATTAGAAGCCGCGTAAAGCAAAGAATTAGACCTCCGTCCCTGTAACGTTGTGTCTTGACTGGCCTGGTTATTATTTTCAGCCGTCCGGTGTCCGACGTCCGACATCTGACGACCGGCGACTGATTTGAGGGGGTTTGGGGGAATGTTGAAAATATGGCGGTTGAAATTAGTTTTACGCCTTTATGCCCTTAAAATATTGGGGCGGTTGGGCTTTTGTCCGGAAATTCATTACGTCGGCAGCAGCGAAGCCCTGCCGCCGCCCCTTTCCAACGACGAAGAATGCTATTTAATCGACAAGCTGGAGGCCGGGGACGGCGCCGTGCGCCCGGTACTGATCGAAAGAAACCTGCGTCTGGTGGTCTACATCGCCCGCAAGTTTGAAAACACCGGGGTGAGCATCGAGGACCTGGTTTCCATCGGCACGATTGGCCTGATCAAGGCGGTCAATACTTTCGATCCGGCGAAAAAAATCAAGCTGGCCACCTATGCCTCCCGGTGCATTGAAAATGAAATTTTGATGTATCTGCGCCGGAACAGCAAAACCCGTTCCGAGGTATCTTTCGACGAGCCGCTCAATACCGACTGGGACGGCAACGAGCTGCTCTTGTCCGACGTGCTGGGCACGGACAACGACGTCACCTACAAATATATTGAAGAGGAAGTGGATAAAAAGCTCCTTTACGTTGCCCTGCAAAAATTAAGCGGCCGCGAGCGGCTGATCATGGAGCTCCGTTTCGGCTTAAAGACCGGGGTGGAAAAAACGCAAAAGGAGGTGGCCGACCTGCTGGGGATTTCCCAGTCTTATATTTCCCGCCTGGAGAAGCGGATCATCAAGCGGCTGAAGAGGGAAATCCACCGGATGGAGTAAAATGTAAAAGGCAAAAAGGCACAGAGGCACAAAGGCACAAAGGGATTGCAAAGACATCAGAATACAGAGGTGAATAGAGAACAGGGGGAGGAACGGAACTATTTTCTTCGTTTTGCCCTCTGCCTGCCCATGTATAAAGTGTTTGCCCGGCGGCAATAATGAGATTACGGCAAGTCGGCAAGCGCATCTTTCGGGAAGGTGGAGGTATTCCATGCTGGTCAACAAGGTGGAGATTTGCGGCGTCAACACATCAAAGCTCCCCGTCCTGACCAACGCGCAAATGCGCAAGCTCTTCCAGGCCCTGAAAAACGGCGATACCTCTGCCCGGACGCAATTAATCAACGGCAATTTGCGCCTGGTTTTAAGCGTCATCCAGCGCTTCGCCAACCGCGGCGAGTACGTGGACGACCTGTTTCAGGTCGGCTGCATCGGCCTCATTAAGGCCATCGATAACTTCGACCTCACGCAAAATGTAAAGTTTTCCACCTACGCCGTCCCCATGATCATCGGTGAAATCCGCCGCCACCTGCGCGATAACAACTCCTTGCGCGTCAGCCGCTCACTAAGGGATATGGCCTATAAAGCTCTCCAGGTAAGGGAGAACCTCATTAATAAGTATTCCCGGGAGCCGTCCGTTAATGAAATCGCCAACGAATTAAACCTTCCCCGGGAAGAAATTGTTTTTGCCCTGGACGCCATCCAGGACCCCGTTTCTTTGTTTGAGCCCATTTACCACGACGGCGGTGACCCCATTTTTGTCATGGACCAGGTCAGCGACGAAAAGAACCACGACCAGCGCTGGCTGGAAGACATCGCCATTAAAGACGCCCTGAACAAGTTGAGCGAACGGGAAAAGCTCATCCTTACTTTGCGTTTTTACGAAGGGAAGACCCAGATGGAGGTGGCCGAGGAAATCGGCATTTCCCAGGCGCAGGTATCCCGGCTGGAAAAGGCGGCCCTGGCCCACATGCGCAAGTATTTGTGATTGTCTATGGGTTTTTTAAGGTTTCGTCATGTTCTCCACAGTTTCTTAAAATAATTAAGTTTTTTTCCCATTGAAACGTGATCCGTAAAGCCATTGTGGCACTGGCCTCCCAGATCCCCTTTGTGCCCTGGACCCGTTTGACTCTCAAGGAGGGATGGTGCATATTTTCCGCCAGCAGGCGCAGCGCTTTTTGAATGGCTTTTTGCTGATCTGTACCCAACTGCCTGTACATGCGCTTGAATCGCTCGGTCCTCTGGAATTTCATTGCTCCAGTTCCTCCAGGAGGTCGTCTATGCGATCAAACGTTTTCACCCTCCCGGCCGCGATGTCCTCATCTGCTTCTTTTTCCCCGGCTTGCCACTCCCTGGTCCAAAACCAGGCCTGCTCCGCCGGAATAAGCTTCATTGGAACAAGAACGATCTTGCTATCTTCTAACTGGACCTGAAAGATATCCCCGTCGTTAAGCGGCATGTGTTCTTTTAACAGTCCCAGGCTGATCACGCCGCGCTTTTGAACCATCACGTTGCCGATTACTTTTCCCATCGCTAACCCCCCTGTTAAAATTACAGTAAAACCGGTTTCCTGCAAACAGTGTTTGCAATATCTCTGTTCTACTGTAATTATAAAGGGGAAAATAAATACCTGTCAACTATCTTTTTTTTTCTTTGGCCCGCCTTCCCCGCCGCCGGTCGGGGGAGGGGACGAGCTGGTACTTTTGGATTTTGCGCACCACCGTGGACTGGTTGATGGCCAGCGCGTCGGCGACTTTGTAGGTATTTTTCAGGCGGGCGTAGGCCATGGCGACCAGCTGCTTTTCCAGTTCCTCCATGGCATCTTTCAAGGGACAGATGTCCAGTATGTAAACCCGGTTGGGGGAGCGGCTTTTTCCTTCGAAGATGTATTCCGGCAGGTGGCCGACACCGATCTCGCTCCCCTCCGTGGTAACCAAAAGCCTTTCTGCCAGGTTCTCCAGCTCCCGGACGTTGCCCGGCCAGTGGTAGTTTTTTAAGATTTCCAGGGCCTCGGCAGAAAATTTCTTGCCCGTTTCGTACCTGGCGTTCAGCTGGCCCAAAAAATGCTCGATGAGCGCGGGAATATCCTCCTGCCGGTAGCGCAGCGGCGGGATGATGACCGGGATCACGTTGAGGCGGTAATACAGATCTTCGCGAAAAGATCCTTCGGCCACCATGCGCTGAATGTCCCGGTTCGTGGCGGCGACGAAGCGGATGTCCACGTCGACGTATTTGTTTCCCCCGACGCGAATTAACTTTTTCTCCTGGATGACCTGCAGTAACTTAACCTGCAGGCTCAAAGGGAGGTCCGTAATCTCGTCGAGAAAAACCGTGCCCCCGTTGGCGAGCTCTAAAAGCCCTTTTTTGCCTTCCTTGCGCGCCCCGGTGAACGCCCCGCCCTCGTAGCCGAACAGTTCCGATTCCAGAAGCTGTTCCGGGATTGCCCCGCAGTTGATCGTGATAAAAGGACCGCCGGCGCGCCTGCTCAGCTTATGCAGCCGCGAGGCGACGACCCCTTTCCCGACGCCCGATTCCCCCATGATCAAGACCGTTGAATCCACCTGGGCGACCTTATCCACCATCTCCAGCACCCGCTTCATCTGCGGGCTCCGGGCGACCACCTCGTGGCTCTGGATTTTTTCCCTGCTCAGCTTCAGCAACTGCTGGCGGTAGCTCTCCACCAACTGCTCGGTGTCTTCCAGTTGCTTGCGGAGGTTCAGCAACTCGGAAACGTCCCGGGAATTGACCACCACCCGGACGATTTCCCCGTTTTCGTTGAAGATCGGGTTACCGGTGACGATCAGATGCTTCCCGCTTTTCGTCTTCTGGGTGATGGTGACCCGTTTCTTTTCCTGGAAAACCAGCCGGGTGACGGAGGGGGTAAAGTATCCTTCTTTTTCCAGCTCAATAATGTTTTTCCCAATCATTTGTTCAACTGGGACACCGTAATACGTCTCTCCCACTTTATTAATACGTTTTGTGATCCCTTTTCCATCTATAACAAAAATTTCATCATATGAGGAATTAAATATATCTTCCAACTCATTAATTATCTCTCTTTGTTTATCTAGTTCGCGCCAGTAAAATTCCCAGTCTGAGATATCTAATAAAATAATGACCATGTCTATTTCTTTGTGACCAATTTCTAAGTTATTAATGGCAATAATTCTATCATATAAAACAAGTTTGTTTACAAACGGGTATTTGCTTCCAGGTAAGAAACTAGTTGCATAGCCTTGGTCACGGAGGAACTCTTCTATTTTAGCGGCATGGTCACACTTGAAGAGCTTGAGAGCATAGTGGTTAACGGCAATTACTTTTTTATTTTTTAATAAAATTATTCCTACGGGTAAGAGATTAATTATATTTTCCCAGGATAACAATTGATATGCACCTCATA